>JAFSPK010000065.1:0-17989 GCA_017443005.1 Acidaminococcaceae bacterium
CCCTTTCAGGTCTTTTGATGCGTAAGCCTGGCTTTTCAATGATAATTTATCAATCAGTTTGCGGTGTACAGACTCTTTGTCATGAATAACGGTAGATTCAGGTTTTATGTGAGTCTTGAAGGTCTCGTAACTGTGGCTTTGTGTAGGCTTTCCAGTAATTATCCGGGACACTAAGCACATACTTATAGTCACAGACCGTGAAGCGATCGCCTGGCAGTGGTTTCATGCACGGTTTGTCATACTTCTCGAACACATCTTGCCGTGAGAAGGTTTTGCCCTGGTAATTGCGGGAATTGAGTACCACTACTATTTTTTTGATTTCCGCATTAATCTGTTCCAGGCTTGTGTATTTCTTCTCTTTCAGCTTTTCTACAAGATGCGTTTCCAGATACTTCACATGCCCCTCTACAGTAGCTTTGCCTTTTGGCTTGTAAGGGGGCGGCGGAAGGACAATCGTGTCGTAGAAATCTTCCAGGACGGAAAAAGCGGACTGCAATGTCAGCTCATCTCTTGTGTGTTTTTTGACCGCAGTCTTCAGGTTATCCGGGACAAAATATTTGGCTACCGCTCCGTAAAACTGGATGGCGTTAACCGTTCCGGTGATAAAGCTTGGCAGCTTTTCATTCAAAAATGCTTCGGCATAGATTTCGCTGCTGATGCCGAGCGTTGTAGCAAAGAGATGGACTTTACGAAGTTCTCCCGTTACAACGTCTACCAGAAGTTCCGGCTGGTCCCCAACCCAGTCGATGTACATCTTTTCACCGGGGATGCGCTCCACAGCCATGGATACGTTCGCTTCCGTTCCATAATTTTCTTTTACGAAACGTTTGTAGTATTCGTAAAACTGGGAATGTCCATAGCCGTCAGGATTTTGTTCCCGGTACTCGATCCAGCAATAGGCAAGGTTCACTTTGCTGTCTTTCGCATGGATGCGGTCGTACCAGTACTGGAAATCCGGTTCAGGGATGTCCTTGCGTTTCAGGTTCAGCGGCGGATAGAAGAGAGTTTCCACTTCATGCGGAGCCATCTTTCTAAGTTCTACCAAGGCAATCCCAGACTCTTTGAACCTTTTTAGGATAAGCTGGGTTGCGTTGGAACCAATGTGGTATCGCTGCTGGATCGTTGAAAACGTGCATTTGTTTTGGCGCATGTTGATTACGCCGAGAATCGTGTTGTAGCTTTGCATGGTTTTCATGCCTCCTTTCGTAGTTGGGCTACGAAAGTACTATAACACGTATTAAACTATTATGCCGCTATAAGCGGAATTTTATGCCGAATTGACCAGAGGGGGCGTGCCGCTACTAATGGAAAGCGCATGCCGTTCAGCCGGAATATGCACAATATTTTGCTGGTTGAAGTGAAAAAGTGCTTGCGTGAATCGGAATTATCATATAAAATTATAGTGGAGAGTTGGCACTGGAAGAGTATAATACATTTTAAATGTAAATCAATACCAGGCATCATAAAACGTCACAAAGCAGCATGAAGAGGTGAGCCGGATGATGCAAAACGTTGCTAAAACAGTAAAACAAAAAGGTCAGGGCATAGTGGAATATGCCCTGCTTTTGGCGTTCATTGTCGGCATTGCCATGATGCTGAACGGCGCTGGGTTGAAAAACAGCGTAATTGACGTGTACGATTACGTGGCTGATTTTCTTGCTTACAGAACTTATACTCAATATTATGGAGAATTGCATAATGCTACGAACAGCCAGCTTGCCAGCGTAGCCAATGCTAAACGCGTTAAAGCGGATCAGGAAGGATTACAGGCGCTGGTACAAAATTTGTTGGGACTTAGCAAGGAAGACGCTTTAACAGAATTACAAAAGCTGATGCCGAATGCTACCATGGATAATGTGAATCCAGATGCTAACGGAAATTCAAAAACTTTTACTCTTTTGACATACTGGGATCATTATGATGCAAGTAATCCTTATGTTACACTGGGGCATGACAACCAGATGAATGCAATTGGATATGTAACGGGTGGGCAGGCTACGACGACTGATTATAAAAGCAGTCGTATAAGCGGTAAAACGATATCCGAGGACAGGTTTTTCTATTCAGATGGAATGACGGGCGATACGAATCAGAGAACGATTACGGCGCAGCTTCATTATGAAGACAATAAAGTTAAGAGCGTAAGCGTCGTTGCGCATAAAGGTAATGCCAATGGCGCGGTAGCAGACAACCTTAATATAACCGTTACCGGACAGGGCTGGAGAGGGTATTCCGTAAATTGAAACCAGGTCATGTCAACGTTTGTCTTATGGCAGGCTCAGTATCATTCTTGAATAATTGTGTTCATCTTTAAATATATAAAACTGTAGATCAGGGGTATTGCTGTATGACTGCGGCTCATGTATGTTTAAAAAAACTAAACAAAAAAGGCCAGGGCATCGTGGAATATGCTCTGTTACTTGCGTTTATCGTGGGGCTTGCCATGATGCTGAATGGTGCGAATTTGAGCGGCGCGGTAAAGGGCGTGTTTGATGATGTGGCAAGTTTATTGAGCGGCGAAAGCTCGGTTGCTTGGGGCAAGATGGATAGATCGGGATATAATTCCGGGAATGCTGCAGCACGGCTGACCGCTGACCAAACCGCATTGCAAAATCTTGCTACATTTTTTATTGGGAAATCCTATTCAGAAATGGTGGCATTGTTGAACGGTAAAGATCATGGTTACAAAACCCAGTATAAAAAAGATGAAAATGGTGATTATGTACTCAATGAAAAAGGTAATAAAATTACGGAATATGTATTAGATGAAAATGGTAATCCCATACCAATTTTGAATGATGGCACGAACTTTGTTAATAATGCTTTAGGTTGGGTTGTACAGACTAGTGATGGAATGCATTTTATAACGCATGAATTAAGTAGTAGTGCAGACGATACATACACATTTACTAACGGAACGAAAGCATATACAAAAAATTACAATGATCAGGTATTAAGTTGGCTGCAAGGGGATTATAGTGGTACTGGAAGTTATGATCCTTCCAATCGTTCTCTAGTTTCTGATTATGCAGTTAATCAATATGACAGACTTGCTGCTGGCACCTTATCATATGCCAATAATGGTCCTGCTGTTGGTGGAAATGGAGTAAAGCTTAGAGTTGAATACGATAAACCTGATAAAAATGATACGAGTACGTGGACAGTTAAATCGGCTAAAGTAGTTATAGATCCTGGAAGCCAGAGTAAGGATAACGGCGCCGGGATTTCATCAGGGCTTGAAGTTATGGTTAAGAAGGACTCATCTGGAAATTTGGAAACAAAGTTGACCACAGGGTACAATGGCACTTTTAAATGAAGAATTTATCATTATTTGATCTAAAGACAACGAATACTCAGTGTCTGCTTTCACTACAGGTGTCTTTATTCAAACAATAACACACCCCGTGCGGCAACCCGCACGGGGCTTTTCCTTCATCTTGACAAACTATCATTGCAATGATACAAATTTATCATGCGGGACGCAAAGGCCCGGCAGACTTACCGTGACGAGATTGCGAAAGGCCGTAGCTATCGTGATGATATTTTTGTGCTGGATATACTGAGAGAGGAGCTGCAAAATGATTCAAATGTATGAGCAGCGGATCAATGACATTGACAAGGCGCAGGCGCAGACAGTTTACAAGTTGTCGCGGGTCATTGGCTGCTCTGTAGAAGATTTGCTGGAAAACCCGGCCGGCGTTGCGTAGGCGGTTAACTTAAATAACCGGCAAAAATATTTTAAATGTATTGCATGAAGTAAAAGTTTTGTGTTAGTATTGGCAAAAGTTGCAAGCTTTTTCTTTGTGGTTTACCGGAACAAATCGTCCAGGCGCACTTCATTGCTCACGATACTGCTGTACTTATTTTTTTGCATTCCAAATGTGGTTATCATGGATAACTGGATTGTTTTTCTGCAGTTGGTCGCCTGGCGGAAAACGGAAATTTTATTGCGCAGTTTTTGATCATATTCTTTATCTATCTGAAACTCGTTTATGGAAAACTTAATTTCACAGATATTGATAACTTGGTCGCGTCGGTCAATCAGTAAATCAATTTGCGCGCCATTGCTGCTGTCTTCCGTTTCTCCTCCAATGGAGCCGTACCAGGAGGATTCTTCGGACAGGACCCCGGCTATCCCCAATTTTTCTTTGATCTGAGGAATATGATCTTTACAAAGCTGTTCAAAGGTGAGTCCTGCCCACGCGCGACGGGCCGGGTTATCTAACGTATGGCTCCAGAAGTTTTCGTCTTTGCCAAATCTGTCTTTAATGAACCTGTAGTAAAAAAGCGAATAGTAATCTGACAATTGATACAGCGTATCTTTCGATTTGCGGCCATAAAAAGCGTATTTCCTGATAAAGCCGGAACCGGCCAGGTCATGCAGCATTTTAGACAGGGCGCCGTTAGCGGGCAGGTTTGTCTTTTTCGAAATTTCACTCCGGGTCAGTCCCATGCGTTTTTTGCTTAGTTGCTCAATAATTTTGATATACTGGCTGCTGTTCGTGAAAAGAGTCTGGTACAGGTGGTCAAACTCATCCCATAATTCGGCCCGCTTACGGAACACACATAAAGACAAATTTCAATATATATTTTGTCTTTTTCATTTAAAATAAAAACGATTAAGACTAAATACGTTTTACTTATAGTCTTAATGAACGATGAATATTCGTCTGCACGCTTGCTGGCGGTTTTTGCAGAAATATTTTTAAATGTGTTGCATAAAGTAAAAGTTTTGTGTTATTATTACCATCGGTAAAGTGTAATGAAAAATTTTGCTCACTATTGCTGCATTGGTAAAAGAACAGGTAAAAGAACAAGCGAATTCGCGATGGCGTTTTGGAAACGTGTTGCTTGAAAAATGAAAAACAAAAAGCGTGAAAAGCAAAAATGAAAAAGCAAAAAATGAAAAACACGGGCAACAAGTAAAATATATTTGAGTTCAGGCGAGGCAGTGAAAAGGAGAGTTGTGGGATGGTTGCAATTTGTGATTATTTGAAATTAAAACTGAGACAAAAAGGCCAGGGTATTGTGGAATATGCCTTGCTTCTTGCGTTTATTGTTGGCATTGCCATGATGTTGAACGGTGTTGGATTGAAGGACGCTGTGGTAGGTGTGTTTGATGATGTGGCAGAAGTACTTGCAGGTGGAGAAGAGTTTGACCTGAATACTCCTGATGGTCGTTTGGCTGCCGATAAGGCAAATATGAAAAAATTGGGAAATGCTTTTGCAAACAGTTTTAAGGCAAGTACAAGTCCTAATAATACGGCAACATGGAATGTAATTGATGATGGAAAATTGGTAATTCAAAAAAACTTTGCAGTTGCTTATGTTTTTCCGGACGGAACGGCAGACTTATTTGTAGATGGCGATAAGAATCCAACGTCTTTTTGGCTTTCTGATATTAAAGAAACTGATCCAGATAAATATAACTTATATAATCAAACCTTACAAAATGCGGGGATTGATTTATTCAATCAAAATGCAATGAAGATTAATTCTGCTTCTGATGGCGGGGACCTACGCCAAGGCTATGCTGTTGTTTTTAGCAAAAATGGAGATATTTCGTATTGGGGATATGGAAAAGGAACTATAAACAAAGATGTTTATAAACAATCTGGTTATCAATATCAAACAACGCTTGCTATGAACGCTGAATCGGGGAATGATAATTGGACCCAGTTTAACAACAAATTAGATGGGATAGATTAATTACATCTATAATAAATAATAAATAGTTTTCTGTTTTGAGGGAAGAAGGCACTGTACATGACAGCTATTATTAAGTATTTGAAAGAAAAAGGTCAGGGCATTGTGGAGTATGCCCTGCTACTTTCGTTTATTGTTGGCATTGCAATGATGCTGCAGGGCGGTGGATTGGGTAATGCTGTGAAGGGTGTATTTGATAATACAGCTGAATTGTTAGCTAATTTTACTGATTCTCGTACACCGCAAGAAAAAGATTTGGCAAATATGAAAAAGGTAGGGGAAGGTTTAGCAGGTAATTTTTGGAGAAATGGTATAGGTGAAAAAGGAGATAGATTCCAATTGCCTAGCAACTATGTTAATGTTATAGTTCTGCCAGATGGTACAGTAGATGCTTACATTGAAAACAGGGGCTGGTTTAAAGGAAAGCAGGATGGCGAAGATTGGTCTGGTTGGGTGAGCGATTTAGATAAATTGACCGGCCTTAGTGCTGGAGAGCAAAAAACTGTAAATGGTTTTTATGAGGGGTTAAAGAATGCTGGTATTGATTTAAGTTCAGAAGAAGGAATCGCAAAGACAAGAGAAAATTATCAGATTAATTCTTCGAGCAGCTCTGATTCGGTTACTAAAAACGGATATGGCGTTTCATATGCTGCGGTTGATGGTGAAATGAAAATGGTATATACTGCTTTCAATAGCAGTAATGTCAACAAAGACACGTATAAAGATTCAAGCATTGATGGTGTTCCTAGCCAATATGATATTGCGCATACGAAAACTGGTACCGGGGGCTATAATACAAATAAAGTTACAAAACTTTCTATTGAATGACGATGTTAATAAATATTTTAATAATCCCTGTTATGTAATCCGCATAGCAATGAGAAAACGTAAATTAGTGAATTACGAGTAACCAACTTATTCACGTCCCATCCCGCAATAAATCTAAATACTCTTTATAGGCAAAGGTGCGGTTGCGGCTTGCGTTGGAAGTCTGAACTAAAATTTTCATATCCGTAAGCCGTTTGACGGTAGATGTTGTGGTGTTAAATGAAAGACCGACAGATTCTGCCATTTTTGTTATGTCTATGATAGGGTTTGCTTCCAGATAATGGAATACGAGTAATGTGTTTTTAAGAGTTTCCTGTTACAGCTCTAAAAACTTTGCCTAGGGCAAAAATTTCCCGACGCTAACATCAACTCATGTTAGCGTCGGGAGTTTTTAACAAAGTTTTTGGAAAACGCTGTGGAAGTCAATCAGCTGACGGGAGAAAATCAACTTTTCATTTTTAGCGGAATCTGATAAGATATACATGTAATAAGACATTGGCGGATATTCACTGAGTATCGTAAGCGCCCAACTGCATTACGACTGCGGAAGGAGATTCTGTCAGATGAAAGAGTTTAACACGACGGCGGTTTGCATTCCGGCAAAACATTATATGGTAGATATAACCGAACGGGTAAAGGAAATAAAAAAGCTGATTGACGCAGGCAAGTATTTTACTATCAACCGGGCGCGGCAGTACGGTAAGACTACGACGCTTAAAGCGTTGCAACAGGCGCTGGAGAGCGAATACCAGGTACTCAGCCTGAGTTTTGAAGGAATCTCGAATGCCGGTTACCAGACGGAAGGTGAATTTGTACAGACTTTTGCGCGGATTCTGCTGGACAGGTATGAGTTTTTTGGCCTGCAGATTCCTGAAAAAATCCTGCATGCGCTACATCAATTATGCAAGAGTGAACCGGAAAGCATTAAAATGGATGAGCTGTACCGGACATTCCGCAGGTGGATTGTACAGACTGAAAAGCCCATCGTGCTGATGATTGACGAAGTGGACAGCGCTTCCAACAACCAGGTGTTCCTTGATTTCCTTGCGCTGCTGCGGGAAGGGTATATCAGCCGCGACACGGCTGGGGCGCCTGCGTTCCAGTCTGTTGTTCTGGCCGGGGTGACGGACATCCGTTATATAAAAAATAAAATCCGGGATGACGGGCAGCACAGGCAGAACAGCCCCTGGAATATCGCAGCGGATTTCAACATTGACATGAGCCTGTCAGAAGAGGGCATCAAAGGCATGCTGGAGGAGTATGAGACAGATCATCATACGGGAATGGACACGGCGGAAATGGCGAAGCAGGTTCGTGCGTATACAAACGGTTACCCGTTCCTGGTGAGCCGCCTCTGCCAGCTGATGGATACAGAAGTGTGCCGGAAACTGGGAACGCTTCAGGCTGCCTGGACGCGGCGCGGCCTGGATGAAGCGGTGAAGCTGATCTTGACAGAAGACAATACGCTGTTCCAGTCGCTGATGGGCAAGCTGAATAATTTTCCGGAACTGAAAGCAGCGCTGCGCAGTATTTTGATGGAAGGGGAACGAATTTCCTATAATTCGGATCAGCCGGATATTGCGCAAATGGCGATGTACGGTTTTATCCGTAACGAAAATAACGCGGTGCGGATTGCCAACAGGATTTTTGAAACACGTTTGTATAATTATTTTTTGTCTGATGAGGAGATGAAAAAAAGCGCGTTTTACCGGGAGGGAAGCCTGGCGGAAAACCTGTTTGTAAAAGATGGCAGGCTGGACATGCGCTTGATCCTGGAACGCTTTATTGTGACTTACACCCAGGTCTGCGGCCCGTTGCAGGATAAATTTAAGGAAAAGGATGGACGGGAGCTGTTCCTGCTGTACTTGCGTCCTATTATCAACGGCACAGGAAATTATTATATTGAAGCCCAGACCCGCAACCAGACCCGGACGGATGTGATAGTGGATTATCTGGGTCAGCAGTATATCGTGGAACTGAAAATCTGGCGCGGCGATCGTTATAACGCGGATGGGGAAAGACAGGTTATGGAATACCTGGATTACTGGAACCTGGACACGGGCTATATGCTTAGCTTCAATTTTAATAAGAAGAAAGAAATTGGTGTAAAACGGGTGGAGATAGGGAACAAGGTATTGTTTGAGGGGACAGTGTGAAAATGGAAAGCCCTTATGCAAAACGGTTGTTTTGTATACGAAAGCTTTTTGCAAAAATCATATACCCATCATTTTTCTCCGTACATTTCCCCCAGCGTAACTAACCTCACTTCTCCCTTTTCCTGTTTTTCCAGCAATGCATCCGTAAAACCTGCTTTAGAAAAGATATAATAAAAACATTCATCATTAGCGTTAGTGAACAGGGAAGCGTAATGCTGAATTAAATATAATTCCTCAATACCTGTTTTTTCATTTTTATATTTGCAGGAACCGATGATAAACTGACGTCCGGCCTGGACATTGTTTGCTTTGGCAGCAAGTGCCACAATGTCAAGCTGGGCTTCTTTTTTTTGCGCGGGATCGGGTCCCCACCATTCGCCGATTTCGTTGATGGCAAAGGGCAGATTGTTTGCATAGTATACGAGGTATTGACGGCAGATTTCTTCGAAGACAGAGCCCATGTAATCGGACAGGTAGCTGCCGATGGCTGTGTCGTAGCTTCGTGCGATGGTACCTGTGCTGATGCTCATCATGTTGCCTGGCACAAAACGGTACCAGAAACGGAAGAAGGGGTCTGCGATTTTGTACAGGGTTTTCCGTTCCGTTTTTGCTGCCATGGGTTTTGTTTTTTGGATAATGCCCAGCTCTGTCAGCACATGAATATATTTTGTGCATTTTGCGGTTTCCAGTCCTGTCCGCTGAGAGATGTCGTTTAACTTGGCGGCGCCGTTGGCAATGGCCGTGATGATGGAGTTGTAAATGGCAGGCTCCCGCAGTTCCTGCTTCAGCAGGTTTTCCGGCTCTTCAAACAGGTAGGCAGAGGTATCAAAAAAGTTTTCCAGTAATGCGTCTTTCAGGTTGCTTTTCACAGCCAGCTTGTTGATGTAATGGGGTACGCCGCCGGTAATGCCGTAGATGAGCGCGTTGGTCTCCGGGGAAAGATCCGGATGGAATTTCGCGGCGTCCAGGTAGGTAAGGGGCTCCAGCCGGAACTGGGCGGTGCGCCGACCGAAGAGAGGACTTTTGTGGCTGAGTACTTCTTTTTCCATAAAGCTCATGGAGGAACCGCAAAGGATCAGGAAGAGTTTGCTGTCTTTCCAGTCGTGGTCTAGAAGATGCTGCAGGCGCGACGGGATGGAGCTGTCTGCTTTGGCAAGGTAGGGGAATTCGTCAATGACAAACACAACCCGTTTGGCCTGCACGATTCTGGTGATTTCTGCAAAGGCGTCGTCAAAAGAGTTATAGACAGGGGCCGTGCCGGCATCTGGATTCCGATATGCACAGATGGCTTTGGAGAGGGCAGTCAGGTTATCTTTTGCATTGGTGTTTAATGCCGGAAAATAAATGACTGGCTTGTCTTTCACAAATTCATTGATCAGCGCGGTTTTCCCCACTCTGCGGCGTCCGTAGATAATGACGCACTCCATCTGGTTCTTGTTAAATCTTTTGTTTAGTTTTTGCAATTCCGTTTCACGGCACAGGAACATGATGTTGTCACCTCGCTGAAAATAAACAGTTTTTTAACGCGAAAAAGACTTTTTTTGGTAAACAGGATTAAAAAAACACTCTTAAGTTAGTGAATTACAAGTTACTAACTTAAGAGTATATTAACATAGAGAGTGCGATGTGTCAAGTTGTCAAATGTACTGCCTCGACGGATTCTGTCATTTGTGGTCTATAATGGCGGTTTTGGGACTGACGGAACTAGCGGGTTCTCTTATTTCAATTTTGCAAGTGTAGTTGAAATAAGATTGTGGTTTTACCGTTCTTATTTCAATTTCACAAGTAAAATTGTAATAATGATTAAGGTTACCTTTGTTTCTTATCACAAAATTAGTTTCGTCATCTTTCGTCATCTTTCGTCATCTTTCGTCATCTTTCGTCATCTTTCGTCATCCTTCGTCATCCTTAGTCAAGCTTCGTCATTTTATAATAAACTATGAAATAGTGGCAACTATAATTTATTGGTTAACAAACAGATCGTCCAAAAGAACTTCATTGGTCACAATGTTGCTATATTTGTTTTTTTGAATACCGAACGTAGTGATCATGGACAACTGTATTGTTTTTTTGCAATTGGTTTTTTGGCGGAAAACGGTTATTTTATTACGAAGCTTTTGTTCATAGTCTTTGTCTATCTGGAATTCATTCATGGAAAATTTGATTTCGCAGATATTGATAACCTGATCGCGGCGATCAATCAGTAGATCAATCTGAGCGCCGCTGCTTTCGGTTTCTCCTTCACCTGCGGAGACGAACCAGGATGATTCTTCTGATAAGACGCCGGCTATCCCTAACTTGTTTTTGATTTGGGGAATATGGTCTTTACAAAGCTGTTCAAAGGTCAGGCCGGCCCATGCGCGTCGGGCCGGATTATCCAGCGTATGGCTCCAGAATTTTTCGTCTTTGCCAAAGCCGCCTTTTATGAATCGGTAATAGAAAAGCGAGTAGTAGTCCGATAGTTGGTACAATATGTCTTTTGATTTTCTGCCATAAAATGAATACTTTCGGATAAAACCGGAGTCTGTCAGGTCATGCAGCATTTTTGATAAGACGCCATTGGCGGGCAGCCTGGTTTTTTCTGCAATCTCGTTTCTTGTCAGTCCCATCCGTTTTTTGCTCACTTGCTCAACGATTTTAATATATTGTTCGCTGTTCGTAAAAAGCGTCTGGTAAAGATGGTCGAATTCATCCCATAGTTCTGCCCGCTTTCTGAAAAACAGGTTATCTATATTTGCATTAAAAGCCATTGCCGGATCAAGAAGACTAAGGTAATAGGGAATTCCTCCCATGATCATGTAGCATTCGGCAATATCGCGTCTTGACCATTCGATATTGCGTGATTGCAAATATTGTTCTGTTTCATACAGATTGAATGGCTGGAGATATAATCTGCAGGTCTGGCGGTTAAACAATCCGCCTTTGTTTTCCGCAAACTTTTCCACCATCCAGGAAGTAGCCGATCCGCAGACGATAAAAATAAGATTGTCCTGCGCGCATCCCCAATCATTCCAAAACCATTCAAAGGCAGGTAAAAAGTCTGAACGCTGTGTGTCCATCCAGGGCATTTCATCAAAAAAGACAGTGTGTTTTTCTTCTGCAGGAAGAGAGGACAAGTAGCTTCTTAATTGTGCAAACGCTTCAATCCAATCTTTTGGCGCTGCAGTTTCCTCGCCTGCTTGTCGGCCAAGCTCTGCCGCGAAGTATCTTAATTGTATTTCTTTGGGCTGGGCATAGGCTCCGGTCAGTTTAAAGTCAAACCGTCCGTTAAAAAATTGGTTTATCAAAAATGTTTTACCTACTCTGCGTCGACCATATACAATAATAAGTTGCGCCTGATCTGCTTTTATGCACTTATCGAGACGTTCGCATTCTGCTTTTCTGCCTATTATTTTATGATTAACCATTTTATGATTCTCCTTTCTCTTCTACTATAGGATAACATAGATGTAGATGAAATTCAACATGTTTTTTGTCTTTTTATTATGTACTTTAATGAATTTAGATAAATTAAGGAATTGATTTTATCTTTATATATTATTTATGAAGGGGGAGTGGTTCCGGTTTGAATGGGTTTCCCTGAGCTATTGTTTCAGGTCTGCTTCTTGTTAAGCCCTGCTTTCCTGCCCCCTTGGTCGTTAAAACGACCAACCTTATATCGCAAACCTGCATGAATACTGGATTCAAGCTCCTTTACCTCTTAATATATAAAGGTAAAGTCTTTATTGGAAGCTTTAGCTGTAGAAATGACTGTATGGCAGTGCATTTCAACTGCCGGAAGAGGCGTAATGCAGGGGTTCTCCCCCTGGAATTGAAGTTGCATTATCTTAGCGGCGGAGATTTTAGCCGCTTTCAGGTCTCTTATGATCCCTGTATCGTTTTGATATGCTTGTTAGCTGCTGCTTGGTTCGGGAATAACTTTTAGTAAAAAATCAAGGCAGTCCATTCAAATGGAATGAGCTGCCCTGTGGCATTTCGGTATCTTTTTTGGAATTGGTAATTGGTTATAGAATTTTACGTTGAAATCTGATAAAATATGTATCGCTGATTGTCGTTTATTCTTTATTGGATTATATTTGTTTATGAAGCATAATTGTTTTTTATTTTTACGGCGTCATCGTCACGCCTTATTGCTAATTATATATTTGCTGATCATCGCCGCTCTCTGGTATCTGCCCGGCGTGTTCCACCCCAAGTCGGTAGAGGATGTCCGCCGGTGGGTAATGGGGTTTGGCGTATGGGGCCCGTTGGTGTATGTACTGTTGTACACGGTGCGGCCCCTGCTTCTGTTTCCCAGTCTGCTGCTGAATGTGGCTGCCGGAATTCTGTTTCCGCCTGTTGTTGGCATTCCCTGTCTTTTGGCCGGAGGACTGGGCAGTGCGGCGCTCCTCTTTTATATGGCCCACACAGGCATCGGCAGCGAATTCTTTGACCTCCACGGCGGCAAGTGGGGGACGCGCATTCACCACTATCTTTCAGACAGCGCCAAAAACTTTCAACGAATGCTGTGGCTGCGAACAGTGCCCTTGTTCCCCTATGACGTGATCAGTCTGGTAGCAGGCTGCACGAAAATGAAGTTTGCGACCTTTGCCTTGACAACATTGCTGGGCATGGTACCGGGAGCAATTGCCTATAACATTTTAGGAGACGCCTTGGGTGGAAATTCAGGTCTGACACTATCTGCGCTCATGATTATTGTTGCCTTTGGAATTCCCCTGGCCTTCTGGTACTTTGGCGGAGAAAGGAAACAGTTAGGAGAAGAAAAGTAAAAATATATAGTAAGGAAAAGAAATGAGCAAAACATCGGGAGCGATTGCGTAGTTTTGTTGAGCGTTGACAGGGCAACCCGTGAGGGTCCCAGTTTGACGAGCGAGCAACGCGAAGCTTGCTGAGCGGGCGGAGTGAGGAAGTGGGAGACGGATTGCCCTGCAACGCGACTATGAGTTACGAAGCCACAGGCACATGAGTCTATGGAATAGAAATCCTTGACGGTTTTGCGAATTCTTTTCCTTTTTGCTATAATAAATAAGGGGCGTTATTATTATGGAAAAAAATACAGAAACCGAAATCAAATTAATAATTGCCAAAAAAGACGTGAAAGCTTTAGTCGCTTCACCGCTGGTGGCCAAAAAAACAAAAAAGGGCAGCCACAAAACGGTGAAGCTGGTTAATATTTATTTTGATACCCGCGACCTGTTGCTGCACCAGGCCGGCATTGCCTACCGTGTGCGGCAGAACGGGAAAAAGTATGAAGCAACCGTCAAGCTGGGCCGCGCTGAGGCTGGCGGCCTTTCCGCCCGGCAGGAGTACAACGTGGCCGTGAAGAATGCCAAACCAAATCTTTCCGTGTTTGATGAAAGCGGACTGCAGGTAGATTTTGCGGACATCTTGGGAACCGCTCAGATTGAAAAACTGTTTACGGTGCGGGTGAAGCGGGAGCTCCGCCTGTTGCAGATCACGAAAGAAACCATGGTGGAGATGGCCATCGACCAAGGCTTTATCTCTGCCGGCGGCAAGAAAGAAACCATTGACGAAGTAGAACTGGAATTAAAGGAAGGCTCTCTGGCGGATCTTTTGGCCTACACGGCAAAAATCGCGGCGGAGGTTCCGGTGTTTACGGAATCCCGAAGTAAATACGCCCGGGGTCTGGCGCTGTTGGACAAGCTGGAACCGGAAGGGGCCCGTCCGCTGCCGGAGGTTAACTGGGATAACGATTATTGCGAAGAATATAAAAAGCAGTTTTACCGGTATGGCACGGCCATCATGGAAGAGCAGAACGTGTTTGCGGACTGCGGCAAGCTCCAGACAGAAGCGGACCGGATCTTTCTGCCCTATTTTGAACGGATGCAGGCCGCCTTGTACTGGCTGCAGCCGGTGATGGACGGCAGCGCGGGGATGCAGGCTAATCTTCAGGGAGCGCTGCGTCCCTTGTATAAGTTACGAGATACAAAAACGCTGCTGCGGCGCTGGAAGAGTCTCTTCAAACTGGCTGACGGACGCCTTGGGGAAGATAAAGTGACCCGTCTTCTAGAAAACCGTCTGGAAGACATTGGCGATGAAATTCAGCTGCAGGTGATGCGGGGAACCTATTCCGGTATCATCTTTTCCCTGTGGGCAGCCATGGAAGGCGCCGGCTGGAAAGCGGAAGAGTATCTGCAGGCCGGGCAGCTGCTGCAGGTCCGGGTAAAAGATATCCTGGAAAATATAGAAGACGCCATGAACCGGGAAAAAGAAGCTGAAACGGAAAAAGCTGAAGCCATATTTACGGGAAAACTGGCGTCGGCGAAAAAAGGAAAGAAGATTCCGCTGAAAGAACCCGGATATGCAACCGTGACCCGTCTTGGCAAGGAGTTTTATTATCTGACGATGGCCAATGAAAGCAGCAAACTTACAGACCTGAGCAAAGAAAGCCGGAAAAAACTGGAAAAACTGGGCGAAGCCATGCGGGAACTTTTTGCCGTCAACAGCCTGGGCCAGTCCGTTCCGTCAGAACTTCTGAAATCCAACACAGTACTGTCTGCTCGCCAAAGCGGGTACCTCTTAGGTGATTTGGCTGCCGAACAGCTAATGGCGCGCAAAGCCGTGAACAAAACCTTTGCGAAATGGTTGAAGACAGTGAAGTACTAATTTGATATGATGATAATGCGGCAGGAAAAGGAATGAGCAAAACATCGGAAAGGATTGTGTCATTCCATGAGATGAAATGTGCCGTCATGGCGAGACTGTCTGAGGGGCGGAGCCCCGAGTTTCGAAGCCATAGGCACATGAATCCATGGAATAGCAACCCTTGACGGTTTTGCGAAACCTTTTTCTGCCATATGATTTTGTGAAATATTTGAAAAAGCACAAAAAACATTTGACTTTTTGACTTTAAGTTCTTATAATAAATGTAGGCCAAAGAAAAGAGCCCCCGTCTAGGGGACTCTTTCGTTAGCCTTTTATTTTGAAAATGAGTTAGCAGTCATCGGAAGAGAGTGCTAACAGATTGCTTGAAGGGTTGATGCCGCCTGAATAAGCGAAGCATCCACCCGGAGGGCGCGAGGAATTGTTGTTTAAAGAAGGTCTGACAAGCAAGGCAACAATACGTTACACATAACAACGCTGCGCGGAATAGGCCCGAAGCGTTAGCGGAGCGCTATGAAGGCGGCATTAACTCTGAAACTTACTTAAACAGTGCTATGCCAAGCAATATAAGTGCAATCACTGCCAGCAGCGTAATATTGTACTTGCGCATCTGCTCCAGGTGATGACTGGTAACCGTCTCGTTCAACATATTGTAGCACCGCTGCAGCACCTGCATCTTCAGCTCGATGTTCTCCTGCCAGACGGAAGCCTTCAGCAGCTTCAGATAACGGGTGTACACCTTGGCGTAGAAAATATCCTCCGTTACCAGCAGCGCATTGGTGATATTGCTGGTGAGACTGCTGACATCGGCCATGGTCTCCAGCAGTTCGTCCCGGATGTTCTGCAGCACATCAATATTTTTGAGATTGGCTTTGTCTTCAATGACGTCGTACGTCTTGTCGATGGCGTGATTCAGGAAGTTGTCGTAATAACGCAGTTCCAGATACTGGGCATTGGCAAACTCCAGCAGATCCGGAATGTCCATGCTGCCGGTAGGGTCATAGACTACGGCGCTGTCCCAGGCCAGCCAGGCTACGTCGTCTGCATAAGAGAACCGGTTGGCCAGCGCGGCTTCGCGGGTTTCTTCGTTTACCGGACTGGGGTCCTTCAGCAGGAAGGGCACGATGTCCCAATCCGCAGGGATCGGGTCCCGGAAGTAATAGACTACAAAATCTTCATCGTAACCGGATATATTCTGGTTGGTGCAGGCCGGGCCGATGGTCTCCATGGTAGCGTCCACAAATTTGCGGAACTCCTCATCGGGCAGCTCTTCCACAGCCAGTACAAGATTCAGATAATCTTTATAGGAAATGTCTTCTTCCGGCGGAATGTTGAAGAGGATGCAGATAACCCCCAGGTCCTGGATGCGGGCCTTTACCTCTACCAGGTACTCCACGCCGCCGATGACCATTTCATGATAGCCTAACTCTACGAGCACCGGCGGGTCGTGGAATGTGATAGATTTTGTGGAAATGCGGTCCAGGCGCAGACGGGATGAAATTTTGTTACGGCTGTGCCAGATAGCCTGAACCTGGTCAAGATTAATCTCGTCGGCTACGTCAAAAAGGCGGTAGGCGATGACAGAAGTTCTCATGATATTCCCTCACTGATAAAAAGACTTTGTGCAATACGATATTACGCACTACGTACCTGCTTAATTCAAAATATGTAACCAAATCATTCAATGATTATGAAAAAGTATTTGTAACAATTAATTATAACATAAAAGCAAAGTGTTTTCTCATGTTTATATAAATTAAAGTGCAATACGCCAAAAGTTTTTTTGGAAAAAACAGTTTCAGCCAGAAACTGTTTAATATGGTTAGAAATTAAAATAAGAATAGATTTAGTCGAAGATTGGAGTGATCACTATGAATGAAAACTACACGGATGAAGTAAAAGCCATCATTGAAGCGGCACAGCAGCAGGCTTTGATGAATTACAACCAGGAAGTGACCAGCGCGCATCTCTTGCTGGCACTGTGCAGCGATGACTTCTTCAAGTTTTTGCTGCAGACGTTTAAAGTAGATGAAAATACATTTGCCGGCGAGGCCCGTGCCATTGTCAGCCGTATTCCGTCCGTAAAAGGACAGGACCGGCAGCTGCTCATGAGCTCGGATTTTGCCAGGGTCAACGGCATCGTGCTCCGGAAAGCGGGGCAGGGCAATGTGACGGTAGGCCACCTGGTATCTGCGTTGGCCAGCGATGGAAGCAGTGAGGTTACAGCGCTGTTTAAAAAGTACGGCATCGACAGCAACAAGATTGAAAAGCTGTACGAACACTACCTGAACAGCACTGCCAATGATGAAAGCAAGAAGACTTTGGAAAAGTTTGGCCAGGATTTGACGGCAAGGGCGCGGCAGGGAAAACTGGATCCGGTCATTGGCCGTGACGATGAGATCCGCCGCACCATTGAGATCCTGAGCCGCCGGAAGAAAAACAATCCGGTGCTCATCGGGGAACCGGGCGTGGGCAAGACCGCTATTGTAGAAGGGCTGGCCCGCCGCATCGTGGCCGGGGACGTGCCGGAAAGCCTGAAGAACAAAACCTTGTATGCTTTGGACTTGGCTGCTTTGGTGGCCGGGGCCAAGTACCGGGGTGAATTTGAAGAGCGCCTGAAGAAAGTGCTGAAGGCCGTGGCAGACAGCGCCGGTCAGATTGTCATGTTTATTGAC
>JAFSPK010000066.1:0-19865 GCA_017443005.1 Acidaminococcaceae bacterium
AAGGGGTTTGAGAAAGACGGAACCAAGGTCACATTTCCGGAAATCAGTTCCGGCGCCAAGCAGACCGAAGCCCTGGCGGCGGGTTCTTTGGACATCGCCAGCTGCCTTGGCGGCACCAGCGCCATATTGGCAGCTTCCAACGGTGCGGACGTAAAAGTCGTAGGCATCTACAGCCGTGCTCCGAAAGCCTTTAACATCATGGTAAAGGATCCGGCCATCAAAACCGCAGCCGATTTGAAAGGAAAACGGGTGGTAGGGCCTAAGGGCACAATCCTTCATCAGATTTTAGCCGCTGCGCTGGTGAAAGAAAAACTGTCCTTAAAAGATGTGGAATTTCGTTCCATCGGTATCCCTGCCGCCGTCAACGCGTTGCTTGCCGGGGAAGCTGACGCCGCGTTGGTTGCCGGTGCGGATGTCCTGCGCGCCCAACGGGCCGGCGCACGCATTCTGGCAAACGGAGAAGGCCTGGTCAACGCTACCATCGTCATCGGCGTCAGCGGAAAATTCCTGAAAGAACATCCGGAGACTGTGAAAAAATACATGGCCCTGCATCAGGAAAGCATCGACTTCATGAAAAAGAATCAGGACAAAGCCTTCGAGTTCACCGCCAAAGAAACCGGTCTCTCCCCCGAGGACGTAAAGCTGATGGCGCCCTGGTATGATTTCTCTACCGCCATCACCGCCAAAGACCTGAAAGATCTGGAAGAAACCCAGGAATTTTTGCTGGCCAACGATATGCAGAAGAAGAAGATCGACATCAAGAGTATGATTGCGGAAGTAAAGTAAGAACGGCCAACATGCCAGATTTAGGTTGAAACGAAGACACGCCCTCCAACGGGTATAGTACTCCGTAGAGTTGCAAAAACCTCACCGGTCTTTTGCAGCAGCAAATTAAAAATTCAACATTAATAAAAACAAGTCCCGTTATGCTGAACAAAACCGGCATAACGGGACTTTTTGTCTTCTTAATGTCATTATCATTTCAATTCAGGAAACGCTGTGCTGGTCTGCTCCCCGAACGCAATCTATTTGGTATCTTCGTCCCCTGTATTCAGTCCCACTGCATCCGTAACCGGCAGGGAAAAAACAATGGACTGGGCCGGCGTCTCCATGCCTGCTTCTTTCATAATGGCCGACATGATGGCATTGCGTTGGTTTTTTTTCGTTACGATGAAGGTCAGGTCTTTTTCAGAAGCCAGCGACACCCCGAAGAAAAGTTCCGCCTGGTTCATGCCGGTACCCCGGGCATGTATCACCGTGCCGCCGTATGCGCCGGCGCCCCTTGCGGCGTCCATGACAAGATCGTTATGCCCCTGGTTACTGACTACCACCAATAATTCCATCGTTGTATCTTTCATTACCGATTCTTCTCCTTTCCGGTAATTCTGCCCCGCTGTCAGAAACGCCAGTTCCCGCTTACCGCCGATGCTGCTCATGGGAATAATGAACGAGATTCCCGTATCCGGCACGTCAATATACATTTTTTTTCGCAAATACCATTTAGCTTCTTCCCATCCTGCGCCGGTAACCACTGTCATCCCAACTGCTTTCTCTGACCGGACCAGTCCCAGCATATCCAGAATATCGTCTTTTGCAGTACCGTATCCCAATGAAACAAAACCGATCGGCAGATTATTTTTGTCAAATGCTTCTAAAAATTTCGGAAGCATATCCCTACTCGTGATGGTCATCATAAAATATAATTCGCTCACGGTCCGCTACCTCCTACAGATCGATAATGTCATAATCGCCGAAACCTTCCAGCGTATCTTCCTGAACCTGCGGTTTCTGCACTTTCCTGGATTTCAGCTTGTAGGCAAGTCCCAGACACTGGATTGCAACCAACGGCGTCATCGCAACCATCGTCACCACGCCAAAGGCATCTGTAACCACATTACCGCCCACCGTCATGCAAGCGCCCATGGCAAAAGGAAGTAAAAAGGTCGCTGTCATGGGACCGGACGCCACGCCGCCTGAATCGAAAGCAATGGCCGTAAAAATCGGAGGCACAACAAATGTCAGCAGCAGCGCAATCGCATACCCCGGAATCAGCATATAGAACAGATGAATCCCGGTCAATACCCGCACCATAGCCAGTCCTACCGAAATCGCCACACCGATAGACAAGCTGCGTTGTAATGCCTGTCCGCTGATGGCGCCGTCAGTAATATCTTCCACCTGCTTCATCAGCACATAAACCGCCGGTTCTGCTTTAATAATAAAATATCCAATCAACATACCGATAGGAACGATGATCCAGTTATACGACATAGCCGCCAGAATACTACCTAAATCAAAACCTGCGGGAATGAATCCCACGTTAGCGCCGGTCAGAAACAGGACCAGGCCGATAAACGTAAAAAAGATACCATTCGTGATACGAACCAGCGCTTTCTTTTCCAGATGCAGTAAAATCGTCTGGAAGATGGCAAAGAAAATAGCAATCGGCACCACCGCCTGCGCGATTTCGCGAACCTGATTCGGAATTTCATCCATAAACATACCGCCCAGCTGCAGGGAATGTAAAACCCTCGGTACGGTAATCGCTTCATAGGTTGCATTTTCCGGACGGAAAATAAGACCCAACAGCAAGACAGAAATAATGGGTCCGATGGAACAAAGCGCAATCAGCCCGAAGCTGTCCTGAGAAGAGTGTTTGGTGCCCCGCAACGCAGACACGCCCACACCAAAAGCCATGATAAAAGGCACCGTCATCGGTCCGGTGGTCACACCGCCGGAATCAAATGCCACGGCCAGAAAATCGCGAGGAGTATAGTATGCCAGCACGAACGCAATCACATAAAAGAACAGCAGCATTCGCTGCAGTGGAATCCCCACTACCATGCGGAGCAGAGCCATGACCAGAAAAAACGCCACGCCTCCCGACACCGACATAATCAGAACACTGTTGGGAATGGACTGGACCTGGTTCGCCAGTACCTGCAGGTCAGGTTCAGAGATGGTAATCATAAACCCTAACAAAAATCCTAACGGTAATATCAGATAAAGCTTCCGCGTTTTTGTGATGCGGGCGCCTACCTGTTTCCCCATGGGCTCCATGGCCTGCTCGGATCCGATGGTAAAGAATACCATGCCGATCATCAGCAGGATACAGCCGTAAAAGAAGACCATGACCACATGGGTAGGCATAGGCACAATGGTTACGGACAAAATCAGGACGATGGCAACGATTGGCACAATCGCCTTGACGACTTCACTGAGTTTTTCCTTCGCTATTTCTTTCAGCACTCGAATCGAGCCTCCTGAAAACGGGCATTTATTATTTCTGAAAAACGGTGGCAGGGCAAGGCATCGAAAGCCCGGAAACAATTACTATTCCGTGGATTTATTCGCCGGTGGCTTCGGAACTCGGGACTCCGTCCCTCAAACAGCCTTGCCACGACGGCTCATTTCATCTCACGGAATGACGCAATCGTTTCCGATGGCTTTCTTATGCCTTGTCCATGCCGCACTTTTTTACATACAACTTACTTTTTCTGCATACTATCTATAATGGCCGCGTGGGTCTTTACGACCCGGCGGCTTAGATTTTCCCGGATACTTTTTGCGGAACGCAGCAGGCTGGACGCCACATCTAACGCCAAGCCCACGGACAGGCCTTTGCTGTACTCGTAACCTTTTACATAGGTGATACGGCCGAACTCCGGACGCCAGCGCCGGTCCAGGGGCTTTTTGTTGCCCGCCGTCAGCAGGTATTCGTTGGCTTCCGCTTCCATCTTATCCCCGTCCGCATCGATTGCTCCGAAAGTATTCAGCAGATCGTAATTGATCAGGTCGATCAGTTGCTTGGCGGAATTGTTGTTTAATACAAAACTGATCTTGCCGTTTGCAAGCAGAAGCAGACTGCGCTCTTTCCAGGCGCCCAGCTTGTTCATAACATTCATTTTGTAAATGGCGGGCAGGCGTTTTTCAATATCGTCCGCCAGATTATACTGCGCCGCTTCCAGCGATTCGGTACGGCCGAAACGGGAAATGGAATCCCCCGCCAGGGTTTCGCCGGCAATACTGACAACCGGAATTATTTCCAACTGTGGGTCCCGATGCAGGCGTTTCGTCAGTTCTTCCTGCAAATACTCTTTCATGCCTTCCAGCTTTTCCTGCTTCCGAAACCCGTCCTCCGCATTGGTCAGAGCTATGATTACTTTGCAGCCGGACTGCAGCAACGGAACAAGGATCTCTTCAATTTCCGCCTCTTCAATCCGGGCCGTGTTAGCGGAAAAACAGTAATACACTGCGTGGAACCAGTCGCTGATATGGGGCGAAGTGTTACGCTTCCGGACCAGGGCCAGCACTTCTTTCCGCCATTCCGGCATGGAATCCGCCTCGATGCCCCAGGTATCGAAAATATGATACGCCGTTCCGTTGCGGGTAATGACATTTTCATGTAAGCCTTTCCCTGTTTTGGGCAGACCTGCCCCCGTAGGCAAATCAAAGCCGTACAGATAATTTAACAAGGAAGTTTTGCCCACACCGGTTTTGCCCAGCACCAGAATGTTCCGCACTGTAGGTTTATGTGATTTGGGTTTGTTTTCCGTTTTTTGCCGGTCATGGTTATCCTGTCCGGCCTTTTCCGTCTGGGAAGAAGCATTTTCCCGTTTCACCGGCCCTTTGCCTCCCGTCCGGTTCCAGATTCTGATTGGCATAAGCTATGTCACCTGCATTTTCACAGAATAGTCTTGCACTTACGCATCACGCTGTATTATCGGTTTGCGTGCTGCATTGCACCGAACATGCTTAAACGGTTTCTACTTCTTATTATAATACTTCTGGATTAACTTCATAATCACGTCCATGGCAAAGGCGGACGTAATGTCCACTTTTTCCCCGTTGGCCATACGGGATGCGGTTTTATAGCAGACCTCGTTCACCGCTCTGCCGAACGCGTAAGTGAAGGAAGTAGCCACGCCGCTGTTCACCACCGTCGCCGCAATAGAGCCGGCCCCCGGAATCAGCTTCAGCAGCGAACGGGAGAAGATGCGCCCCGTATTGGCGACCACCACGTTGACAAACACTTCCTTAATCTTATCCGTCCCCCGGTCAATACCCCAGAAGTTAAAAAGATGGGTAGCCATAGTAGTCTGAATGGCAATCAGCGCTGCGGAATCCGTCATGGGCAGCGGACACACCACCGCACCGGCAGCTGCCGCCACGTAACGATGGATCAGTTTATCCGCCTGGACATGCTTCACATGCAGTTCCTGCCCCAGAGCCTGGGCAAATGCCAGCTGCAGCCCTGCATCCAGATGATCCACCGACCACCCCAGCAGTCCGTTCCACTGCATCTTTTCTTCCGGCACCCGGGGATCGATGCTCACCAGGAACACCGAAGTCTTCGGCAGTTTCTTTTGCAGTACCTGTTTCATCTCGTCCAGTTCCACCATGGTGGCCGCATCGATCTGGGTCAGCACCACACAGACTTCTGTTAAACCGTCCAGCGCCGCAATGGCGTCCAGGTCCGTAGGCGTCACCCGCTTGTTGGCAGCAGAGATGCAGTACCAGGCAAGATGCACATGCTTCTTGATATCGCTCTGCCCGTTGGCTTTCTTCACAAAACCGATCACATCTTTATAAAATTGCTGCTGCTTGTCTTCCCCTACTTCGTAGCCAAGGGTATCGTACAGCACCACGTCATAGTTTTCCGGCTCGTAGCGGGTGATACGATCCGTCATGGGCTTTCCGTTTCCTGTCTTCGCCACATCCATACCAAAGAGGTGATTGATCAGGCTGCTCTTCCCCACACCGGTCCCGCCGGTCACCAGGACGCTGGGCTTCTTTACATTTTTACGGATCTTGTTCAGCAGTTTATCGTAATCAAAATACTGTAATTTATCGATCAGCTTCTTAACATCTTCTTCTTTCAATGCAAAACGCCCCCTATTCTGCCGTATTGGTTCTTTTCGGTTTATTTATCTCCCCTGTTGCCGCAGGCGTGGAAGTAAACCAAAGCTTCCGGCCTTTTTTCAGCTCTTTGCGCAAATCCTTTACCAGATCCTGCAGCGTCACGTCATCCAGATCCTTCTGCAGGTTCCGCTTGAACTTCCGCAGCCGGCCGTCCATGACCGCGTGGATATTCGCCCCCACCGGGCAATCGGGGTTGGGATTTTCGTGAAAGTGAAACAGTTCTTCCTTCTTATCTTCTACCGCACAGAAAATATCCCACAGTGTGATTTTTTTCGGATCTTTCGCCAGCGACGCGCCGCCTACGCCGGCTTCCACCGTAACCAGGCCGGCGTCCTTCAACTGCCCCAGCGTTTTACGGATAATGACCGGGTTCACATTGACGCTGTTGCCCAAAAAGAAGGACGTCGTCTTGCACTGTCCGTCAAATTCGTTGACTGCCAGCAAGATATGCACGGCAATGGTAAAACGGGATGAAAATTGCATAATGCCCTCCTCATCGTTTCAGCCAAAAACCGAAACAGGTATCGCCCTTTCAAGTGGCAAACCCGGTTTGAAATACCGTCGGGCTTTAGCAGAAACGTAAAATATATCACCCTTTAAATGCCTTTTGTTATATTTTAACATTACAATATTGTAACGTCAATGAATACAGCAAAAGAAAACGCCGGCAAGCATAAATGCCTGTCAGCGTTTGAAATGCAAGGGTTCTGCTTTGAAAAAAACAATCTGTTTTATCTCATTAAAAGCCGATATCCTCACCCACCAGAATGACTTTGATTTTTTTCGCCGGTTTGCTGCGGCGGGTGATAACGATATAGTTACAAATCGTATCCGCTACGTTACAATTAGCACATACGCCGGTCGATGCGCAGGGCGTTTTGGCGCCGAAACGCTGGATGTTGATGGCCGCTGCCGTGGTATGGGCCCGGTCAATGGCGCTGTGCAGATTCCCTGTTACTTTATTCAGCCCGGCGATGACGATGACCTGCTTCGGGCCGTAGATCATGGCGGCGCAGCGGTTGCCGTTCCCGTCGATGTTTACCAGTTCCCCGTCCGTTGTCATGGCGTTGGTACTCATCAGGAAGGTGTCGCACAGCAGTCCTTTCCGCATAATCTCCATCCGTTCTTCCGGGGTCTTCGCCGTATCCCGGTCGATGCATTTGAAATTTTTCCGTACATAATCCAGCAGGCCGATTTCCGCTATGGAAACCGATCCGCCCCAACTGATTACATCTCCCTTCGGAATTAACGCCAGCGCCTGCTGCAACGCTTCCTCTTTCGTAGCGCAGTAATATGCGTCAAAAGCCCGTGCCTGCAATTTTTTCACCAGTGTCGCTCCTAATACTGCATTGCGTTCTGTCCTTGGATCTGCCATGATGATTCCCCTCCTCAATTCTGTTTTATTATCCCTTCGGCGCCACGACCGGGCCGCGGTTTGTCTTTCCTTTCAGTCGTTGATCTTCAAATATCGGACACATCTGTCCATCATACAACGTCAGCAGTTTAATATCATTCCCCGTATCGCCTACGATGAAATTCATCTGGTAACGGGAATCATATTCATTCATGTGCCGGTCTTCCCGTACGGTAACCTGATACCAGCCTGCCCAGCAATCCACCGGCGGGTTGTCCCCGGTCTTAAATTCCATTTTGTAATCATAGAACTGGGAGGTACTCAACATATTGGTTGCGGCGGGAATGAAATCTTCCAGCATGCATTTGATCATGGCCTGCTGCAGCACCAGCGGAGCCGGTCTGTCCGTTACCGGGATGTAGTGCCCCATAACAGGCGCCGGCAGGTTATCCGGACCACCGATGATGTTGATGCGTCCTTCACCGGCGGGAAGCATGATATACATCTTCGGCTGGTTCTTAAGCATCCCCTTTTGTCCGTTGCGGATCGTATCCGCATAATCCAGCAGGAAAGGAAGCTCATTGTCGTTTAGTACCGGCGGATTATCCTTCATGCCCAGATAGCGTTTTACCTCTCTCGGGCTCCGCAACCGGGCCGCCATAAACACGCTGCCGTCGGGTTTTCCACCAGGGTGATTCCGCTGCACAGACTCGATACCGATGTAAGTACGTTCAAAGGGATCACCCGCCAAATCACCCTTCTTGTGCATCACAACCAGATAGGTAATCATACTGTCATCCGCAAACAGCCGGTACACGCCTTCCTTAAACAATTCCCGGGAAGTTTTGCCGGAACCGGTTACGGGGAAATGCGTAGCATTCGGGTTCTTTTTCGCTTCAACATGATTGTCCTCTGCGAAGCCGGCACAGGGAAGCATTAACAGAAAAGCAAAGCAAATGGTGAAGAGTGCTGTGAACTTTTTAAAAACCATCGGAATTTTCATTTTCTCCTGCCCTCCTGCTTATTTATAATATTGCTTTTGCGTTTACATTTAGAATTTTCACGATGCAAGGACAACAAAAGAGCTATCCTTTTCTTACTGATACGCAATCACGATTCGGGAAACGCGCCCGCCTTTTACAAACACGTACAGGTTGCCGCGGTTTTCCTGGCTCTTGGTATCATGATTATACCAGTACAGCATTTCTCCGTTTTCCGCCGGGCTTTTGATGTCTTCCTTCCCCAACCGGTCGTACATACCCTGCAACGGCATGCCCACAGTTACCCCGTCTGGGGTCGCCCAGCCATTATTGCTGTTAGATTCAATCCGCCATACATTCTCATCATAAAATTTTACCACAATTGAATTGTTTCCATAAATCATGGTTGTTTCGACAAAATCCCCGTATGCCTCTGACTTCATCTGTTCTTTTGTAGTCCGGTTCGGAACACCGAAAACATTTCTAACCTGTGAAACCGTCGCACCCAACTGCACCCCTAACGCGATACGGTTCGCAGGCAGTTCTGCATACGCAAGGCTCGCAAGACTAAATAATAAAACGAAACACAACGTGATGATCCTGACTTTTTTCATGCTTACACCTCTTTTCATAATTATAGCAACTACATTTCAAAACAACTCCTGAATAAGCTTACCCTTTCACCTTCGCGTTCGGGCAACGTGCTATGATATAATCCGCCACAAAGGCAAAATCTTCATCCGCCGCATAGACCTGATTGCGGCTCAGGGTTTCGTTTAACCGGATCAGATGCTGCTTCGGCAAAATTTCCAGCTCTTTAACGGCATCAAAGTCAGTGTACATAGAGGTTCGCGCCGCCGCCAATACGCCAGTGCCCACCATGTTCAAACTGCCCCTTGCTGCACCTGCCAGCATTGTAATCGCGCCTATCAGCTGCGCTTTCTTCACATGCTTCTCGTGCTGTTTATGATTTACTCCTGCGTCGTCCATTTCAAACACCACGCAATACTTTCCGCCAATGATAAACGCGAAAACCAGATAGCCTATAATGCTGAGAACCAGAAAAATACCAAACAAAACGGCTGCCGCCTGCGCAACGAACTCCAGCGCTTCCATCAAATCGTTGTCCATAATATTGATAACAAACAGAAATGCCAGCACAATCACCCCGGCGATCAGCATAGCCCGCCACACTTCTTTAATGATGACCGAGGATTTGTACATGTCCAGCTCATACACCCAGCGGTATTTGCCGTCCGGACACATCGTAATGTTTTTACTTCCGTAAATATGGTCATTCATTTTAAACAACCTCCGTCATGTATTCCATCTCTGTCATTCTCATAGCGTTTACCCTGCCGGGTTTTATTTCTTCTTGCGGTGGAAGAACCAGTAACCCAACGCCGCGAGAATCGGAATGCCAATGCCCACCACCGCAACGGCGGCGTCCGTTCCCTTTTTCTCAATGATGATCCGTTTGCCTTTACTGTCGTTCACCTTCGTAACCGTTTTGCCGTGAAACTGGTTCGCGTTGGCTTCCGCAAAACCGATGACCCGCAGTTCATACTCAACTGTTGTAAAACGGGGCAGTGTCTGGCCGCCTTTTTGATAATAATCCTTCAGCTGCACCGTCACCACCAGCATACGCGCCTTGGGCGGCACTTTGTATTCTATGTTCACGTTCAGCCGTTTTCCTGCGCCACCCTTTCCCTTGCGGTAGAATTTTTCCATTTTCTTTCCCGCATAGCGATTCATTTCTTCAAAAGGCTGCGCCGTAAATTCTACTTCCTGCACCGTGCCCGGCAGCGACTGCTTCGCCGTCAGGATAAACCGAAGTGGCTGAGCCGGGTCTGCTCTGCCTTGCCGGGTGTAGAATATCTTCGAGTTTTTGTCGTCTTCCTTATACCCGGTGTGAGAGGATTTTACACCGTATGCCGAAATCTCCGCCGTAATCGTATTCCCTATGGAAAACGTATCCCGGTCCACCGGTATCGCCGGTGTAGCAAAAGCCGCAGGCGCAAAGAAGCAAAACAGGGCAGTCAGAATAATCAGTCTATGAAGGCAGTTGATCATCTCTTTCATAATATCCACATACTTGAATTTCATAATCTTAGAAATAGAGGTTTTAATAGCACCAGAGTTCTTCCGTGCGATACTGCCAGCCGATGCGCTTCATACAGAAAGCAAACAACTTGTCCCCGGGTGAAACCGTCGTCATGTGGGTACCGCCCATCTGGTTGGTTTCATAGCGCCACATTTCCTGTCCGTGTTTTACATATTTCCATTTGATGAAGCGTTTCACTTTTCCGTTCTGCACCTCTTTTGTGGTAACCCTGAAGAATTTGCCGTTCAGGTTCTCTTCCCAGGCTAGCGTTTCGTCCATCACATAGATGTCCGCGTTACTGTTCTGCCACCGGTCCACCCAAACGTCCTTTGCTTCACAGGGGGCAATTGACAGGGAAAACATCACAGTTGCAACCATCATTACAAGAAAAACAAACCTTTTCATGCTTATCCTCCTTTAATAAATACTTCATCTGCAAAACCTTCAACAAAAATGGTACCACGCAACCATCTTATTCCGCATCCAGTGGATCGGCCCCATATCAGTTAGGGCCCTGGGTTCCTCTAAAGAACAGAAGGGAATTTTCATTATATATGCCTTCGTTCCGCAACGCTCACAGCGCCTTTGCTTTCATCCGCATAGTTCTCATACTCAGTTCGGCGCTACCGCGTACCGTATCAGCTTGTCCTTTTTAAAACTTAAAAACAAAAGATAAGGTCCTGTCTCTTTCATTGCGAACTGGACAGTCACATCTGTATTGTCATCTTTCCCGTATCTGTCAAACCGCATTGTATCTCTCTTTGCATTATATGTCTTATTGACATATTTGGATTTCAAAACCTTATACGCCTCATCGTACGTCATGCCAAGTCGTATCCCTGCGTCAGAGGTAATGTCCTGCGCTGTCACCGTTACACAACCAACTGTCCTGGATACCCATTTTTTTCTCACTTCCAAGGGGGGAACGCCGCCTCCGATCCAGTCTTCAAACTTGATTCCATTATAATCATATTCTTTTGAGCCAAGAGTCTGCTTCCCTGTGCTTGCAGGCTTGCCGTACACCATTTCCACTTCCTCCCATGTGCTGCCGACACCCACTATGAATGTGTCGCCGCTCAGGCGTCCCCGGGAGATTTTCTTTACAAAATTGATACGGTTCTGACGCACTTTATCCCGAAATGCAAGCACGTCTTTCTTTTCCGATTCATCAGAAGCCTTGCGCAGCATTTGCGAAATCTGTGCATCCGACTTTTGCATCTCAGCCAGGATCTTCTTTTCCGCTGTTATCAGTTTATTCAGACCTGCCTGATATCTCTCCCCCTCCTGCTTTGTGGGGCGTGGTTGCTTCCAGTTGTCCGGCTTGATCACAACCGGCAGTTGCATAGACATAGCGGCTTTTTCTGCTTTACTGACGGCTTCTTTTTCCTTTGCGAACTTGTCGCCGCACCCAGACACGATCAATGCCGCCATACAAAGCAAAAGTATCAGTAGCTTTTTCATGTTATCCTCTTACCCTTTTCCGCCTTTCACTTCATACACTTCCGGTGCACCGTTTGCACCTACCCGGCAGGTCAGCTTTGTCCAGGGATCGTAGCCGCTGCCCGGCATGGCCGTCATGTAAAACTCCTGGGGATCCGTCATCACGTACCAGTCAGAGCCATTTTTCCCTACCATATCCGAAACAAAACGTGTCATGGCATACTCGCCCACAAAGACCGGCTCGTTACCAAGGGCATACACCCGCACGGCGTGCTTCCAGTCTTCCTTCTGATAATCCACATACAGATACCGTTCGCCTTCCGGCATTGACACCAGTGTGGCACGGAAGTTTTTTGCGTTAAACTTGTCTTTCAGCTGCTCGCCACAGTAATCAATGAGCAGTTCTTCCGGGTCGTTCATCACGGACAGTCTGTCACCGCGAGGGCTGTCGCTTAAACGTACGGGCAGGTAGGAAGGAATTTCCATGCAATAGCCTTTTGGTCCACGCCATTCGATAGCTTTCGTATATTCATTATGTTTGAAGATTTGCGGCCGCTCGGAATACAGCAGCGTAGTGGTGAAAATCCCTTCCGCATAGGAACCGAGGATATACGGATTAAAATAGAAAGTCACGCCCCGGGGATCCATGGTCCAGAACAGGTGGCCTTCCTTCGCCAGCTGATCCACCATGTCACGCATGCTGGCGCCGTTGTTTGCCTGAAAAGACGCCTTTGGATAATCAAACATTAGCTGCTGCTTGATGGCGTCAGTCATGGCTATCTGGCTGGTAAACACGTCTGTCAGCTGCATCTCCCGGCCGGTGTAGGTATTATAGGTTTTGCCTGTCACACCGTACATGCCATGGGCGCCGCCCATATAGCTGGAGCTGAATTCCATCAGACTTACCACCAGGGAATCCGCCCTGCGTACATAGATATCACTTTTATCTTCAAAAGCGGGGAAGAACGTTGCACCGTATTTCGCCCGTTCACTGTGGTCAAATTTAGCGTCGGATACCATTTTTTTGCTTGATGCGGCAAATTGTTTTTCTCCCTTTGCGGTGTACGCATCCAGGGCTTTGTTAATATTCGGTTCAAAAGGCACAGGGCCGGTCACCCGGATGCCCGTCCAGCGGGAATGAAGCAGGTCGCCTTTCTCATCGCTCACATCATAATGTTCCGTACGCATCATCAGCGGAATGTAGTGCAGGTCAACCTGATAGTCCACACCGTTTCCTTCAGCAAATGCGGGACGCGACCAGCCCAAATTTGAAATGTCCGGTGCAATCCCCGTATCGCAGACCGGTGCAACAGCAAACGCAAACGCCGCAGCCAATGCCATACTCAACATTTTTACCTTTTGCATATGATGACCTCCCTTGCCCAATAATAGAACAGATACTTTGTTCTTAATTTATAAATATTATAACATATTTTTGACAAGAGTATTGTATGTATTGTAAATTCAGAAGTAAATAAACGGAATACCTGTTAAGTCAGGTATTCCGGATTTTTTAACAGCATATTATTTGTATGACTCAATGGTGAATGTCAGTCCAGCTTCGGTCCTGCCGCTACCAGCGCCTTGCCTTCCGCATTCCCTTCATATTTTTTGAAGTTTTTGATAAACCGTTCTGCCAGATCTTTGGCCTTGGCATCCCACTCCGCAGCTTTCGCGTATGTATTCCGCGGATCAAGGATATTGGTATCAACCCCCGGCAGTGCAGTAGGAACTTCCAGACCAAAAATCGGAATCTTTTTGGTGGGAGCCTTGTTCACATCGCCGTTCAGGATCGCGTCGATGATGCCCCGGGTATCTTTAATGGAAATACGTTTGCCGCTTCCGTTCCAGCCGGTGTTCACAAGGAAGGCCTTCGCACCGGATTTTTCCATTTTCTTCACCAGCTCAACCGCATACTTGGTGGGATGCAGTTCCAGGAAGGCCTGGCCGAAGCAGGCGGAGAAAGTCGGCGTCGGTTCGGTGATGCCCCGTTCCGTTCCGGCCAGTTTGGCCGTGAAGCCGGACAGGAAATAGTACTTGGTCTGTTCCGGTGTCAGGATGGAAACCGGAGGCAGCACGCCAAAGGCGTCGGCTGAAAGGAAAATCACATTCTTCGCGGCAGGGCCGGAAGAGGTGGCGCGGATTTTCTTCACGTTATGTTCAATGTGGCTGATGGGATAGGAAGCGCGGGTGTTTTCCGTTACGCTCTTGTCATGGAAATCCACTTTTCCAGCTGCATCAACGGCTACGTTTTCCAGCAGGGCGTTGCGATGCAAGGCGTTATAGATATCCGGTTCGGACTCTTTGTCCAGGTCGATGACCTTGGCGTAGCAGCCGCCTTCCAGATTGAAGATGCCGTTATCGTCCCAGCCGTGCTCGTCGTCACCGATGAGGTAGCGGTTGGGATCCGTGGACAGGGTGGTCTTGCCGGTGCCGGACAGGCCGAAGAAAATCGCTGTGTTCTCCCCCTTCAGGTCCGTGTTGGCGGAGCAGTGCATGGAAGCAATGCCCTTCAACGGCAGGTAGTAATTCATCATGGAGAACATGCCTTTTTTCATCTCGCCGCCGTACCAGGTGTTCAGGATCACCTGTTCGTGGCTGGTAATGTTAAATGCAACACAGGTTTCCGAATTGATGCCCAGTTCCTTGTAGTTCTCCACTTTTGCTTTGGACGCAGCGTACACTACAAAATCCGGTTTGAAATCTTCCTGTTCCTCTTTCGTAGGGGCAATAAACATATTCTTAACAAAGTGCGCCTGCCAGGCCACTTCCATAATGAAACGCACCGCCATGCGGGTATCTTTGTTGGCCCCGCAGAACGCATCCACCACAAACAGCCGCTTGCCACAGAGCTGCTTCACGGCCAGCGCTTTCACCCTGGCCCATACCTCTTCACTCATGACATGGTTATCATTCGGGTATTCGGGCGTCGTCCACCACACCGTATCTTTGGAGTTTTCATCCATGACGATGTACTTGTCTTTTGGGGAACGCCCGGTATAAACGCCCGTCATAACGTTCACGGAATCCAGCTCGGTCAGCTGGCCTTTTTCATATCCTTCCAGACCGGACTTCATTTCTTCTTCGAATAAGAATTCGTAGGACGGATTGTGGATGATTTCCGTCGCACCGGTAATACCATACTGTTCCAACTTCAAAACTGCCATTCTCATAAACCTCTTCCTGATCATTTGTTATTGATAGCTTATATCCTGGCAACTTGCAAGCCGCATTCGCAAGTTGCAAATTTATATTCTGCATCAACCGCAATGCAAACGGTAACCGCTGTTTATTGCAGAATTTATTCGTATTCTATGGTTGCCGTAGGCTTCGGGGTAAAATCGTACAGCACGCGGTTCACGCCCTTCACCTCGTGGACGATGCGGTCGGTGATGTGTTGCATCAGTTCGTAGGGAACATTTTCCACCGTTGCGGTGATAGCGTCCTTGGTGTTGACGGCACGGATGATGACCGGCCAGTCGAACGTACGCTTGCCGTCGCGGATCCCGGTGGACTTGAAGTCGGGCACTACGGTGAAGTACTGCCATACTTTTCCTTCCAGTCCGTTCTTCGCAAATTCTTCCCGCAGAATCGCGTCGCTTTCCCGCACCGCTTCCAGACGATCCCGAGTGATAGCGCCGGGGCACCGTACTCCCAGTCCCGGACCGGGGAAGGGCTGACGGTATACCATGTTGTCGGGAAGACCTAACTCTTTGCCGACTACGCGGACTTCATCTTTATATAACAACTTAACCGGCTCCACCAGTTCAAAGTTCAGTTCGGGAGGCAGGCCGCCCACATTGTGATGGGCCTTGATGCCCTGTTCGCTTTCCAGAATATCCGGATAAATGGTACCCTGGGCCAGGAACTCGATGCCTTCCAGCTTTTTTGCTTCTTCCGCAAATACTTCAATGAATTCGCCGCCGATGATCTTGCGTTTGGTTTCCGGATCGCTGACGCCGGCCAGCTTGCCTAAGAACCGTTCCGTCGCGTCAACGTAAATCAGGTTTGCCTTCATTTCATCCCGGAACACTTTGATGACCTGCTCCGGTTCGCCTTTACGCAGCAGACCGTGATTTACATGCACGCATACCAGCTGCTGCCCAACCGCTTTAATCAGCAACGCGGCCACAACGGAAGAATCCACGCCGCCGGACAGGGCCAGCAGCACTTTTTTATCTCCAATCTGCTTGCGCAGTTCCGCAACCTGTTCTTCAATAAATGCTTTTGCCAGTTCGCTTGTCGTAATCCGTTCCATCGTTTCCGGACGTTTTGCCTGTTCCATACATGAGCCTCCTTCGGGTTTATAAAAATCACAAAATGCATAGCAGGCTTTTATCCAGGCCTGCTATGCAATACAGTTTAATTGGAATAGTTGTCAAAATAGCCCTGTACCAGAACAACCGGGGTTCCCTTGTCGCCGGAGCCGGAGGTCAGGTCGCAGAGAGAGCCGATCAGGTCGGTAAGCTGACGGGGCGTGGTGCCTTCAGACGCCATGTTGCCAACCAGGCTGCCGCTCTTCTTCACGATACTGTCGGTAATGGCTTTCTTCAGCTCTTCACCGGACAGGTTCGCAAAATCATTGTCCGCCAGATATTTCAGTTTCAGTTCATTGGGCGTACCCACCAGACCGCTGGTAAAGGCCGGGGAAACCACCGGATCCGCCAGTTCCCAGATTTTGCCCTGGGGGTCTTTAAAGGCGCCGTCGCCGTATACCATGACTTCCACGTGTTTGCCGGTAGCTTTCAGCACCCTTGCCTGGATTTCTTCCACCAGGGACTGGCACTGGTGCGGGAACAGTTTTACCTTGTCTTCCGTGGATTTGTTGGAACCCAGCAGACCGTATTTTTCATTGTAGCCGCTGCCATTGACAGATGCCGTCATAATATCGTCCAGACCGCAGACCACTTTCGCGCCGGCTTTTTTCAAAATCCGTTTCGTGCGGGCACGGGTGTGGATGTCGCAGTTCAAAATCTTGTCCGCATATTTCAGGATGGCTTCCGGATGGTTGGCGAAGATAACTTCCACTTCCGCGCCGCTGGACTCCATCAACTCTTTATAATAGTCAACATAATCCACGCCGGTGAATTCATGAACCGTTGCGCCGAACAGTTCACGGTATTTTTCCAGGGTCAGCACATCGCTGAACGGATTTACCCCCGCTTCATCAATCTGATCCAGGCTTACCAAATGGTTGCCTACTTCATCGGAAGGATAGCTCAGCATCAGCACGACTTTCTTCGCACCTTTGGCAATACCGCGCAGGCAGATGGCAAACCGGTTGCGGGACAGGATCGGGAAGATGACGCCGATGGTCTCACCACCCAACTTCGCTTTCACATCCGCTGCAATGTCATCTACGGAGCAATAGTTTCCCTGAGAACGGGCCACGATGGATTCCGTGATGGAGATGACGTCCCGGTCTCGCAGGGCAAAGCCTTCGCTTGCCGCGGCTTTCAATACGCTGTCCGTTACAATGTCTGCCAGGTTATCGCCCTGACGGATGATAGGTAAACGGATGCCTCTGGATACAGTACCAACTAAACGTTCTTTGTTTTCCATATAAAATGTTCCCTTCTTAAGGCCGTAAGGCCGGATTTAAACAGGGCAGCAGGAAAGCCCGTCTACCATTTTCCTTTTTAAAAAGAAAGATAAAAACAAAAGCTTTCCAAATAACATACCACTATTTATTTTACCTTTATTTTACAGTGGGAGCAACCCTTTTCACACTTTTTTCTTATTTTCTCAGCTCCGCCGCATAGGCTTCCGCCACTTTTTCCACCACGTTTTTGATGATGGGATCAATCTCACCGTCGGTGAGGGTGCGGTCTTCTGCCTGGAAAGTCAGGTTAAAGGCCACGGACTTGCAGCCTTCCGCCACCTGCTTGCCGGTATACACGTCGAAGACGCGGATATCTTTCAGCAGTTCACCGGCGTTGGCCCGCAGCACACGTTCCAGTTCCTGCATGGTAACGTTCTTCGGAACCACTACGGCGATGTCACGGCTAGTGCCGGGGAATTTTGCCAGATGCGTGTACTGGGGAACCCGCAGGGCGGATTCAGCCAGGGTTGCAAGTTCCAGTTCCAGCACATAGGTCTCTTCCTGAACATCAAAGTTTGCCGCAACGGTCGGATGCAGGCAGCCAAAATAACCGATGACCTTTTCTCCCGCTTTTACGACACAGCTCTTGCCCGGATGCATGTAGGGCTCTTCGCAAGCAGCCAGCTCATAATCTGCAAGCTGCATCTTCGCCAGCAATCCTTCTACTACGCCCTTCATATCGTAGAAGTCCACATTGTCCTTGCCGCTGGTCCAGGTCAGCTCATTGCGGCGGCCGCTCATCACCGCGCCGATCACCCGGCGTTCTTCCGGATGTTCGGTCAGAGGCAGAGACTTGGGCAGGTACACCCGGCCCACTTCAAAAATCTTCACGCTTTCCGCCTGCCGGGCCAGATTATAGGCCGCCGTGTTCAGCAGGCTGGGCAGCATAGTAGTACGCATCACACCGAACTCGTCGCTGATGGGGTTCATCAGTCTGATCGCGTTGCGGCGGGCATCGTCTGCTTTCAGCATCATCTTATCCACAAAAGACGGATGGATGAAGGTATAGGTCATCACTTCGTCCAGACCGGCAGAAGCCAGATAATCTTCCACCTCGCTCTTCACTTCTTCCATGGGGTCTTCCTTGCCCTGACGCAGGGCCAGTTCCGGATTGTGACTTTCAATTTTATCGTAGGAATGCATGCGGGCGATTTCCTCGGAAATATCCGCATCACAGGTCACATCCTGCCGCCAGGTAGGCGCCGTAATTACCAGTGCTCCGCTGTCTTCCTTCACGTCAAACTGGAGGCGCTGCAGAATCTCTATCATTTCCTCTTTGGGAATAATCACGCCGATACGGGTGTTGATGGTTTCCGGCGTTACGGTAATCACTGCGGGATGATAGGGCGCCGGGTACGCGTCCGCAATACCGCAGACCGTTTCGCATGCTCCCATTTCTTCCAGCAGATGCGCCGCCCGGTCCAGCGCGCGATGGCAGTTGGCAATGTCCACGCCCCGCTCGAAGCGCATGGAAGCTTCACTGCGCAGGCCCAGCGCTTTGGAGGTGCGCCGGATCGACGGGCCGTTGAACGCTGCCGCTTCCAGAATAACGGTTTTGGTTTTATCTGTTACTTCGGTGATCAGACCGCCCATGACTCCGCCCAGGCCCACGGCTTTTTCCGTATCCGCAATGGTGATCATGTCCGGCGTCAGTTCCCGGTCCTGGTCGTCCAAAGTCTGCAGGTGTTCCCCTGCTTTGCCCCGGCGCACAATGAGGGTCTGACCTGCCAGCGTGTCGTAATCATAGGCATGCATGGGCTGTCCCAGTTCCATCATCACATAGTTGGTCACGTCAACCACATTGCTGATGGGACGCACACCGCAGGCACGCAGTTCATTCTGCATCCAGTCCGGCGAGGGCATAATCTTGATATTTTTCAGCGCGCGGCTGGTGAAACGGCTGCACAGTTCCGGAATTTCAATGGCAACACGCAGCATGTCGTGAACGTCGCCGCCGGCCGCTTCCTTCACGCTCATGTCCGGCATGCGCATGGTCTTACCCAGCACAGCCGCCGCTTCCCTGGCAATGCCCGTCATGCAGAAGCAATCCTGTTTATTGGCGGTGAGGTCAATGTCCAGCACCGTATCGTTGAGTCCCAGCACCTCTTTAATGTCTTTTCCGATAGGTGTATCCGGCGAAAGGATCAGGATCCCTTCCCGCTGTTCCGGCAGCAGCAGCTTGTTGTCAATGCCAAGTTCCGCCGCGCTGCACAGCATTCCGTAAGAATACACGTCCGCCATCTTTACTTTTTTCAGTTTCATGCCGTTGGGCAGTTCCGCGCCCAACGTAGCCACAGGAACGATGTCCCCCAGCTTTACATTCTGGGCGCCGGTCTGGATATGCACGATCTCGCCGCTGCCGTAATCCATCTGGCAGACCCACAGATGATCGCTTTTGGGATTTTTCTCAATAGCTGTAACCTTACCGGTTACTACACCGGAGATTCCCTGTCCCTGATGAAT
>JAFSPK010000067.1:0-16867 GCA_017443005.1 Acidaminococcaceae bacterium
ATTGCACCTCCATAGTGTGGTTAAATTATACCACACTATGTGCAAAAAGGCAAGAGGAAAGACAACAAATCCAGTATTTTCAATAGTTTGAACCTAATTTATAAGTATTGGGATAGTGTGGATTCGCGGGAATCCAGGTTACTTTGCGAAAGACCGGGAGGATGCCCTGTGGATCGCTGCTTATAATAAGTACGGGCTGATTCGGTATAAAGACGGGCAGTGGAAGAACTGGACAAGAAAGGATGGCCTGCCTTCTGATAAAGTGCGTTCCCTGCTGGCTCTTCGCAACGGTGATATGGCTGTGGGTACCGGGAACGGACTCGTCATCATGCACAACGGCGCGATCCATAAGACCTATACCCGTTCAACGCACCGGGAAATGGCCAATGGCGTCATTCTTTGCCTGTGTGAAGACCCGGACGGCAACCTTTACGCCGGTAGTGACGGGGCCGGTATCTATAAAATCAGGCCGGACGGTACCATCAGGGCACTGCCTTTGGCGAAGAACGGCGATAACCTCGGCTCCATCCTGTCCATGGAATGGGATGAGAAACGAAATGGCATGTGGATCGGCAACGGCAATCATGTTTATTTCATGCAGGGAGAAGATGTAGTAAAAATTAACACGGGCAAGCTGAATTCGGTAAATCTGTTTAAAATCGTGCCCTACGGCGACAGGCTTTCCATGTTTTCTTCGCAGATGATTCAGAGCGTGAATATAGCCGATTTGCTGGATCCCAACGTGGAAAAAACAGAACGGATGAAGTCGTACAGCTCCACACGGTATGATAACACACTGAACTCTTCCCTTACTGTTAACGCCTGTCATTACTATGACCCGGAAGAGCAAAAGGTTTATCTGGCCTGCTCCCGCAATGTGTTGGCGATGGATCTTAATTATAATATCAGGAATTATGTTATTCCCTATGCGGTCATCGACAGCATCCAGATCCATATGCCTGACGGCAGCGCGGCCTATTATCCAACCAATAGTGATATTGAAATTCCGCAGGACTTTACCCAGCTGGATATCAAGTTCAGTATTCTTTCCTTTGTCAATTCTCAGAGTGAACTGTATTATTATCTGGAAGGATACAACCGGATGCCGATCCGCAATGAAGGCGGCAATTCCCATATCACCCGTTATTCCACGCTGCCGGGTGGGAATTACACATTTCATGTGATTTCCCAAAGTCAAAACGATCCGTCCAAGCGACACGAAGCGACAATCAAACTGCACAAAAAAAAGAAGCTGTCAGAAGAAACCTGGGCACAGGTTGTGGGTGCGGTGCTGGCATTGGGTCTTGTGGGCGGGATCGTATATCTTGTCATGAAAAAACGCGCCGCTAAGAAACTGGCGGAGGCGGAAGCAAAACGGAAACTGGAAGAAGAGTTTACAGAGCGGACGATTCTTACGATTTCCAATACCATCGACGCAAAAGACGAATATACCAACGGTCATTCCCGCCGGGTGGCGCAGTATGCGCTGGAAATCGGCAGGATGGAAGGGCTGAGCCTGGAAGAACAGCGGGAACTTTACTATGCCGGCCTGCTGCACGACATTGGTAAGATTTCTATTCCGGACAGCATTCTGAAAGGTACTACCAGACTTACGGACGAGGAATTTGCCATAATCAAGAGTCATACCAGTCGCGGTGCTGAAATATTGGCGGAAATGAAGAACAAGAAGCTGGCGGACGGGGCTCACTATCATCATGAGCGGTATGACGGCAAGGGTTATCCGGAACATCTGAACGGCGAGAAGATTCCCATGTACGGACGGATGATCGCTGTCGGCGACGTGGTGGATGCGATGAATTCCAAGCGCACTTATAAGGACAGTATAGATATGAGTGTCGTAATTGCGGAATTGAAACGGTGTGCCGGAACGCAGCTGGACCCGGAATATGCAGCAGACATGGTGAAAATTCTGGAAGGCGGGTTTGTGGCTGATGAAAACCGTGATGTAGATTTTGACGAAGAGAAAGAGTAAAGTAATAAAAAACGGCGAATCGCTTCTGATTTATTCAGCGCGTTTCGCCGTTTGATGTTTTGTATAAACAAAAATGAACTTGCTATATATCATGCTGCCAGGAAAAGACCTCGCAAAACCGTGCACGATTGCTATTTCATGGACTCATGTGCCTGTGGCTTCGAAACTCGGGGCTGCGCCCCTCAAACAGTCTCGCCACAACGGCACATTTCATCTCATGAAATCACGCAATCGTTCCCGATGTTTTGCTCATGTCTTTCCCTGCCGCATTGATATAAACAGGCAAATTCAAATTTAGTCGTTTACCTTTTCGTCAATATCCTTCTGCATGCGGGCGATGAAATCGTCCAGCGTCATAGCGCCCAGATCGCCGCCATGGCGCTGACGCACCGCAACGGTACCGGACTCGGCTTCCTTTTCGCCGACGATCAGCATGAAAGGAACCTTCTGCACCTGGGCTTCCCGGATCTTCTTGCCGATCTTTTCATTGCGGTCGTCCAGCTGGGTACGATAGCCAAGTTCAAACAGTTTGTCATTGACTTCTTTGGCGTACGCCTGCTGCTTGTCGGTAATGGGCATGACCCGAACCTGGTTGGGAGCCATCCATACAGGGAAGGAACCGGCAAAGTGTTCGATCAGGATGCCGATGAAGCGTTCGATGGAACCGTAAACTACGCGGTGGATCATAACCGGACGGTGCTTCTGTCCGTCTTCCCCGGTGTATTCGCAGTTGAATTTTTCCGGCAGCTGCATATCCAGCTGGATGGTGCCGCACTGCCAGGTACGGCCGATGGAGTCCTGCAGATGGAAGTCGATCTTCGGGCCGTAGAAGGCGCCGTCGCCTTCGTTGATAATGTAGTCCAGATGGTTGGCTTCCAGCGCTTTGCGCAGGCCTTCCGTGGCCAGTTCCCAGGAAGCGTCGTCACCCATGGAGTTCTCCGGACGGGTAGACAGTTCCGCGTGGTATTTCAGGCCGAACGTGGAGTACACTTCGTTGAACAGTTTGATTACGTTGGTGATTTCCGGCTGGATCTGTTCCGGGGTCATGAAGATATGGGCATCGTCCTGGGTGAAGCAGCGGACACGGAATAACCCGTGCAGCGCGCCGGACAGTTCGTGACGGTGTACCAGGCCCAGTTCCGCGTAACGGAGCGGCAGTTCTTTGTAGGAGTGGGGACGGGTGTTATAGACCATCATGCCGCCGGGGCAGTTCATGGGTTTGATGGCGTAATCCATGTCGTCGATCTTGGTGAAATACATATTTTCCCGATAATGATCCCAGTGGCCGGAACGGATCCACAGATCCCGGTTCATGATCATGGGGGTCATAACCTGTTCGTAATGGTATTTGCGATGTACCTGATGCCAGTATTCGAGAATGGCGTTGCGGATACGCATGCCGTTGGGATGGAAGAAGGGGAAGCCGGGGCCTTCGTCATGCATGCTGAAGATATCCAGTTCTTTGCCCAGTTTGCGGTGATCGCGCTTTTCGGCTTCTTCCAGCATGTGCAGGTACTCGTCCAGTTCTTCCTTGCTGGGGAAGGCGGTGCCGTAGATACGCTGCAGCATTTTGTTCTTTTCGTTGCCGCGCCAGTAAGCGCCTGCCAGGCTCATAAGCTTAAAGGCTTTTACCCGTCCGGTGGAAGGGCAGTGGGGTCCGGCGCACAAATCAGTGAAATCACCCTGGGTGTACAGGCTGATAACTGCGTCTTCCGGCAGGTCGTTGATCAGTTCCACTTTATAAATTTCGTTTTCCGCGGCAAAACGGGCCAGCGCGTCCTTGCGGGGTACTTCGCTGCGCACCAGCGGAAGGTTCTGCTTCACAATTTTTGCCATTTCCTTTTCAATGGCGGTCAGGTCTTCCGGCGTGAAGACATGATCGCTGTCGATGTCATAATAGAACCCGGTGTCGATGGCGGGGCCGATGGCAAACTTCACACCCGGGAACAGGTGCTGGATGGCCTGGGCCATTACATGGGACGCGGTATGGCGGATGGCATGCAGGCCTTCTTTGGTGTCGGGGGTAACAAATTCAACGGAAGCATCTTTTTCAACGGTATCGCTGAGGTCTTTGTTCACTCCGTCCACTACGGCTAACAACGCCTGCTTGCCTAATTTCTGATTTAAGCTTTTGGCAATTTCCAGATAGCTGGTGCCGGCAGCGAACTCTTTGACACTGCCGTCCTTTAACGTAACTTTTACTTCTGACATTTTTCTAATCCTCCTAAACGTAAACGGTAATTTCGCTGAAAACGCAGGATCTCAAACAAAACCGGAACCTTATTTGTTATGGAGTTCGGTCCTTCACAACTTCTGTTTCCGGAAAATAAAAAATCCCCGTTCCCAACATATCACAGGGACGAGGTTAATCGCGGTTCCACCCTCCTTGGCTGCAGCAGTATCTGCAACCCGCTCAAGAACCGATAACGCAGTTTACGCGGCGCTTGCTACTGTGTTTCGTTTCGAAACATTTCACAAGGCAGTTTGAAGGGGGTTCCGTTTTGCGCTGACTTTGCCGCTCTCAGCAGCTGCGGCATTTTCTGTGAAGCAGTATGCAAAACATCGTCCTTCGCATTACTTTTCCATTTTTGTTTATGCGTCAATTATAGCACTTTAAATCCGCGTGTCAAGTTTGAATCGTTTTATAATTGTAATAAAATTTTGCAAGCGTACTATCTTTTTAACCGTGCTTGCGCTATAATATTACAATACGAAACTAATATGGCGTATTATGCATTTAAATAAATTGGGGAGAATACAGGAGACCATGGCGATTTTAGCTGTGTTTCCTGAGGTCAGAGTATGAACACATTCAGTTTATTTCAGAGAGTTATCGCAGTTTGCAGTTTCATATTGTACATGTTTGCCGGAACGGCTGTACAGGCGAAGGAAAAAGCAGCGCTTCTGTTTATCCCGTTGGATAACCGTCCGGTCTGCTTTTCCTATCCGGTAAAAGTGATGGAGGCGGCCGGTTATAAAATCTACACTCCGCCGGAAAAACTGCTGGCTACCCGTACCGCGCCGGCTGATACGGAAAAGTTGTGGAAATGGCTGGAGAGCAGGGCGGAAAAAGTAGACGCTGCCGTGATTTCCACAGATGCCCTGATCTACGGAGGACTGGTAGCGTCCCGCACGCATTCCATGTCCATGCCCGAGTTAGAGGCGAAGGTCAGACGGTTGCAGAACTTACGTATGGATAAGGATACCCGTTTGTACGGTTTCAGTACCCTGATGCGGACGCCCCGGGAAAGTTACGGCAATGTGGAGCCTGCTTATTATTCCAATGTAGGTCCTGCTATTTTCCGTTATTCCCAGCTTTCCGACAAGTCTGACCTGCATGCGGAAACGTTGCTGGAAGATTTTGAGGTAGGAGCGTTTGAACGCAACCTGGCGAAAGCCCATCTGAAAGACTGGCTGGACCGCCGCAATAAAAATATGGAAATCAATCATCAGCTGGCCATGCTGACGCGGGTTGGGCGGTTTGAGTATTTTGCCATCGGCAAGGACGACAACGCGCCCCTGTCCCATACCCATATGGAAGCCCGCAAGATAATCCTGAATAATGGATACCTTTCCGATGAATCTTTCCAGATCCTTCCCGGCGTGGACCAGTTAGGCCTGTTGCTGCTGACCCGGGCTGCCAATGCCTTGTCCAGGAAGTCGCCTACGGTTTACCCGATGTATGTGGAAGGCGTCGGTCCCAAAACCATTCCGCAGTATTCGGATCTGCCTCTGGGGAAATCTGTGCCGGAACAGGTCATTGCGGCCGGCGGAAAGATCGTGTACAGCCCTGACGCAGCGGATGTGGTGCTGGCTATCAATACGCCGGCAGACGGAACCATGTACGATTCCACCAACCTGTCCAACTCGTATTATGCTTCTCCGGCAAATAAGCGCTACATTGTGAATCTGGGCAAGATGCTGGAGCGGGGCGTAAATATTTCCCTGGCTGACGTGGCCTTCTCCAACGGCGGTGATAACGGGTTCATGAATGAAATGTCGCTGCGGGGCTTTACGGAAAAACTGTCGGCCTATAACGGCTGGAATACGGCAGACAATACCGTTGGCTTTGCGATTGCCCAGGGTATGCTGGCGCCGCAGATCGCCAAAGATAAACAGCTGATGCTGATGCGGGAACGCATTCTGGATGACTGGTACTATCAGTCTAATGCCAGACGGATCATTACAGATGAGCTGGAAAAGAATAAAAAAGAAGCATACAAATATACATTGAACGAAATGATGCCTAAGATTAAGAAGCAGGCGATGGATATCATCACCCGGCTGGCCGTCAATTATGATATCACGGCAGGGACGAAGTTTGATGTGGTGTTCCCCTGGAACCGGCTGTTTGAAGTGGATATTGTAAAGCTGAAGCAGGATAAAGGAAATCTGCGTTTCCGCAGTCGTTCTGCCAAAGGATTGCTGCCGGATGTACCGGTTTATACGAAATAAGAATCCGGAAACCGGTCGGCGTGCAGACGAATTAATCAGCGTTTCCCTGACTCGTAGCAGTGTTTTAGACGATGCCTTAAGAAGCAGTTAAAGGAGAGTACGAATGTTGGATTCGATTTTTGAACCGGGTGTTACGGGCGTCAGCCCTTTCGCCATCATGCTTTCTCTGTACCTGGCCTATTATGTGCATAATGATGCGCGCAATCACAATAACCCCCGTGCCCTGCTGTGGGCCTTTGCCACGTTTATGGCCTGGATCATTTTCTTACCCTTATATTGGTACAAAAATATGCGGGGGCGAAAGTCATAAAAATAACCGCATGCCCTGGATCGGTGTGCGGTATTTTTATCAGGGCGCAACATTTGATATGGTTACATTATTTTGTGGAGGGGCTTATGGACAAAACAAAGGATACAGAAAAGAAGCTTGATTATGCAGAGCTCAAAGAACCGTTCAGTTACCGTAAACTGTTTATTTCCACATTCCTGATCAGCGCCTTCACCGTGGGGGGAGGCTTTGTACTCATTCCGCTGATGAAAGCAAAATTTGTGGACGAGTACGGCTGGCTGAAGGAAAACGAAGCGCTGGATCTGGTATCTATCGCCCAGAGCGCGCCGGGGGTAATGGCGGCCAATTCTTCTATTATAATGGGGTATCGAATGGGCGGTTTTCTGGGAAGTGTTACTGCGCTGCTGGCGACGATCCTTCCTCCGCTGATCACCCTGACCATCATTTCGTTTTTTTATGATGCTTTTGCTTCCAATCCCTATGTGCGGATGTTTCTGAAAGGGATGCAGTGCGGCGTGACGGCCATACTGATCAAGGTGGTTTTTGATCTGGTGGTCAAGCAGGTGAAGAAAAAGCTGGCGCTGCCTCTTCTTGTCATGGCGGGCACCTTTATTGCTTCGGTCGTTTTCAAAATCAACATCATGCAGATTATTGCAGTGGACGCCATCATCGGACTGTTGCTGATGCGCGACCCCCAGTATGATTAAGGAGGCGGAAGCAGATGGAAATCTTGTTACAGTTATTTTTCAGCTTCGCCGCGGTAGGACTTGTCTGTGTAGGCGGCGGCTATGCGTCCATGCCGTTGATCCAGGCAGAGGTGATCGACCAGCATGGCTGGCTTACCATGACTGAATTCGTGGATATCTTCACCCTTTCGCAGATGACGCCCGGACCCATCGGTATCAACGCCGCAACCTTTGTGGGAAGCAAGGTGGCCGGTATTCCGGGATCCATTGCAGCCACATTGGGATTTGTTTTTCCTTCCGTTTTTATTGTTTTGTTTTTAGGATACCTGTATTACAAATACGGAAACGTAGCTGCGATCCGCGGCATCCTGAACGGGCTCCGTCCTGCTGTGGTGGCCCTGATCGGCAGCGCCGGCCTTAATTTCATCCTGCTGGCCTTCTGGAACCGGGAGAAGCTGCCGGTAGATCTGGCGAAGACGGATCTGGTTGCGGTATTGGTTTTTGTGTTGGCCTGGATCGCCCAGAAGAAAAAGACAGGCGCCATCACACTGCTGTTTTCTTCCGGCGTGGCAGGGCTGCTATGCTATCTGGTCACCGGGACGCATCCCTAATTACAAAATAGGCTTGACATTGTTCAGGCTCTGTGCTATTATATCTCAGTAACAAAGAAGAAGCCATCCGCTTCTCACCTTGCGGCTATGCTCGACAGGGTTGAATACAGCGATTTGCGCGGGTGGATTTTGTTCCGCCCGCGTTTTCATTTTTGTTACATATCCTATTATGGAGGTGAACCGCTATTAGCAAGGCAGACTTACGCATTAACGATGATATCCGCTGGCGCGAGGTACGCGTAATTGACGAGAACGGGCAGCAACTGGGCATTATGTCCAGTCGGGATGCAAATGCACTGGCTCAGGAACGTCATCTTGACCTGGTGGAAATTTCCCCGCAGGCCCGGCCCCCCGTGTGCAAGATATTGGATTATGGCAAATATCGTTATGAGCAGCAGAAACGGGAAAAAGAAGCCCGCAAAAAACAAAAGGTTTTTGAAGTAAAAGAAGTAAAGCTGCGCCCCGGTATTGAAGACCATGACTTTGGCGTTAAGTTTAAAAATGCGGCGCGTTTCCTGGAAGACGGCAACAAGGTCAAGGTCACGATCATGTTCCGTGGCCGTGAGATGAGTCATCCGGAACTGGGTGAAGCGCTGCTGGTCAGAATGGCTGAGGAGCTTGGCGACGCAGCCGTTGTAGAAAAGAAGCCGAAATTGGAAGGCCGCAACATGACCATGATCGTTGCGCCTAAGAGTAAATGAAGGAGGATGTAAATTATGCCTAAGATGAAAACCCGCAGAAGTGCGGCAAAACGTTTCAAAGTAACCGGTACCGGTGAGTTCAAACGCGGAAAAGCATTCCGCAGCCATATTCTGGAACATAAATCTCCTGCCCGTAAGAGAAATCTGCGCAAAGCAGGTCTCGTTCACAAGACCGATCATGAACATGTAGCAAAGATGCTGCCGTACGCATAAGAGTTGAGGATACAGGAGGAAAAAGATCATGGCAAGAATTAAAGTTGGCGTAACCGCCCATCGTCGTCATAAACACATTCTGAAACTGGCAAAAGGGTATCGCGGAGCAAAGCATCTGTTATTCAGAAAAGCTAACGAGACCGTAATGAAAGCGCTGATGTATGCACGCCGCGACCGTCGCGCCAAAAAACGCGAGTTCCGTCGTCTGTGGATTGCCCGTATCAACGCGGCTACCCGTGCTAACGGCCTGTCCTACAGCCGTTTTATCTGCGGACTGACCAAAGCCGGTATCGCCCTGGACCGCAAGGTACTGGCCGACATGGCGATCAACGATGCCGCCGCATTTGCAAAGCTGGTTGAAACCGCAAAGAGCGCACTGGCATAATCGTTCACGAAATCAAAGAACCTGAATGAGATTTGTTCGGGTTCTTTTTCTTTTGTGTGAAAGAGATGCAGTATGATATAATGAATCAACCTGGAATAGCTTGTGTGGGTATCGTTAAACGAAGAGGTACAGGAGAAGGATCATGGAATTAATCACCAGCGTGAATAACCAGCGCGTAAAAGAGGTTGCGAACTTAAAACAAAAAAAATACCGGACAGAAAGCGGAACCTTTTTTGCGGAAGGATTGCGCGCCGTGCAGGAAGCGGTACAGTATGCGGATGTGACAGAGCTGTTCTATACGGAAGCGGAAGCGGGAAGACTGGATGAAGTTTTGAAAGCTGCGGGGAATGTTCCGGCTGATACAAAGGAAAAATCCGGAAATAAGAATAACGCAAATCATAACAATGCCGGAACCGCAAAAAAGCGGAATGAAGCTGCCAATGGGATCCGCATGTATCAGGTGGACGAAAAAGTGATGGCAAAGCTCAGCGATACAAAGGCGCCACAGGGAGTTCTGGCTGTGATCCGCACGCCGGAGCAGAATCTGCGGCAGCTGCGCCCGGGTACCGCCTCCGATAACAACGCCCCGGTCATTATTCTGGACCGGGTTCAGGATCCGGGAAATTTGGGCACCATCATCCGTACCGCGGATGCAGTAGGGGCGTTAGGCCTTATTTTGCTGGAAGGCTGTGTAGACGCTTACAGTCCCAAAGTGGTACGGGCCTCCATGGGATCCCTGTTCCATCTGCCGGTCGTACAGGACGTAACGGCAGAGGAAGCGCTGACCTGGTGCTACCGCAACGGCTACGAACCGGCGGCAACCGCGCTGAAGAATGCGCAAAATGTGTACAAAGCGGATATCAGCAAAAAGATGGCTTTCCTTTTCGGCAATGAAGCTAACGGCGTGGCAGAAGAACTGCAGGCAGCAGCGGAAACGCGCCTTTTTATTCCGATGACCGGCCTTGCGGAATCCATGAACGTGGCTATGGCTGCCGGTATCATCCTGTTTGAAGGATTACGGCAGCGGAAATTCTACCGGTAAGGGATGATACAATTTAGAAACCGGTTTTACCCCAATTGTCGCTTTGGCTGCATTGGGGTTCGCATTTTTTAAATATATTTCAGGAGACGAATTAGTCAGTGTTTCCTTTACTTTATGAGCTTAAAGGAGTATAGTTATAACAGGATTTAAATCTGAAAAACGGTATGCGTATTTTAGGTGTCAAGCATTGAAAAAAATCAATGCTTGTAAGATAACCGAAGTGTACAAACTGATGAACAGGAGATGAATTTATTTTGGCTCTGCTTTCCCTTGGGTTATTACTGCTGGCGATTTTTTTAGGGTTTTTCCGTCATATGAACACAGGTCTGTTAGCAATCGGGTTTGCCCTTATCCTGGGACGGCTCAGCGGTATCTCCGATAAAGAGATCATCAGCGGCTTCAACTACTCCCTGTTTATGATCCTGCTGGGCGTCACGTATCTTTTCAGTCTGGCGCAGCTGAACGGTTCCCTGGAACTGCTGGCGAAAAAGGTGGTAGCGCTGGCAGGGAAACATACTTTTATGATTCCCATCGTCATTTATGTGTTTTCCGTAGTGCTGTCTGCCTTAGGCCCCGGCACGGTTCCTACCATGGCGATCATGATGGTGTTCTCCATGGCGCTGGCGGCGGAAATGGGCATCAATCCGGCCATGCTGTCGGCCCTGTCAGTATTGGGCGCGTCCGGCGGCGGTGTTTCCCCGCTGGCGGCGACGGGCATTATCGGTATTAACCTGTGTGCAGGTTTCGGCCTTACCGGTATTGAAAAACCGTTTCTCATGAACGGCATTTTATCTTCCACCGTGTATGCAGTCATCGTATATATCATGCTGGGCGGCTATAAGCTCCACTCGGATAAGGTGATCAGTCAGAAAGATCTTCCTTCATTTAAACGGAACCAGATCATTACCCTGATCGGCATTGCAGTGATGGTGGTGCTGGTGCTGTTCTATAAAGTGAACGTGGGCCTGACCGGTTTTGCGGTGGCCATGGTGCTTTCCTTCCTCCACGTGGCAGACGAAGGGGAAGCCATCAAACGGATTCCCTGGGGAACGCTGCTGCTGATCACCGGCGTAGGCGTACTGATGCATATCATTATCAAGCTGGGGGGAATCAAACTGTTGTCGGAAGCGCTGGCCAGTATTATGACGCCGGCTACCGCCGTAACCATTATGGGAATCACGTCCGGCATTATGAGCTGGTTCAGTTCTACCTCCGGCGTGGTGATGCCGACGCTGATTCCTACCATACCGGAAGTGTTAAGTAAATTGGGCGAAACAGGGCCGATGCTGGAGTTGGAAATGGCGACGGCGATCACCATGATTTCCAATACGGCAGGTATCAGCCCTCTGTCTACCGGCGGCGCGCTGGCGCTGGCAGCGTATTCTTCAGCAGCCAACGCATCACCGCAATTGCAGCACCGGCTGTTCATCCGCATGTTTGCCATCTCCGCACTGGGCGTCGTGATACTGAGCGTGCTGGCGTACTTCGGGCTGTATCGGATGTTGTTGTAAAAGAACTGGGATAAAATGGTAAAATAGCGTACATGGATGGAATAAAACATCGTGCGCGTTTGTGAAATTTCATGAGAGGAAATGCATCCCAGTGGCGAGACTGTTCGAGGGGCATAGCCCCGAGTTTCGAAGCCACCGATGCATGAGTCCATGAAATCACAAACGCGCACGGTTTTATGAAATCCACGTACGCTTTAGTTTTTATCCAAACTCAAAGTGTTGCTTTGGCATTGACACGCAATTATATATTCTGAGAGCAGGATTTATTTTAAATCACCTACAAAATCGTTGCAGATGCGGTTCAGCATGCCGTCGTATCCGGAATCCTGCCGCTCCCGGGTATCGATGCAGTTATAAACGGTGCGGCCGGTGCTGCGGTCTTTCAGTGTAAATTCAACTTCGGCGTAAGCATTGGTAATCCAGTGACCCGGATGCTGAACCACTCTCTTGACCGGGATGGTGACGGTCCGTTCCCTTCCGTCTCTGTCTCTTTCGGTGATTTTCTTGTTTTCATAGACCTCTTCAAACCAGGGCTCTTTCCAGTACGTATAGGTGGCAAGGGTATGAACGGTCAGGTGCAGATCTAATCTTGCTCTGGTCGGTTCATCCGGTGGCACGATCAGATTTTTATTTTTTTTGGCCATAGCGGTTCGTAGGGAGTTCAGGGCACGGCCAGTGGGATTGCTGTCTTCCTGCAGATCATGCGGCTGGTTTGATTTGGGAGCATAGGTGCATTCCGCCAGATATACATTCATGATGTTGCTAAAACTGTAGTTGGGATCTTTGAATCTGCTTTTCGATGCGGATGCGGTTCCCATGATTCCCATTAATAAAACAAGTACGAGAATAAACAGCTTTTTCATAAACGGTTCCTCCTGATAATATTAGATTAATTGGGTCCTCATTAATTAGTTCATGCATTGTATGATGCGATGCTTCTGCTTCGGGAACAAACGTAAAAATGCAACAGCAGACGCAACGTTTTGCTTTAATAGTTGCTGATCTATTATCATTATAACAAGAATTTTGCAATTTGAAAATTGAAATCTGATTTCATTTTTTATATAATCGAATATATCAGATTCAGGAGACTCATTTAATCAGCGTCTCCTTAAGAATTTCAGGGAGTGCAGGCAAATGGATAACAAACACAATTCACAACCCGATTACGATTTACTGGTGCAGCAGGTGAAGGCGCTGGGCGAAGAGGAAAACTACTGGCTGCCGGTGCTGGCCAATACGTCCGCGTTATTGATGAACGCGCTGCCGGATTTAAACTGGGCAGGCTTTTATTTAATGAACCGGGATTCGTTAGTGCTGGGACCGTTCCAGGGCAACCCAGCCTGTATCCGCATTCCGTTGTGTGCCGGCGTGTGCGGCGCGGCGGCACTGCAGAACAAAGTGCAACGGGTGGACGACGTGCATCAGTTCCCCGGGCATATTGCCTGCGACAGCGCTAGCAATGCGGAAATCGTGATCCCCATCCACAAAAACGGAAAACTGGTAGGCGTACTGGATTTGGACAGCCCCTTAAAGAACCGCTTTACCGAAGAAGATGAAGCGGGGCTGAAGAAAATCGTGGCCGCGCTGGAAGAAATCGCGGAGTTTACGGACTGATAGTACGGTAATTTAATTGTCCGGAACAATCTATGCTTCTTTGCAAGATTTGAAAAAGCATAGATTATTTATTGCTTTTATAAAAGAATAGTGCTACAATTTAAATGAGGTGATAGCACTATGGCAAAAGGCAGCACGATTCGCAAGAATAAATACAATAAAAGAGTCTATGAGCAGATTCCTCTCCGGGTCAAAAAGGGAGAAAAAGAGGGTATCTCGCAATGTGCGCAGCGTTATGGCATGAGTACCAATGCTTTCATCCTTAATGCGATCGATGCGTACAGAATTAGCCTGCACCGGGATATGATTGCCAATCTGAAAAAAATGATCCGCCCCATAGCGAAAAAGTATGGGGTGGAGTCAGTTTACCTTTTTGGCAGCCGGGCAAGAGGTGATTACCGCGCGGACAGTGATTTTGATTTTTATATCAAAAAAGGCAGAATTCGCGGCTACTTTGCCCTAGGCGGTTTTTTTGAAGAACTGAAAGAGGCAGTGCAGGCGGAAATAGATCTGGTTTCCCAGGATGAAGAGGAATTGGACGCATATTTGCGAGAAGCAATTCGGAAGGACGGGATTTTACTATATGAAGCTGCGTGACCGGACGATTGCAGACAAGATTTTAGAATATTGCGGAGAGGTTGAAAACATTCTTGTACGTTTGAACCATACGGAAGAAGCGTTCCGGAAAGATAAAGGGCTGAGCGCCGGTGCTGTTTTCTATATTGCACAGATTGGCGAGTTGTCTGCGCATTTCAGCGAAGAATTTAAAGAGGCGCACAACGAGATTCCCTGGCGTGAGATGAAAGGCATGCGTAATATCCTGATTCATGAATACCATGCGGCAAGCCCTAAAACAATCTGGGAAACCGTGACAGAAGATATACCGATGTTGCGGAATTTGCTGTTGGAATGTGTGAAGCAGGACTGTGCTGAGTATTCTTAATTCTGAGGATAGGAGTACATTTGTTATGGAAAAAACAGAAATAAAACAATATGACCTTGTGAAAATCGAAAAAGCTATACTTTACGCGCAACGCATTGCGGATGGCTTCAACCCGGTCAACAACTCGCCGGTAGGAGATGACTCAGTTTTGCAAAATCCCAACGTGATTCGCTGCATGTATTTTATAAAGGAAGTATTGGAAGAAGTACATAAGAACAGAGGATACGTGGGAGGAAAACCAAAGAAAAGTGATAAGCAGCTATTTCCGCTGGACATGAGGAATCTGTTTTCTTATAGGGAAGATAAGGCTATTTCACGAGTGGTTGAGCAGATCAACGAGCCTTTGGATGAATATACATACCAAAAACTGTCTTACAAAACCGTAATAAAGTGGCTGATCCGGCAGGGATATTTGCAAGAGCTGGCTTTTGAAAAATTTGAAAACAAAACCTTCAAAGTGCCAACGGACAAGGGACTGCAATTGGGTATTCGCACAGAGGAAAGGGTACGTGCCGACGGAGCGGGCTACGTGGTAACACTTTACGGGCAACAGGCGCAGGAATTCATTGTGGATAATCTGGATGCGATGATACTTAGTGAAGCTGCAGAAAAGGCTGAAGAGAATTATGCTAATGGAAGTGCACATGATTAGTCCAAAGAATGTAAAACGGTTTGCCAGGAAAAAGGAAGAAGAGAATTATGCGTTCCGTTCTTTTCTGAAAGGGTACGCTAATCCGAAAGCATTTGATAAAAAAGTGCATCGGCTTCACCGGGAACTGTTTGCCGCTTACGATTGCAGCCAATGCCGGAACTGTTGCAAGGAATTTCACGGCAGCATTCCCGCGGAGGATGTTGAACAAGACGCGAAATATCTGAAAATGGATGTTGAAGAATTTAAGAGGAGATTTTTGGAACAGGATAAACATGACGAAGGCTTCGTCACTCGGCACAAACCTTGCGATTTTTTGCAACCGGACGGGAACTGCCTTTTAGGAGAGCGCAGGCCGCGTTCCTGTAAGGAATATCCGTATACGAATAAACGGGATCGCATTGGGAGCTTGCTCAGCATGTTGGAGAATGCAGAAGTCTGTCCCGTTATTTATGAAATAATAGAGCGGCTGAAACAGGATCCGGATTATGAAGCGTTTGACGAGGATTTTGTGGAAGAGTTTCGGGACATGACGAGACAGTTCCAGTAACATGCTTATTTATGTGTGATGCCTGCCGAAGACTGGTTCCCGATTGCAACAATCTGTTTCTGGAAAACTGGGGTAATAACATGAACAAAAACTGGACGGCATTATTTCAGAGCCATATTCTTGCCAGAGGCTTTACGTATTTTTATAATGAAGCGGTAGAGAACCTGAAAATAACAGAAAACGCCGTTTCCGCTACGGTGGAGGGTACCGATACCTACACGGTAAAAATCGAGTTGGACCAAGGGCGGGTCAAATCCATGTTCTGTACCTGCCCTTATGCGGAAGACGGGAACCATTGCAAACACATGGCAGCGGTTCTGTATGCGTGGGAGAAAAGTAACGAAGCCGTGGGAACGGCAAAATAGACAACTGTAGATAATGCGCAACCGCAGCAGGAAAAATCGGTTGCTGAGATTGTAGAAAACGCGGATGTTTCTGTTGTCAAAAAATTCCTGGTTTCCCTGCTGGAAGAAAATGACGATTTGCTGCTCCGGTTTAAGGCTGCTGTCACCAAAAAGCAGACAAAAGCGGACATGAAGCGATTAAAGGCACATGTAAACCAGGTCGCCAGGCGTCATATGGACCGGTTTGGTTTTATCAATTACTATGCAGCGGGGGATTTTGCTAACGATTTGAACGGAATTATTGAGAAGGATGTGCGCCATATCATAGATAATGGCGACTATAGGAATGCTTTTGAACTGCTTACCTATATGTTTGATTTTGTAGCTAATGTGGAAATGGATGATTCCGACGGCGAATCGTGCGACATATTGTCGGATATTTATGAAGTCTGGGTCGAGCTGCTGGATAAAGCAGGCATGGAAGAAAAACGCGAAATGTTCTGCTGGTTCACGGATCGCCTGGGATACTATGATAATGACTGGGTGGATGAATACATCGAAGACGCTATTCTGGACGGATTTAAAGAACAAGAATTCTGGCAGCCTAAAGCTGACATGATAAAAGCGCAGATGGAGGAGGCTGCAAAAGTACACGTTGCTGGATGGGGAAGGAATTATGAACTGGGGAAATGGGCCGTGCGGTATTTGAATCTTATCAATCCTGCTTCCCTGGACGATCCGGAATTCAAGAAAATCTGTAAAAAGTATTGGAAAGTTTCGGAGGTGCGGAAATTCTATATTTCTTTTTGCATACAAGGCAAAATATATGATAAAGCTTTGCAGGTCCTGGACGAGAGCATCAAACTGGATAAAGACTA
>JAFSPK010000068.1:0-5124 GCA_017443005.1 Acidaminococcaceae bacterium
GGTTGCTGAATTGCTCAAAATAATAGCGCAACGGGAAGTCCTGAAAGTTAAAGGCGATTTCAGGATGCAGTTTACGGTATTCGTGGCATATTTTAGGCAGCGTTACGCTGGGAAGGTTAGACAGTGAGCCGACGGTTATGGAATTCGCCCCAGTGCTTTTTTCCCTGCACTTGCGCAGCAACTGCTGATAAGAACCGACAAGCTGGAAGGAATGGTTCAGGTAGGTTTCGCCTGCAGACGTCAGCCGGGTTCCACGGTTTGTGCGTTCAAACAAAGGAAACCTGAGTTGCTTTTCCAACACGGAAACCTGCTCAACCAAAGCCTGCCGGGAAATAAAAAGCTTTTCTGCGGCACGAGCGAAGCTGCCGCATTCGTGAATGGTTTTGAGACGTTTTAACAATACTTCGTCTAACATAGTTTGCATCTCCCATAATTAAGCGTGTTTCGTCAGAACGCAATTATCATATATACATTATATCATTATTTCGTTTTTTTGAAATGCCTACAGCGGGTTTGTTCCTGGTGCAGGTTTTTGCTTGCATCTGGTAATGATAGTTATTCTTCCCGGAAACAACAGATTTTACTATAATGCGTAAACAAGAATTCTGCTGGAAAGCGTAAGGGAGGGAATGTCTATGGATAATACGATCGCTTTTTATGAAGCGGTTATTATTTTTGCGGTTACCTATATCGGCATCATTTTCGATAAAATACCCCGTACGATCTGCGCTCTTGTGGGGGGAGGCATGATGATTTACTTTCATCATGTTACACAGGATATGGCGATAAAAGAATTTATCGATTTTAATACGCTGGGTTTACTGGCAGGCATGATGGTTTTGATTTCCATCGTAAAGCAATCCGGTTTTTTTGAAGCAATGGCATTGTGGGCCGTGAAAAAAAGCCGGGGGAAAGCGAAGACGCTTTTAATCCTTTTGTCCGCGATTACAGGCATAGGCGCCGCGCTCATCGATTCGGTCACAGCTGCGTTGCTTATTGCGCCGATGACGATTTCAATCTGCCGCATGATAAAGATCAATCCGATGCCGGTGCTGATCTCTGAAGTATTGATGTCCAATATAGGCGGGACGGCGCTGATGATCGGGAACCCTCCGAATGTTATGATTGGTTCGGCGGCGAAGCTGGAATTTATGCAGTTTCTTGTCAATCTGGCTCCAGTAGTAATAGCGACCATGGCCTGTACTATAGCGGTTATCCTGCTGGTTTATCGCGGCTCGCTCCATTCCAGGGAACTCACTGAAGAAGAGCTTCAGGCAATTCACATTCGTTCCGCAATCCGGGATTTAAGCGGTATGAAAAAATCATTGACAGTTCTTTTGCTGACAGTGATTGGGTTTGTAGTGCACAGCAGTTTCGGGTTGCAGTCGGCCACTATCGCCATGTCCGGCGCTATTCTTGCGATTATTGTCTGCGGTATTGACCCGGAAGAAGCCCTGAAGGAAATTGACATGAATACGTTGCTTTTCTTTATGGGCCTGTTTATTCTGGTTGGCGGGCTGGAAACGGCGGGGGTCATTAAAGCGATGGCGGAGAAAGGGATTGCGCTGGTCGACGGGGATGTAAAAACAATGACGTTTGTCATTTTGTTTCTTTCCGGCATCGCTTCTGCCTTTGTAGACAACATCCCGTTCACGGCGATTATGATTCCGCTGATACAGGATATGCAAAACCTGATGGGGATCCAGGCAGATTATCTCTGGTGGTCTCTTTCGTTGGGGGCTTGCTTCGGGGGGAACGGGACGCTGATTGGCGCTTCGCCAAATGTTATCATTATGGCTGAGGCGGCCAGATCCGGTTATGATATTTCCTTTACCCGTTTTATGAAAGCCTGTTTCCCAATCATGTTACTGTCATTGCTTATTTCCGGAGTGTATTTGTATCTCAGATATTTTTTCAGTTGATAAATTTTAGATAAGATGATAGGAGGAGATTGCAATTATGATTAATTTACATGATTACCTGACAGTGGGGCAGAATGCTGTAGTCCAAAAAGTGGTCAGGCCGGAGGATGCTTCTGATAAGTATATCAGCGCTTTTAAAGAACTGCTATCTGCGCCGCGTCTGATACACTGGTCGATTGACGCGGCAACGGATGCTATTGATCCGTATTTACCGGAAGAGTATGCCAGTATAGGTACAGCCATACAGTTTGAATGTACCGCCCCTACCAGCGTGGGCATGACGATCACTGCGCGTGTTACAATAAAAGAAATCGGGGAACGTGATGTGCTTTTGTCTATTGAAGCCTGGGATGAGCAGGGAACCATTGGGCACGGAACGCACCGGCGTATGGTGGTGGAAACGGAAAATGTGTTGAACAGGATGCGGGAACGTGTCAAAACCATCTCTTCCCGAAGGATTCTGAACTGGGCTAAGAAGTAAATCGAATATATGGAAAGAATGATGCGTGATAAAATGCGCCTGATTTTAGACACAGGTCAGCTTATGATGCAGAGTGGGGCAGATACGGAACGCGTGGTACGATATATGCTTCGTGCAGCGGCTTATTTGGGGATTTACTGGAATAAAATCCAGTTACACCTGACTTACAGTATTGAAAGTTAAACCGGTGATATAAATTGCACTGACTGATTGGCTGCAGGTCTGGGCCTGCACCCTGCAAGTATGTTTCTTCTTCCCGAAAGATTCGCTTTGAATTACAATGTATACAGCTAAAGGAAATTTCCAAAATATCAATCGGAAGAATGCATTCTGCTTTAAAAAAATAATAATAATTAAATTATGGCAGGAGGAAATCATAATGGCTAAAAAAGAGATTCTTGTTTGCTACGATATTGACATTGATGCGGTTGCCGGCTGGTTAGGTTCTTATAACGGCGAAGATTCCCCGGATGACATTTCCCGCGGTATGTTTGCAGGCGAAGTAGGCATTCCCCGTTTGCTGGATTTATTTGCCAAGTACGGTCTCAAAACTTCCTGGTCGGCACCCGGTCACTCCATCGAAACATTCCCGGAACAGATGAAGATGATTGTTGACGCAGGTCACGAAATCGTATTACATGGCTATTCCCATGAGAACCCGATTGCTATGACCCCGAAACAGGAAGAAGAAGTTCTGGTAAAATGCATCGGTCTGATTGAAGATTTGACTGGCAAAAAGCCGGTGGGTTATACTGCTCCCTGGTGGGAATTCTCTCATGTAACCAATGAGTTGTTAGATAAATATCATATTAAATATGATCACAGCTTAATGCATAACGACTACACTCCTTACTATGTACGCGTAGGCGATACCTGGACTAAGATTAACTACAAAGCTGATTCTGCGCACGAATGGATGAAACCGCTGGTACGCGGCCAGGAAACGGACGTTGTGGAGATTCCTGCAAACTGGTATCTGGATGATCTGCCTCCCATGATGTTCATTAAGAATTCCACCACCAGCTACGGCTTTACGAATCCGCGCACCATCGGCCAGATGTGGGAAGATGAATTCGACTGGGTCTATGCGAATATGGATTACGCCGTGTTCCCGATGACGATTCATCCGGATGTAAGCGGCCGTCCGCGCGTACTGCGCATGCACGAACACCTGATCAACCACATCAACCAGTACAACGGCGTTCGTTGGGTAACCATGGAAGAAATGGCAGACGACTTCCTGAAACGCTGCCCGAGAAAGAAATAATATAGGATCTGGCAAGCGCTGATTAAACGTATTAGTCAGCGCTTGTTTTTATAAGTAAGGTGTTTTCTGTATGGGGAGGTTAACGTGAAAATTAAAGTGGCCGCGATTCAGATGAATTGTAAGCTTGGCGATGTTGACGCAAATCTTGAAAAAGCTGAAGGTTTATTAAAAGAAGCTGTAGAAAAAGGCGCCGAATGGGCAATCTTTCCCGAACTGTTCAATACGGCCTACTGGATCCCAAAGCAGGACGTTGAACTAGCCGAAGACATTCCGGAAGGCCGGACTACGCAGTGGATGATCGCACAGGCAAAAAAATATAAGATTCTGGTTTCCGGGTGTATTTTAGCCAATACGCCAAATAAGGGCATTATCACGGATACGGCTCTGACTGTGGACGAAAATGGCGTACTGGGAACGTATGACAAGGTACATCTTTGGGATAATGAAGAACTGCGGTTCCAAAACGGTTCCAAAGTTCCGGCGCCGATTCCTTACGGAGATTTGCGCATAGGGATGCAAATCTGTTATGAAATAGGCTTCCCGGATATTTCCCGCCTTATGGTTTTGCAAGGCGCTAATGTAATCATTTATCCGGCTGCTTTCGGGCGCGCCCGGTATTATGTGTGGGATATCCAGTCCAAAGCGCGCGCACTGGAAAACGGTATTTACGTCATTGCAGTGAACAGGGCAGGCGTAGACGATAACACGGTGTTCCTGGGCGGGCATTCCCGTATTGTTGCGCCGGACGGTTCCGTAATCTGTGAGGCGGGCAGAGACGAAGACGCAGTCCTGATTGCGGAAATTGACATCAATAAGTGTACGGAAGCGAGACGTACGGTTCCGTACCTGCGCGATCTGAACAAAGCGCTCATCAAATCTGAATGGGCAAAATTATAAAGGCGCTTATAATAGAATTTAGGATATGTTAACAGCAGTCGATTAAGAGTTTTTAAACGGCCTTTTTTTACGCTGACCGCAATGACAGATTTCCCGAACAAAGCAGATGAAATATACGAACGATGTGTCATTGCGAGACAGACATTATAACCTGTCTATATTACTTATAGAAATCAGGCTGTAAACCTCGCATCACAACTGGCTTCCCGGTTCGCGTCTGGTCGTTTTTCCGACCAAAGGGGAACCGGGAGCTTATTATTTGTTTTTGTGTTATAATGAGATAAAAGCTGACGGAAACTATGCTGCTTACCCAAAATACTGTCAGTTACACGGCAGAACGCCGGACAGCCTGATCACCATGTGCGGAGCCGGCCTCAAGTCAGATCACTGATACAAATCGAAGTTTGTAGGATAAAGATTATGAGCAATATTATCGGTTTTAGTAAAGCTGTTTTTGGAAAAGAAAGAATTTCAATGTCAAATCAGGGAACGGATTGTTTTCTGGAATTATTAGAATTGGCTGCAGCTGAAAATAATATGACGAACAACCAAAGAAA
>JAFSPK010000069.1:0-6085 GCA_017443005.1 Acidaminococcaceae bacterium
CCCTTTCAGGTCTTTTGATGCGTAAGCCTGGCTTTTCAATGATAATTTATCAATCAGTTTGCGGTGTACAGACTCTTTGTCATGAATAACGGTAGATTCAGGTTTTATGTGAGTCTTGAAGGTCTCGTAACTGTGGCTTTGCGTAGGCTTTCCATAACCTTCTATCAGGCACACGGTATGCCTTTTGTCCGTGGCGACCCCAATACAAATCTGGTTACGTGACAAGCCGCGCAACAGGTTTCCATTCGCATCTCTTTCCCTGTCTTTCATCAAGACAGAATAATAAGTTTCGTCCAGCCAAACCGTTCCCGCAAGCACAATATTGTCTTGTGAACCTTCAAGCGTTAAAAACAACTTCTCAAGCCAATATTTGGACGTTGAGAACGCATTCCGGTTGTTCCATGAATCGGCATTCAGACTGACATAACGAAAGATGTTGTGACAATATTCCATCCATTCGCTGATGGGAATCTTGCGGGAATCGAAAACAGTTCCGGTTGTCGGCCTGAATGTTTGGCCGCAGATACATTTATAACGCTGAATCCCATTAACGTCGACACCCTTGCGGATGAAGTTCTCTGACCCGCAATAGGGGCATTTGGATGGTACGTATGAGTTGATGAGGCTGGCCTCGCCGGTTTCCCTAATTGTAGGATGCCTCTGTTCATATCTGGCTACATAATGCATTTGCAGGAACTCCTGTGTAGGCGTTTTCTCTTCTACGCCGTCCCAAGGCGTTTGTTTACGAGATTTACCATGTCTTGACATGTTTGCCACCTCCTATGAAGTGGCTTCATAATATCAATTTTCAGGCACCGTGTGCAAGTAACGTTTTTTTAAATTATTGACTACTTTTTTATCTGAGTTTCTCCGCTTTTTTGCAGCTAAAAACGGAGCCGCCGCAACGACTCCGTTTTTAATTTGGAATTACTATTCTAGTTTACGGTTTATAGCTATTGCACCTTAACGGTGATTAACTGTCCAGAAACTTCATACATTCTGTAACTGATTAGAACGTTACGTTAAATTCAGACCAGATAACTTTGCCTTCTTTCTGGCCGCCAAATACTGCCGGCTCAGTCTTCAACGCTTTGGTGTCATAATAGGTTACGCTGGCAACCATATTCTTTGCTACCGTTACTTCGCCGCCCACGGACCATCCTTTGAAGCCAGTGAAGAAATCAGTGTAGCCATCAATGGTGTGCATCAGATACGTGCCTCTGCCCTGATGGTAGTATCTTGCGGTCAGGCCCCAGGAACCGGGTTCGGAAGCTTCCGCTCCTCGATAGCCCAGACCAAACACATAACCGTCTTTTTTGGATTCTACGGTGCCAACTCTATCCCTGTCGGAATGCAGGTACATAGCATTAAAAGCCAAATCTTTCGCCAGGTTGAAATCTGCGCCAACATACCAGATGCCAACATTGCCGCCCATCATATTTTTAGCAGCATCCGTAAGTTCTGTTTTAAAATAACCGATTTTTCCGTTTACAAAGCTGCCGTCAATATTAGACCCGATTTCCGCAGCGTAGAATCTCTTAGCCACATCTGTGCCTAATACGTCTTTGAACATTTCGCCATCTTCGTTGATATCTGTCACTTTGCCATAAGCGCCGCTTACATACCACTTATTGCCGTAAGACAGTTTAATGGCGTCATGTCCGCCATCATAGATGTAACCATTGGCAAAGATATCGTCATCGCGGCCGGCAACAACCTTCACGCCGCCCAGACGGCCTTCTAACTTGGCAATGTTAAAATCGGTTCCTTCGTTACCGGCGTTGTCATCAAACCACTGCTGGTTCTGGATACGGCCTACATAGCTCCAGTTGTCGTTTACCTTACCGGTAAAATACAGGCGGGAACGAAGACCGGTTTGATACTGCGAATCCTTCCAGCCATCGCCCTTCATTTTTAAATGACCGTAATGATAACGGATTTCCCCGGTAACCTTTACGTTATCGGATTTCTTTTCCAACGCAGCTACGCGAACATTCAGCTTCTCCAGTTCGTCTGCAAATTCAGCAGCCAGTTTGTCCACGTTGGCGCCTTTGGCCATCGCTCTTGCAACAATCTGCGCCATTTCATAACGGGTCATCAGACGGTCGCCGCGGAAGGTGTCGTCGCCGTAACCTTCGATGACGCCGGCAGCTGCCAGTTTGCTGATGCTGTCATAAGCCCAGTGGCCGGCCGGTACATCGGAGAACGGGTTGGCAGCATAGGCAGAAGCGGTTACGCCCAATGCCATTGCCATTGCCAGTACTAATGATTTTTTCATTTTGTTTGCCTCCTTTAAGACAATTAAAAAATATTATATAAATTGTCAGAAGGCTCTGCAGGTTGTCTGTTTCTCCGGGCGAGTTGCCTGGTTTCCTCTCCGGTTCCGCAACAACACACAAAGGTTCCAACAAGTTATATCAAAGACTGGTACTTTAATCAGAGTTATTGTAGCATAATCAGGAATAAATTGCAATAAGCAATTTTAATCATTCACTATAGTTTTGCTTTAAGTGAAAAATCGCATTGCATTTCCCCTGCCCTGGTCGTAAAAACGACCAACCTCGCAACGTAAACCCGCATGGTTACTGGGTTTAAACCGCAATACCTCTTAATATATAAAGGTAGAACCTTACTGGAAGCTTTAGCTATAGAAATGACTGTCTGACAGTGCATTTCAACTGGTAAAAGAGGCGTGACTCAGGGTTTCCCCCGTTTTTCACTGATAAGGGCCGGATTGCCAAACTAAAAACACCCGCCATTGCTGACGGGTACGGGGAATCATCAGGAATCTGTAATATCTGCTAATAACTTAAAGTGTTTCTCTGAGTTTTAGGCTGTTTGTTCTGCGACATGATCCAAAGAATACAAGTAGTCCGGGTCTATATCAATACAGGCTGTTGGATCATTGGATCCTGTAACATCCCAGGCTAACGTGTCATTCATGATTTTGCATCTTTTCATAAAGAATACTTTGTCTTTCAATTTTTGGAAAACACCTTTGTTCAAATTTGGTTTGGCATCATACAGTACAATCTTACCATCACAAAAATACACAGATACTGTGTAATCTTCATGAGGAACAACCTGTACAATATCTGGTGTATAGTCCATCATAATTACCCACACATCTTACTTATTACTGCTGTGCTTTATAGGCTTCCAGTTTCTGCCGCATGGTCATAGGTTTTATTTCCGCGGCTGATTCCTGTTTCTGTTCTGCTTTCACTTTAGCAGTACTTCGTTTGGAATGATTGTCATCTTTTATTTCTTCAGTAACCACGTTCCTTACATCGCTGCTGCTCAAAATTTCCCGCAACCTCTTTTCAACTGCGTCCGCATCCGCCACGCCATCAAAACTCATGACAGGTTGTTCGCCTGCTAACAATGTGTTTTCACTGTTGGTCCACACCGCATCGTGCTGTCCGCCGTCGTGGAACACTGCGGACAGGTTCCCGGCAATCAGGAAGGCCTGTTCCTGGGGGCTCATGTTCGTGGTCTTGGCCGGTGTGTAGAAGGGTTTCCCCGCTACCGTGATCAGCCCGGTTTCTTTATTAACAGTTACCTGGTTTTTGCTCCACTCTGTAATCTTCTTATTGTAATTGTCGCGTCGGCTCACACTGGTGGGATGATCGTTGAACAGTTCCGCAAAGCCGCTGGACTTGCTGCCGTTCTGTTCCAGGATGTGCTGCCACAGGGCTGCGCCGGCGCCCACATTGTATCCGGCCGCCACGGCGTAGTCAAAGGCCAGCTTGTCCGCCTGACTTTCCATGGGCTTGGTCACCCACTTGGCCGTACCGATGGTCGTAACTAATGCCGCACCGACGGACGAGGCGGAGTTCCGGTTCTGGCTGGCATACAGCGCGCCAAGGATTGAAAGGGGAAGCGCCCGCTTCACCCCGGCAGCGGGGTGGTTCTTCTGGCCGTGGCCCATTTCATGGGCAATGACAAAGGCCAGTTCGTCCTCATTGTAATTTAACTTGGTAAACGCGCCGATGTTAACGCTCATGTTGTGACCCAACGTACAGAACGCGTTAAAGGATTTATCATTGTTGACGAAATAATTGTAAGGTTTTTTCACGATGGAATCATCCGTCAACGCCACCGCATCGGACAGCCGGGTCATAATCCGGGCCAGCATGGCATTGGCCGTGGGGTCCGTGTTGACGCCGTACTTGTCTTTAATCTGGCCCATGTATTCGTCCCGGCCCTTGTTGTCCAGATAGCTCACCTGCTTATTGAGATACGCGTACTCCGCTCCCACCTGGAACATAGCCAGCCCGGCTGATAACCAGTCCCAGGCCAGAGCCTGTTTCGGCATCACGACGCCGGTAGTCAGAGAAAGACAGAGTGCAGCGGAAGCTGCAGTACGGATAATGGAAGATTTTTTCATGATGATAACCTCCAATTATTGGCGACTAAATTGAAAGCACATTTGCAAACCGTCATTGGCAACCTGGAAGGGTTTGCCCCATCGCTGCGCTTTAGGCGGCGACTGCTTGCAGGATGCCGCCGTAGCAAAGCGGGGGATGGAAGGTTTCCCATGACGGCTGTACATTTTTATTTCAGAATCGTCCAGCCGTCCTCCTGGTACACCTTGCCCTCTTTCATCAGGCGACCCAGGGCACGCTTAAAGGCAGCTTTGGAAATACCGAATTTCGTTTTGATGATTTCCGTAGGCGTATCGTCACAGTAAGGCATGCGCCCATTCCGGGACTGCAGTGTGTCCAAAAGCATCTGGGCATCGTCCACCATGGCGTTTTCCTTCTGCTTGCGCAGGGACACGTCCACATGGCCGTCTTCCCGGATAAAGGTGATTCGGGCCGTGACCTGTTCCCCGTACGCCAGATAGCGTTTGGGGTCCGCCTCGCTCCGGTGCAGGAAAGCAATGTGACGGTCATTGGTAAAAATGAAAAAGCCTTCTTTTGTAATATTATAGATGGTCCCAGTTACGGTATCCCCCACTTTGGCCTCTTCCCCAATGGGTTTCGCCGCTTTGGCCAGGTCTTTGTCCACCTTCATGGTGACGGCCGGCCGGCCGCTCTTGTCCCGGTACAGCTTGATCCAGATTTTCTGGTTGGGGTTCACCCTGCCCAGCATTTCCGTATAAGGGAGGAACACGCCCCGTTCCGCCCCGATGTCCACAAAGCCGCCGTCCCGGGTCACGCTGATAACTTTCGCGTAACCCAGCTGTCCTTCTTTCATCTTAGGCAGCTTCATGCTGGCGGTGAGGCGCTTATGGGGGTCCAGATACAGGTACACCCGCACTTCGTCCCCCACTTTCACCGGCGTGGTCTGCTGCAGTTTGTGCAGCAGGATGTCGTCCGAAGTGTCACCGGTGCCCGCGTCCAGAAAGGCGCCCATTTCGGAGACCCGGACCACTTTCAGCGTCACCACGTCGCCGGCTTTGTACTGCAGGTTATTGTCCATCATCGGTCCCCTCGAAGGCTTCGCTGGGAGCATCGGCCCACAGCTGTTCCAGATTATAGAAATCCCGTTCTTCTTCCAGGAATATATGCACCACCGCATCGCCGAAATCCATCAGCACCCAGCGGCCTTCGTTATAACCTTCCTTGTGGCTGCAGAACACTTCCTGTTCCGCCAGCTTATCCTCAATGGCATCGGCAATGGCCCGCACCAGCGTGGTGTTGGACGCGCTGGCGATGACAAAGTAATCTGTCATATAGGATATGCCTTCCATGTTCAGCAGTAAAATATCTTTTCCTTTTTTATCGTCTGCAATCGTTGCAATCTTCTCTGCCAGTTCTCTTGGCTGCATGGTCATACAGTCTACCTCCGCTTACGTTTCATTTCTATTTTAATTAGATTTCTTCTATTAATATATGTGCGTCAGCCGTGACGCACAGGGTACCCATCGCAAAATGCTCCTGCCTGTTACCGCGTCGTTCTCATCCGTCCCGGCTCAGTTCTTCGGCGCCGGCTGGGGCCTGTTGCTGACCACCGGTTTACGGATGACCGGGGGCGCGTTTTTCTTCGGAGCCGGTTTCGGCGCGCTGCTCACCGATGGCTTCGGCGTACTGGATACGGTAGAGGAAGACTTAGACGAACCGGATACTGAGGAAGAAGA
>JAFSPK010000070.1:0-6323 GCA_017443005.1 Acidaminococcaceae bacterium
GATTGCCTTTAATGCAGCGGCGGCAATATCTTTTTCCACCGCCACTTCTTTCCCGTGCAGGTCGTAAATGATATGCTCTTCCGGCAAATCTACCTTCTGCGTTCCTTTTCCATAAGCAAATTCATAGGTCTTCATACACCGTACTCCTCCAGAACGATTATCTTATCACACGTCAAAATTTGTTTTATTATGTCAGGTAATTTACCACCGGCTGCGTCCGTTCCAGAATTTCCGGTGGAACAGAATCAGCAGGGTGTACATTTCCAGACGCCCCAGCAGCATCGTAAACGCCAGCATTAATTTTGCAGCCGAAGGCAGAGGCGCAAAATTTCCTGTAGCTCCGACAACAGGCCCGAACCCGGGGCCTATGCTGCTGAGACAGGCAAGGACGCTGGTCACTGCGGTTTGGATGTCGACACCCGTAGATACAACCGCAATGGAAACAAGGACAAAAATACCAATATAAGTAAAGAAAAAGGACAGTACCAGCGCAAACACGCTGTTTTCGATTTTATGGCCGTTAAACAGAATCGGTCTGGACTCCTGCGGATGCAGCGCCTTAAGCACGCCTTCCTTCACGCCCCGGGCCAGGACGATAAACCGGGATATTTTAATTCCGCCCGATGTGGATCCCGCACAGGCGCCGGTAAAGTAAAGCAGCATCAGGCAAAGCTTCGGAAACGTCGGCCACTGATCAAAATCCGCGGAAACGTAACCGGTTGTTGATACAAAAGATGCCACCTGGAAAAAGGCTTCGCGCAACCCGCGGAATGGGGAAAAGCCATACGCCGCCAGAGATACTGTCACAAGAGTAACCAGTGTCAGGTACATAAATAAGTAACAACGGAACTCGTCATCCTTTAACAGCACTCCGGGTCCGTTACGTTTCACTTTAAAATACAGGGAAAAGTTTCCTCCGGCAAAGAACATAGCGCAACCCAGCACCAATTCCACGCTCAGGCTTTTAAAATGAACGATACTGTCATTATAGCTGGAAAATCCCCCGGTCCCTACCGCTGAAATGGCGTGAACCACTGCGTCATACAGGTCCAGGCCGCAGAACAGAAGCAAAATCGCCGTGCATCCTGTGATAAAGATATAAATCTGGAACAGGGCCTGCGCCGTCTTCTGCAGGCGGGGCAAAAGCCTTTCCCCCTCAAAGCCGCTGCTTTCGGCATTAAAAAGATGAGCCGCTCCCCCGCTGATCCTGGGCAGCAGTGCAATGAAGATGACGATGATTCCCAGTCCGCCGATCCAATGCATCCAGACCCGCCAGAACAAAAGGCTGCGGGGCCAGATTTCAATATCCGGAAGCACGGTAGCACCGGTGGTGGTCAATCCGGACATAGCTTCAAAGAATGCATCCACCGGACCCAGCATGCCGACCGCCAGAAATGGTACGGAAGAAAAACAAACCGCTATAAGCCATGTGGAAACAACAGTCAGAATCCCTTCCCGGTTTGTAAGGTTATATTGTTCGGTTATTTTCGTTCCCAGTTTTTGGAAAAGAAAACCAATGAGAAAAGATGCTATCATACAGACAGCAAAAATTTTCCCACCACCATCCTGATAGCCAAAACCCAGAAGCATGGGAACCGCAAAGACCACTCCAAGAAAATATAAGATTTTTCCCATTAAATACAAAATGACTTTGCCGTTCAATGTAATACCTCTAAAAAGCAAGGTAAACAGAAATTAAATGAGTTTTTGTCACCAGCGGCTGTTCATATGCCAGAATTCTTTGCGCAGCATAACCAACACGGTATAAATTTCCAGACGCCCGATCAACATGGCCAACGCCAGCACCATTTTGCCGGCGTCAGAAACATGGACGAACTCCCCTTCCAGCCCGATACCGCCAAAGGCCGCACCACAGCTGCTGATACAGGCCATCACGCCAAAAATGGCTTCCGTCAGAGAAACGCCGGTGGCCGCAAACAGAATGGAAAGCACCACCACGCTGATTACATACAGGAAGAAAAAACGGCTGATAGAAGCCAGTACCGAAATGGTCAGCGGCTTACCTTCAAACTTTACCGCAAACAGCATCTTGGGATGCAGCACCCGCTTCAGTTCTACGATGGTCATGCGTACCAAAACCACACACCGGGCAATTTTGATGCCGCCCGCCGTAGAACCCGCGCATCCTCCGGTAAAATACAAAAGCATGAGCGTCAGCTTGGCTACTGCCGGCCACTGTTCGTAGTTGGTAGAAGCAAAACCGGTGGTGGAAGAAAAAGACGCTACCATAAAAAAACTGTGACGCACAGCTTCTAAAAATGTATCATCCGTCCCTGCATACACAGACAAGGTGATGAGACATGAGGTTGCCAGAATAAAATAAATAAAAATACGGAACTCTTCGTCTTCCCACAGCACGTGCCATCCCCTGTAACGGACTTTGTAATACAGGGCAAAGTTGGCTCCCGCCAGAACCATAAAGATAAAAACAACCAGCTCAATCAGCGGATTATTATAATGCATAAGGCCGTTATCATAGGTAGAAAAGCCTGCTGTCGCTACCGTCGCCATAGCATGGTTGACCGCGTCAAACAAATCCATGCCGCAAACAAAAAGCAAAAACGCTTCCGCTAACGTCAGCGACGAATAAATCATAAAAAGTATCTGCGCAGTGGTACGCAGCCGCGGCAGCAACCTGTCTTCATTAAATCCCGTCGCTTCCGCTACAAAAAGATGAAAGGCACCGCTGGCCATACGTGGCAGCAACGAGATAAAAATTACGATGATACCCAGACCGCCCAGCCAGTGTGTAATACCGCGCCAGAATAAAACGCTGCGGGGCAGCGCCTGCAGACTTTCAATGACGGTAACCCCGTTCGTAGTCACAGCAGACATCCCTTCGAAAAAGGAAGCGAACAAATCCAGTTCACCGGTCATCCAGTAGGGCATTCCCGCCAGCGCCGCACACAACACCCAGGAAAAGGTGGCTGTAGCAACCCCTTCCCGGTTGGTTATCGTCTGAGAATATTTGTTAAACCGGGCATAATGGTTCAGCAAATATCCGACAAAGTTGCAAATCAGAAAGCAGGTAAAAAAAACTTCAGCGCATCCGTCTTCCAGGTACAGGGACATTCCCCAGGGAATAAAGTAAACAGCACCCAGACAGAAAACCATGCGGGCCATTAAGTAAAATACGATGCGTATATCCAAGCCGACACCTCTTACCAGCCGCGTTTCTTCGCCCAGAAATCAGGGTGCAGGAACATTACAAAAGCAAATAATTCAATACGGCCCATAATCATCGTTACATACAAAATCAGATAACCAAAGCTGCTCAGTGCTTCAAAGGTAGTTCCTTCCCCCATGATTCCATAGGCAGAACCTACATTGCTCAAAAATACGACAACGGTCGCCATCGATTCCAGCATGTCGCTTCCGGTCAGGGAGTACAGCATGGAAAGCGCGATAAATACGATGAAGTAAAGGAAAAAGTAACGACCCACACCGATAATCGCCTGCGCCGGTACCGGCCGTCCGCTCATCGTGATTACACTGACCATCCGGGGATGCAGGGTACGTTTGATTTCCTGCCAGCAGACTTTCAACAACACGACCACGCGGGATACCTTTACCCCGCCGGACGTGGAAGCAGAGCAACCGCCGATAATCGCCGCATAAAACAGCAGAAGACGGCTGAAAGCCGGCCAGTGGCTGAAATCCTGGGTGGCCAGTCCGGCTGTACTCATGATGGAAACTACCTGGAAAAACGCATAGCGGAAAGACTGGAATAAATCATAGAAATGGCTTCTCCAAAGATTATAGGTCACCAACAGGGTCAGTCCGGCAATAATGCCAAAATACCAGCGCCGTTCCGTATCTTTCCAGAATACGTCCACACGTTTTTGCAGGATTCGGTAATACAAAATAAAATTACAGCTTCCGATAATCATGAACAAAACCAGAACCAGTTCCAGAAGCGGATCGTTGCACTCCGTCAGGTAGGTACGATAATGCAGATATCCGCTGGTCGAAATGGAGGTAGCCGCCAACTTTACAGCCATATCCAGCGGTTGTTTCAAAATCAGAAGAACCACTGTCATCATCAGCGTCAGGCCCAGATACAGAAAAAACAGGACGCGTACCGCCGCACGGATATGGGGCATGGTACGTTCCGCAGAATTCCCCTGCACTTCTGCGGAAAACAAGTTGGCCGCGCTGGAGCCCAATTGGGGCATAATGACAGCAAAAATGACGATAGCGCCGATACCGCCCAGCCACTGGCTGACGTCATGCCATAACAAAAGACTGGACGGATACGGAGCTCCTTCCAGTACGGAACTCACACCGGTCGTCGTCAACGCAGAGGCGCTTTCAAACAATGCCTTTGGTACGGAAAAATCGCCCGAAGCGATATACGGAACAGCACCTAAAAGACTGGTGTAAAGCCAGGACAAGCCTAAAAACACAGCGCCGCCCCGGATGGATAGGCGCATCTTCCGCTGTGAAACGGTAGTCCGTAACGCATAGGCACCAAAAGCAAGGCCTACCACCATCGTACCGAGAAACGGCAACACCATCTCAGGCTCCTGGTTCAACGCACAGGCCAGAGACGGCAACATCGCCGCCACCATTCCCAGGGACACAAGCCCCGTCATGCGCAATACTAATTTTTCTTCCATAGCATCTTTATTCCCACATTCTTCAGGTAAAAAGCAAACATGATTTATGCTCTTATGATTTATGCTTTTTCACATCAGATTTTCCAAGCGACAGCTCTTCCCAAAATTTAAAAAGAGTACAATACACATTTCATATTTCCTGCATCAGAGGGTTTTGTTCCCCGCAAACATATCCATAACATCCTGAACGACTTCCGTCTGCGCAAAGACAATGACCCTGTCACCGGCATTCAGCATGCTTTGCCCATTAGGGACCGAAGCTTCACCATCATGGACAATACCGCAAACCAGGCATTCCCGGGGCAGCTTTGCCCGAATCAGCGTCTTGCCGTCCACTTTACAGCCTGGTTGAACCTGCAATTCCAACGCCTCGGCTTTTGCGCCTTCCAAAAGGGCAACCGATACGATGCCGCCCTGTCGGACAAAACGCATCACTTCCGCAGCACTTAACAGACGCGCCGACAAGGCAATATCCACACCGACCTTGGCCATTAAATCCACATATTCATTTCTGGCCACCCGTACAATGGTCTTTTTCGCGCCAAGGTGTTTTGCCAGCAACGCCAGCAACAAATTCAGTTTATCGTCATCGGTCAGGCAGACCACGCAATCCGCTTCCGTGATACCTTCTTCTGTCAGCAGGTCGATATCCGTCCCGTCACCGCAAAGGACCAGACCATTGTTGAGCTGCTCTGACAAAATTCGGCAGCGTTCCTTATCTTTTTCAATAACTTTTACAAAGACGCCCTGCTTTTCCAACATCTGCGCAAGCATACGTCCGGCACGGCCTGCGCCGATCAGAAGCACTCGTTCCAGTTTATCATAAGTAGATTCAAAGTTCACTTCAAACTTCTTGATGACTTCCTGGCTCCCGACAAAATACACGTTATCACCGGGTTCGAGGATATCATCGCCATGAGGGATGATCATCCTGTGTTTCCGGAAAATCATGGCAATCAGAATATTACCGGGAAGCCTGACGTTCTTTAATGGAACACCTAAAAATTTAAAATCATTCGGCAGCCGCGCGCCGAACATACGCACTTTTCCGTCAGCAAAATCATCTACATCCAGCGCAGCCGGCGTCATCAGTATATGACTGATTTCATTTGCCGTAATGCGTTCCGGATTCAGATTTAAATCCACACCCAGTGTTTTATTCAGCAGTAATGGTTCGCTGTCAGTATAGTCTTCATTACGTACCCGAGCGACAGTATGCTTGGCGCCAAACGCTTTAGCCATACGACAGGCAACCAGGTTCACTTCATCGCTGTCCGTTACAGCAATAAACACATCTGCGTTACGAACCTCAGGCATATCCAAAACTTCCGGACTGCATCCATTTCCCTGAATGGTCAATACATCAAGGGAATCTTTCACTACCTGACGGCGTTCATCTTCCTGTTCAATAACCACAACATCATAAGAACCGTCTGCCAGAAGTTTGGCAATACTGTAACCCATCTTACCGGCGCCAACAACAACAATACGCATAAAATCACCTGCTTATCAATTAAGTTATCAAAAATAGTATTCGGAAACAAACACGAAACACGAAAAAGAATAGGAAGCAATTAAAACTTACTTAATTAATTACACACCTATACATTATAATTATACTACCAACGTACTATAAATAAAAGCGATTTTTAGTAGATTACCCCATAGTAAAAGCCCCCGCAC
>JAFSPK010000011.1:0-4360 GCA_017443005.1 Acidaminococcaceae bacterium
ACGATGACGACGATGATGACGATGATGACGACGACTAACGCTTTTTAATTGTGCAATCATGAAAAGAGGCAGTAAATGGAAAAGTCATTCAATATGAAAAAAATTTTTAAATTATTATGTGTGGTAATGATGTTTGTCATGTCCCTGTCTGTGACAGGTTGCTTTGATGATGACGATGAAAAGGAACCGGCCTCTTCGAATTCGGGCAGCTCTGCTTCCTTCAGCAATAAGGGAATGAAAGAGCTGGAAGAAGTGAAAATTAAGGTCAGGGAAGGCAAAGTCGTTACGCTGAACAATCAGAATCCGCGCAATTTCCGCGGCGCTCAGCCTGTAGCGAAAAAACCTTTTACGCTGATGATTTATATGTGCGGTACGGACCTGGAAGAAGAAACGGCGGCCGCGTCCAACGATATTATTGAGATGGCCGCGTCCAAATTCAAAGGCGACAAGCTGAACGTTGTGATTCTGACCGGCGGAACGAAAAAATGGAATATTAAAGATATTGAGCGAAATACCACCAACATTTATACGCTGGAAGGGGAAAACCTGATTCGGCAGGCGACCTTCGGGCGTCAGTTGCTGAGCGATCCCCGAACCCTGACCACGTTTGTAAACTATGCAACCACGATTTATCCGTCGGATAAATATGCGCTGGTATTCTGGGATCACGGCGGCGGCCCGGTCTGGGGCTATGGTGTGGACGGCATGGCCAAGCCGGAAAAGAACAGTCTGTTTGTTCCCGAACTGAAAGCGGCTTTGGCGAACTCTGCCCTGGCGCAGAAAAAAGCTGAGTTTATCGGCTTTGATGCCTGCCTGATGGCAACGGTGGAGACGGCGCAGCAATTGCAGGACTTTGCTAAGTATATGGTGGCATCCGAAGAAGTGGAACCCGGATTTGGCTGGGACTGGCGCTGGCTGAGGACGTTAAGCGAAAATACGGATAAAGATGCTTTGATTTCCCTGAAGGAGACCGTGGACCGTTTTGTTGCTTTCTGTGAAGAAAACAGCAGCTGGCTTTTCGGTGATTTTGACGGTACACTTTCTGTTACCGATTTGCGTAAGATCGGTCCGGTTGCCACTGCTCTGAATGACATGGGGAAGGAAGCGAACGGTATCTTTTCCAGTCATAAGAAAGCGGTTACTTTTGAAAAAGGCCGTGCTAAAACAAAAAGTTTCGGCGATTTAGGGGATGACGGGAACTTTGACTTGGTGGATCTGGGCGATTATGCCGAAAAATTGCATAAGGCGTTTCCAAACCAGGCCGAAACATTGCGGAAAGCGGTTGCAGACGCAGTGGTTTATACAAAGAATTCCAGCAGCGTTTCCCATGCGACCGGCCTGACAACCTACTTCCCTTACAATGCTTCGTTCAATGAGGCGCAGGGTACGTGGCCTGTTTACGCCAGCCTGTACAAAAACGTAAGCGCCATTGCCGGACACACTTCGTTCCTGACCCGTTTCTGCCAGTGCCTGATACCGGACAACCCTGCTGCCGGCCAACATAAAAAACGAGCCGGCACAAAAGCAGCCAAGGGCGGCGTAGAGGTAGTGCTGCCCGCTGAAGATGAGGCGCAGGCCATTGAAGCAAAGTTTGTGCTGTGGCGTGAGCTGGAGCCCGGCAGCGATTACTTTGTGCGCTTGCTGGTGGACAAGGATGTAGAGAGCGAGGGCGGCAAATACAATGCCAAATTCGACGGGAAGCTGATGAGTTTCCAGGATGAGTTTATCTATGTCCGCGAAAAAGACAGAAATGAAAAGACCGGAGTCGTTACCTATGATTCTCCGGCTTATCTGAACGGCGTTAAGGTACGGGTGCTGATCCGCAAAGATGCCAAAAACAAGGACGGCAAGATTGTGGGCGCCCTGCGGGTGAACGGTCCGCAAGGAAGCAAGGTTTCGTCCAAAGATATTATGAAAGTCAAAAAAGGCGATAAACTGCAGTTCCGTTATTGGGCGAACCTGTGGATCAAACCGGGCGATGAGGCAAAATATGCCGGGCAGCCTACACACAAATGGGTAAAAGGCAAAGAGCTTACCGTGGGCGACAGCCTGACACTGAAAAAGAAAGCGGTAGGAAAAGAATTGTATCTGGCCACATTCTGGATCAAGGAAATGAATGCGGATATGAAAATCAGCAATTACTATACACAAAAACTGGAAATGAGAAGGAAGTAAAAGAAAGGATTAAATCCGGTTGTCTGATTATTTGTTGAAATAAGCAACGGCGGGAAAGACTGCGCAAAAACGTTCCCGTTTGCTATTTTATGGACTCATTCGCCTGCGTCTTCGAAACTCAGGGCTTCGCCCCTCAGACAGTCTCGACGCGGCCGGCTCATTTCGTCTCATAAAATTTCGCAAACGCTCACTATGTTTTGCTGCAGTTCTTTCCCGCCGTTGCTTTTCATTTATATAGTAACAATATTTTCTTATTAAAATTGACGAATACATTGTAGAGTTGTATAATTTAATAGTTACAGCAATGTTCAGGAGTATTCCTCACAACATAATGTACAAAGCAACGAGCCAAAAATTATATTATATTAGTTACTTAAACCCGGGAGGTTATAAATATGATGGAAGAAAAATATGCTCCCCATGCCATAGAAAAGAAATGGCAGCAGTACTGGGAAGAGCACGACACTTTTAAACGCGAGATTGATCCGGCCAAACCTAAATCCTATGTATTGGAGATGTTCCCGTATCCCTCCGGCAATCTGCATATGGGCCACGTGCGCAACTATTCCATTGGCGACGTGGTTGCCCGTTTCCGCACCATGCGGGGCTTTAATGTATTGCATCCTATGGGCTTTGACTCCTTTGGCATGCCGGCGGAAAATGCGGCTATCGAGCATGGGATCCCTCCCAAGAAATGGACGCTGGAAAATATTGAAAACATGACCCGCCAGTTAAAACAGCTGGGTCTTTCCTACGACTGGAACCGGGAAGCCATTACCTGTAAGCCTGATTATTACAAATGGACGGAATGGTTCTTCGAACTGTTCTACAAGCGCGGTCTGGCGGTGAAGAAGAATTCTTCCGTGAACTGGTGTGACCACTGCAACACGGTGCTGGCCAACGAGCAGGTTGAAGACGGAAAATGCTGGCGCTGCAAGCATGAAGTACACAAGAAACAGCTGAGCCAGTGGTTCTTCAAGATTACCGATTACGCGGACGAGCTGCTGAAGGATCTGGAAAAGATTCCCGGCTGGCCGGAACGCGTTAAGGTAATGCAGGAAAACTGGATCGGCCGCAGTGAAGGCCTGGAATTCAGCTTTGATGTGCCGGCGCTGAATGAAAAGCTGCCGGTTTACACCACCCGTCCGGACACGATCCAGGGCGTTACCTTCGTGGTCGTTCCGCCGGAGCATCCCATTGTAGAGAAAATGCTGCGGAGCAATCCCCGGGAAGCAGAACTGCGTGAGTTCTGCGATAAAGTACGCAACACCAGCGATATCGAGCGTACTTCCAGCACCAGTGAAAAGCTGGGCATGTACACGGGCTTTGACTGCGTGCATCCCCTGACAGGACACAAGGTACAGATCTGGATCACCAACTACGTGCTGTTTGATTACGGCACCGGCGCGGTTATGGGCGTGCCCACCCACGATTCCCGTGACTGGCAGTTTGCTACCAAATATAATATTCCCAAGATTCTGGTTATCCAGCCTAAGGACAAAGAACTGAAGCTGGAAGATATGACCGATGCCTATGAAGAAGACGGCATCATGGTAAACAGCGGAAAGTTCGACGGCATGACCAACATCGAAGCCATGTCTGCCGTCAGCGATGAGATCGAGCGCATCGGCGCAGGCAAACGCCGCGTTAACTACCGTCTCCGGGACTGGCTGATTTCCCGTCAGCGTTACTGGGGCGCACCCATTCCCATCATTTACTGCCCCAACTGCGGCGAAGTGCTGGTACCGGAAGAAGACCTGCCGGTGCTGTTGCCGGAAGACGTAAAATTTGACGCAGGCGCCAAGTCCCCGCTGGCTACCAGCGAGAGCTTCCTGCATTGCAAGTGCCCGAAATGCGGCGCGGACGCTACCCGTGAGACGGACACCATGGACACATTCCTGTGTTCTTCCTGGTACTTCCTGCGTTACACCGACCCGAAGAATGACAAGGCTCCCTTTGCCAAGGAAGCCAATGCCTACTGGGGTCCCGTTGACCAGTACATCGGCGGTATCGAACACGCCATCCTCCATCTGCTGTACTCCCGCTTCTTCCTGAAAGTGCTGCGGGACGCCGGCATGGTGGACTACGACGAACCCTTTACCAACCTGCTGACCCAGGGCATGGTAATCAAAGACGGGGCCAAGATGAGCAAATCCCTGGGCAACGTGGTTTCCCCGGAAGAGAT
>JAFSPK010000071.1:0-9894 GCA_017443005.1 Acidaminococcaceae bacterium
GCCGGATATCGCCTTCTTCCGGGTTCATGGTGCCAACCAGGGAGAAGCGGGCGGGATGGGAGTAGGAGATGCCTTCCCGTTCTACGGTGTTGATACCCATGGCGGCGGAGTCCAGCAGTACGTCTACTACGTGATCGTCCAGCAGATTGATTTCGTCTACATACAGAATGTTCCGGTTGGCGTCTGCCAGAATACCGGTCTCAAAGGAACGTTTCCCTTCTTTGATAGCGGCTTCGATGTCCAGGGTTCCCACGACACGGTCTTCTGTGGCGCTGACAGGAAGTTCTACTACCTTCATGGGAAGTTCTTCCGTTTCCGGCGCCGCATTATCGTATTTTTCATGGCATTCATCACACCAGTTGGATTTGTCGTTGGGGTCGTCGTGGAACTTGCAGCCTTTAATGCACAGGCGCGGCGGCAGCAGGTCGGCCAGGGCGCGCACGGCGGTGGACTTGGCCGTACCTTTTTCCCCCTGGATCAGTACGCCGCCCAGGCGCGGATTCACTACGTTCAGCACCAGCGCCTTTTTCATCTCTTCCTGCCCGATAATGGCGGTAAATGGAAAGGTTCCCTGTCGTTTCATAATCGTATCGTCCTCCCGTAATCATTTGATAATTTATAATATGCTAATCAATACCTTAGGTTGTGAACCGCAGTGCAGGTTTTTCCGCAGTCTTTGGTTATTTCAACAGTTGCCGATGGCGGCAGACTTACTCTTCGTCGTCTTCCTCGATTTCGCCTTCCACGGAAAGGTACAGTTCCTGCAGTTTTTCTTTCGTTTCATCATCCGCGTTCCACATCTGGCGCTGTTCCGCTTCCAGCAGGGTTTCCGCTATATTCTGCAGGGCCCATGGATTTACCTTCTTCATCCACTGCTGCACTTTCGGGTCGAAGGCGTATTTCTCAGCATAATCGTTATACATCCAGTCTTCCATTACATTGCTGGTGGCGTCCCACTGGAAGCTGATGTTCAGCCGGTTGGCCATGTCCATGGCGCCTTTGTACCCATGCTGCATCAGGCCTTCGATGTATTTCGGGTTCAGGGATTCCGTGCGTACCACCCGTTTCATTTCTTCCGCTACTGTGCGGATCTTAGGGGCGCCCCGGTTGGCGCTGTCGCCCACGTAGGACACCGGCGTCTTCTGTCCGAAACTCTTGACCGCCGCGATCATGCCGCCGTGGAAGCCGTTGTAGTCGTCGGAACTCAGGATGTTCATGTCGTGGTTCTCTTCGTTTTTCACGGTGAGTTCCATCTGGGCCAGACGTTTCTTGAACAGTTCGGGCTGATATACGCCCCGCTGTCCGCCGCCGAAGACATGGCCGCCCCAGCGTACATACACGTCGGCCAAATCTTTTTCCGATTCCCAGTTCTTGGCGTCCAGCACTACGTTGATGCCGGAACCGTATGTGCCGGGGGCGTCGCCGAAGACCCGGAAGGCCGCGTTACGCCAGGCGTCGTCTGCAGAAGCACCGTCTGCCTGTAAGGCTTCGCTGTCTTCCCGGATATGTTTTCGTACAAAGTTGTCATCGTCGGATTCGTCCAATTTCGCAGCCATCAGCACGGCTTTGTCCATCAGTTCGGCCAAATGGGGGAGCGTGTCCCGGAACAGGCCGCTGATGCGGGCCGTCACATCGATGCGGGGCCGTTTCAGCTCTTCAAGGGGAATCACTTCCAGATCGGTAACCCGCAGGCTGCCTTTCTGCCAGACGGGCTTGATGCCCAGCAGGTACAGGAACTCGGCGATGTCCTGGCCGCTGCTCCGCATGTTGGGACCGGACCAGAGGACCATGCCGATGTTCTCGGGATACTTTCCTTCGTCAGTAATGTACTTTTCAATCATGCGGTCGCCCAGTTTTTTCCCGGCCATCCAACCTGCCTGTGAAGGCAGTGCCCGGGGATCCACCCCGTAGAAGTTCCGGCCGGAAGGCAGCAGGTCCACGCCGCCGGCGCTGGGAGAACCGGAAGGTCCGGGCGGTATGTATTTACCGGAAAGGGCTGCCAGGGTATTTTCCATTTCATCCCTGGTTCCCATAAGCCGCGGATAAATTTCCGTAATGATATAATTAGCAAGGGATTTGATCTTTTCCTGCCATTCCGCCGGGCCTTCTGCAGTCTCCGGCAGTTTCATGGCAGCGGTTACGGCTTCTTCCGTGAAACCGTTTTCCGCAATGGTGGTGACAAATGCCCGGCTTTCATTACGGACACGTCGCAGCACTTCGCCGCCGGTGAGATTATATTCTTCAACAATAGCGGAAGGATTCTTTTCCGTTTCGTCAAAACCGATTCCGAATTTTTCCGCCCATAAATTATATAAGGAAGGAACCGATCCGTTGGACAGGCGCAGCAGGTGCATGAGCTCGCCGATAAGGATCTCACCGGAAGGCGGCTGTCCCAGCACATGCAGGCCCACATGGATCTCGCTGTCCTGCAGTTCTTCAATATACCCGTGGAGTTCCGACAGGTAATCGGCGAAAGGTTTCGTTTCATCATAGTGAACGGATTCGTCCAGCTTCGTCTCGTGAGACAGTTCCAGAATTTTTTTCTCAAGCTCGGCAGCCTGTTCCGAATCTTCTTTTGCGAAATGGCTGTACTCGTCCGCCATCTTTTCCAGTTCCGCCAGCTCGTCGAAAGCGCCCGCTTCCGCCACAGGGGCCGGCAGGTAACCGATGAGGCAGGCGCTGCTCCGGCGTTTGGCGATGATGCCTTCGCCGGAAATGGTCATCAGGTATGGGTAAATGTTGGGCAGGGAGCCCAGCGCGATATCGGAATAGCTGGAACGGTCCAGGCCTGTGGCCTTGCCCGGCAGCCACTCCAGATTGCCGTGGGTGCCCAGATGGATCACTGCGTCCGCCTTGAACACTTCCCGCAGCCAGTAATAGAAAGCCAGGTACTGGTGGGTGGGCGCGATGGAAGGATCGTGGTAGGCTCTGGCCGGATCCATGCCGTACTGGCGGGCAGGCTGCACGGTCATAAACACATTGCCGTTCATGGTGCCCGGTACCAGTATATTTCCTTCATCGGAGAGCATGATGTCGCCGGGAGCCTCGCCCCACTGCTCTGTCATCTGCTTCCGGGCCTCTTCCGGCAGGGTGGCAAAGAAAGCCTCGTATTCCTCTGCGGAAAGCTTCTGGCATTCTTCCGCCTGCTTATCAGTCAGCAGGCTTAAATCATTGGTGGCGTGGGAGGTCATAATCTTAATAAACTCTTCCGCCGAGGCCGGCAGGAAATCAATCCGGTAGCCGTCCTCCTGCATACGGGCCAGCAGCCTCGTGGCGCTTTCCATGGAATCCAGGCCGGAGGCGCTACCGATATTATAATTCTTGGGCGGGTAGTTATGGAAAATCAGGGCGACTTTTTTATCTTCGTTTTTCATCCTGTGGAGCTTTGCCCACTGCATCGCCTTATTCACCATGGCGGCGTTGCGTTCCGGCATGGGTTTGTATTCGATAGCGCCGTCCGGCAGCACGTTGCGACCGGCAATGGGAACCCCATGCAGCGCGCCGTCAAATTCCGGCAGCGCCACGGCGATGGAAGTTTCCACCGCGTTGAGGCCTTCGGGGTTTTTGCGCCATTCTTCTTCCGTGGTCAGCAGGGTATAACCGGCCAGCACCGGTACGCCCAGTTCTTTCAGTTCGTCTATGGTAAGGCTGCCGTTGCCAACGTGGGAAAATTTCATGGCGCTGACGATGACGTCCGCCACGGTTTTTCCCTCCAGGGTAAAAAAATCGGCAAACACTTTCCGGATGCTGGGCATCCCCAGGGATTCGTCCGGCAGCTGGTTGGTGAACACCGCCAGGGCGTTGCAGCCTTTGGCTTCCGCTTCCCGGATGAAAGCGGCAGGATAGGCCAGATCGTCCCAGATCCATTCATCCCGGTAAAAGAGCAACCCGAGAGTGGGCCGGTCCGGTTTGCAATATTGTTTCAGGTAGGCAGCCAGGTCCGTCATGTAACCGTCCGGCATGTCTGGGTGATAAATGCCGGCCCAGCATTGCGGTTTCGGCTCTTCCGGCTCCGCCACCGCCTTGTCAGTTAAGGAAGAAGCGTACAACCAGAAATTACGGAAATTTTCCGCGCCGCCGTAGAAGGTGTACCCCCTGAGCCGTGCGGCCACGGCGCTTTCCACACCGGATCCTTCACCGCTGTTGGTAGATTCTACCGCGTCCAATACATAGGGGATGCGATTGGCGTCCATAAATGCGCGGCATTCTTCCCAGAATTTGGATTTGAAAATATTCCGGAAAAACCTGGCTACCACGAGACTGCTGCCCCGGAGCTTGCGTTCCCAGACGTAGTTCCATTCACTGGAGCCTTCCAGTTTTACTGCCATGCACAGGTCGGAGATCTTTTCTTCGTCCTGCAGTTTCAGGCAGGCGTTCTTCATGCCGGCATAGCGCCGGCTGTCGTTGGTAAGGTAAATGATTTTTATGTCCATTTAGGAAATGATTCCTCCTCTCTTTGTTTTGTGCTTGTGAGAGTGTGCCTGTTTGCCGCATATTCTTTTCATAAAATAGGAAGATAATCAGTAATAGTTTCTATTAATTATACAGTAACTTTCGTTATTAGTAAATGATTTTAAAAGCGGTTCCTTATGAATTCTGCAGGGAACGTTCTATTTTATAAATCAGGCTTGCCTTTTTCCTTAAGTAGTGCTAAAATAGCCCTTGTCGCGTGCGGCGATAAAACATCTGGCGAAATAAGTTCTCCGGGCATTACGTGTTAGCATTGTTCGAACCAGCAAAATTACCAGACGTAACAGTCTGGTTTTTATTTTTATAAAAATTATGGAAGGTGATTTATATGAGCGCATTAGAAACATTACAGGTTTTAGGGGGAAAAGAGGAAAACCGAACCATAACAGTTAAAAAACTTGTGAAACAGATGGTGCAGGAAGAAGCGGAGCGGTTAGGCGACGAACTGATTGCCAAAATGAAAGCCGGTGAACTGCCGGAAGCGGATGAAGAAGCGATGGATGCCGGTTACCGGTCTGCCTACATTGCGATGTGCCACCAGATGTATTATGAATGTGCAACAGAAGCCTTTGGCTCGATCCTGATGCATATGGAAGAAAGCCTGGAAAACTATCGCTTACCCTTTGATATGAAGCAATTACTGGATGAAGCCTTTGCGGATGTGACCTATCTGAATCGCGGCGACGAAGAAGTGTATGAAGATAACAGTGACCTGGAAGACAAAATCATCAGCAGCACGCTGGATTATGTATTGAAAACAATAGAGTCTGATGAAGAAACTGCCAAAAAGGTGAAAAAGAAGGCGCCTGTATTCTGCACCCAAGCCGTAAACTATTAAAATTTAAAAGAGCAAAAAATGAAAAGCACTGTTAACCCACATCACAACTGGGCTGACAGTGCTTTTAAAATTGTGTCTGCGAGGGTAGACTAATGTACTCAAAAAATGATAGGATTTAGATAGTGGGGAAAGGATTTAGCAAGACGTTTGCAGAAATGATAAAGATACAATAAAAAAATAAACAATAGTTGGAGTTACTATGTTTGGAATTTTGTTTAGCGCACTGCGATATATGCTTATTTGGCTGTTTGTTATTTTTGTAATTGGAATTATCGGTATAGTTGTTGACAAAATCTTTTAGTTAAAAACGGATATGGCAGGGTTTGATGATGGACGAAATGCAAAAGAAACTAATTGAAACATGCTGGAATGAACAATTAGAACAAATGCTGGAAGATTGCCTGAAGGAAAACAAAGAATTACGAATGCTATTTGAAAAACACCCTGAAAAAAGAGAAGAATATAAATTTAAATTTTTAGATAGCGGGCCGTGATGATAAAAATAATTGACGAATTGAATTAAAATAAAAAGATGAGGTAAAGAAAGCAATGGATACAAACAAAACAGAAACCACGCAAAGAAAAACGCTTAGAGGAGCTGCAAGGCTTGCTGATTTTGAAAAACGTATTGCGCGGGGCAGAAAAAAATTAGATAAGCAAACGAATATTGCTGAGCGAAAAACAGAGAAAAAAACGAAAGCTGCGTTAAGCAACGGAACCGTGAAAATTGCTAATACCATAAAAGTGGCGAAACATGTTAAAACAGAAAAACCTGTAAAACAAAACCCCATTAATATAAAAGGAAATTCCATAAAAGCATTGTCCATACATCCGATGTATGCAGTAGCGATTGCCGTAGGGGATAAAAAGGAAGAGTATCGTGCCTGGCAAACGCCCTATCGCGGTGATTTACTGATTTGTGCGAGCCAGTACAATGACGGTTGGGAATTTCCGCGAGGCTATGCCCTTTGTGTCGTCAATCTGTATGATATTAAATGGTTGCCAGACGATGAGTGTTACGCGTGGCAAATTAAAGACATCCGACCTATTATGCCATTTAAGTACAAAGGCAAACTGCATTTATATGACGTTGACAGCAAGTTGGTCGAATTTGTTAACAAACCTGCCAACAGGCAGTTGTTTGACTGGTGGCAATTTGATTTGAAGATTATCAACGCGCCGGAAAAGAAAAAGAGATAACTGAAGCTATAGTAGAATGAATCGTTCAATCTTTTTATGGTATAATTAATTGTATATTACCGAAGCAGAAATTATCACCACAAGGAGACCACCAACATGAACAAGCAACAGCTGGCAGCTAAAATTTGGGAATCCGCCAATAAAATGCGTTCCAAAATTGAAGCAAATGAATATAAAGATTATATTTTGGGCTTCATTTTTTATAAATTTCTTTCTGACAAAGAAGTAAAATACCTGAAAGAAATTGGTTATACCGATGAATATATGGATACTGTCACTGAAGAGTATCCGGAAGTTGTGCAAAACCTGCAAAACCGGAACGGTTATTTTATTGCGTACAATGATCTTTTTTCCACATGGCTTGCAAAAGGCAGTGATTTTAATGTGTCCGATGTGCGGGATGCGCTTTCTGCTTTCAGCCGTTTAATCAGCGATACGCATAAAAAAGTTTTTAAAGGCGTGTTCGATACATTGCAGACCGGTCTATCGAAACTTGGCGATACAGCTAATTCCCAGACAAAAGCTATCAGCGACCTGATTAACCTGATTAAAGATATTCCTATGGACGGTAAGCAGGATTATGATGTGCTTGGTTTTATATATGAGTATTTGATTTCAAATTTTGCCGCCAATGCCGGAAAAAAGGCAGGGGAATTTTATACGCCGCATGAAGTATCGGTTCTTATGTCGGAAATTGTTGCCGACCATTTAAAAGACAGGGAGAAAATTGAGATTTACGACCCGACCAGCGGATCCGGCTCGTTACTGATTAATATCGGTAAATCGGTTGCCAAATATATGGGCGACTCGGATAAGATCAAATATTATGCCCAGGAACTGAAACAGAACACGTATAACCTGACTCGTATGAATCTGGTGATGCGCGGAATTTTGCCCGACAACATAGTTACCCGAAACGGTGATACACTGGAAGACGACTGGCCCTATTTTGAAGATAACGATCCGGTTGGCACCTATGAACCCTTGTATGTAGATGCCGTAGTTTCCAATCCTCCGTACTCGCAGAACTGGAACCCGGTAGATAAAGAAACGGATCCGCGTTTCTCACGGTTTGGGGTAGCGCCCAAAGGCAAAGCGGATTACGCTTTTTTGCTTCATGACCTTTTCCATTTAAAGAGCAATGGTATTATGACCATCGTATTGCCTCACGGTGTTTTGTTCCGTGGTGGTGAAGAGGGAACGATCCGAAAGAATTTAATTGAAAATAATCATATTGATACCATCATCGGCCTTCCTGCCAATATTTTCTTCGGTACTGGCATACCTACAATCATCATGGTGTTGAAACAAAAACGTGAGAATACCGATGTGCTGATTGTTGATGCGTCCAAAGGATTCGAAAAAGTTGGCAATAATAATAAGCTGCGTGCCTGCGACATTAAAAAGATTGCGGATGTGGTAACGCAGCGCTTATCTGTTGTTAAGTTTTCGCGGCTTGTGACCAGAGACGAAATCCGTGCTAACGAATATAACCTGAACATTCCCCGCTATGTGGATTCTTCTGAAAAACCGGAAAGTTGGGACATCTATGCTTCCATGTTTGGCGGAATACCCAGGCAGGAACTGGACGAACTAACACCCTACTGGCTTGCATTGCCCGGCTTAAAGGAAACATTATTTGAAGCAACGAACGACTCTTACTACCGGCTTCGTACAGAAAGCATTAAAGGAACTGTTAACCAGCATCCGGCAGTACTTGCGTTTTACAAGAACTATCAGTCTGTTTTCGCAGGTTTTGACAGTTATTTGGAACAGCAATTACTGGATTCCATGCAGGTTATTAACATATCAAAAGAAGAAGCGACAATCAGTGAGGATATATTCCAAAGGCTTGAAGCTATAGCATTGACAGATAAATATGAAGCGTATCAGATTTTAGATAATAACTGGAATACAATTGCAAATGATTTGGAAATTATCCAGACGGAAGGCTTTGCTGCTACAAAACAAGTTGACCCGAACATGGTCATAAAGAAAAAGGATGGCAAAGATAAAGAAGTACAGGAAGGCTGGAAAGGTCATATATTGCCTTTTTCTCTTGTGCAGGAAACATATCTATCCGAAGATTTGCGTACAATTAAAAAAGACGAAGAACGAGTAAACGAGATTTCTGCGCAGTACGAAGAATTATTGGAAGAGATTCCGGAAGAAGAAAAGGAAAAAGAATTCATCAATGAAGACAAGACTGCCTTTGTATGGCCGGAAATTAAAAAAACAGTGAAGGCCAAAGACGCTGAACCTGAAATATTGGCTTTATTAAAAAAGGCAGCCGCCCTCAATGAAGAAGAAAAGAAAGTCAAAAAGCGCATTAAAGATAACAGTGCTGCGTTGCATATAAAAACCAAAGAGACAATTGAAAACCTTTCTGATGCGCAGGTAAATGAGTTGCTGAATAAAAAATGGATTTTGCCGCTGACAACCGGTTTATGCAAAATGCCGGAAGATATTGTCGGCGACCTAATATCCAAAATAGAAAACCTGACCGCCAAATACAGTTCCACCTTAGCTGAAGTCGAATACCAGATACGGGAAACCGAGGAAGAACTTGACTCCATGTTGGATGATTTAGTTGGCGACGAATACGATATGCAAGGCATCCGTGAATTGAAAGCAATGCTTGGAGGAAAGCACGATGAAAACAAACCGAAGGAAACCCTCTATAAGATTCCGCGGATTCACTGACGATTGGGAACAGCGTAAGTTGGCACAACTTGTCGAAGTATGTAGTGGGCGTGATTATAAACATCTTTCTGAGGGGACGATTCCAGTTTATGGAACTGGCGGTTATATGTTGAGTGTGAATGAAGCACTTTCATATAAGCATGATGCTATAGGAATTGGAAGAAAAGGAACGATTGATAAGCCGTACGTCTTAAAGGCTCCTTTTTGGACTGTAGATACGTTATTTTATGCGGTACCAGAACATTCCGAATGCATTGATTTTGTTCATGATGTTTTCCAAATAATTGACTGGAAAAAGAAGGATGAATCGACAGGCGTTCCGAGTTTATCAAAAGTAGCTATCAATGATACAGATGTTAACATACCCATAATTGAAGAACAATTAATTATCGGAAAATTTTTTGCGCATATTGACAACCTTATCACCCTTCATCAGCGTAAGTATGAAAAGCTTCTCAATGTAAAAAAATCAATGTTGGAAAAAATGTTTCCCAAAAATGGCAAGAAAAAACCGGAAATACGTTTTAAAGGTTTTACTGATGCTTGGGAACAGCGTAAGTTCGGAGATGTTGGTTCCGTATCTATGTGTAAGCGAATATTTAAAGGTGAAACCTTCACAGAAGGTGATATCCCTTTCTACAAGATTGGAACTTTTGGTAGTGTACCAGATGCCTATATTAGTA
>JAFSPK010000012.1:0-8804 GCA_017443005.1 Acidaminococcaceae bacterium
CCATGTCGATCCAGGGAGCATAAGCCCGTTCCGCCGCAATGCCTTCCATTTTATTGACCAGATGATATAAAATTTTAAAGCCCAGATAGCTCATTCCCACTTCATACACATCGGGGAAAGCCAGAGCGATCCGCACTTCTGCTTCATCCTTGAAAATACTGCCAAACTCCCCGCCGGTATACCGGGCCGGTTTCTTCACCGCCGCCAGCATGTCAATGGCCAGTTCCTTGTTCATGTGAGAGCCTCCAACAAAGTCTTTGCTTCTTTTCTTCCTAAACGACCTTAAATCTATAAGTGGTTTTACTTTCCGTATATCCTGATGGTGCTTCCGCCATTTATCTGCATAATGTAATGAATATTATCAACAATCGCACTCATCTAAAACTGCAATCGTGTATGCCGTACATTAATATTCAATAATACCCCTGCCAACAGCATATTGGTAGTCAGGGAACTGACCCCGTAACTGAGAAAGGGCAGCGGCACCCCTGTTACCGGCATGATTCCGATGGTCATGCCCACATTGACCAGCACATGGAACAGATACATACCGGTAATGCCTGAGGCCAGCAACATGCCGAAACGGTCTTCCGCGTTCAGGGCAATAGTCAGGCCCCGCCAGATCAGTACCAAATACAACAGCAAAATCACAACAGCGCCGACAAAACCAAACTCTTCCCCTGCTACCGCAAAGATAAAATCTGTATGGTTTTCCGGTAAAAAGTCCAGCTGGCTCTGGGTTCCCTGCATAAAACCCTTACCCCACAGCATACCGCTGCCGATGGCAATCTTGGACTGGATCACGTGATACCCTGCCCCGAAAGGATCCAGTTCCGGATCCAGAAAAACCCGGATACGGTTCCTCTGGTATTCATGCAAAAACCGCCACAACACGGGAGCCGCACAGGCAAACACCCCCGCCAGCACGCCAATCCACTTCAGTTTAAAGCCACAGACCCAGAACATGGAAAAAGCGATAGCCACAAAAACCAGAGCCGTCCCCAGATCCGGCTGCCGCAACACCAGCACAAAGGGAATCACCATAAACAGACAGGCAGGAATAAAATCTTTCCACTGCTCCAGATATTCACTGCGCTCATCCAAAAAGGCAGCCAGACAGACAATCATAAAAGCTTTGGAAAACTCGCTGGGCTGGAATGTCACCGGACCGATCTGGATCCAGCGCTGCGCCCCGAGAGTGGCATGACCAAAAAACATAACCCCCAGCAGCAGCAAAACCGTAAAACCGTATAAAGGCAGAGCAATCCGTTTTAAAGAATGGTAATCCAGCGAAATGATTCCCACTGCCAGCAGCACATCCACCAGCAGAAACAACCCCTGCCGCTGCACAAAACGGTTGCTTCCCGACACCAGCGCGTCCCCGTGGGTAGCGCTGGCAATCAGAACCATACCGATACCGGTCAGCAGCAGAACCGTCCATATTAAAATCCAGTCCAGATTTCGTAAATAGCGATGCAACGTTCTGTTCCTCTCTGCCTGTTGTTTGAAAATAACATAAAAACCAGGGCATAAAATTATTTCCTGATGTTGCTTTTTGCAGCCAGACTCTTTTCTTCTTTGCGCTGTTCTTCCGTTTCAGGCTTCAGCTTGCCGCTCAGATAATCTTCCAGCACTTCATACACAATGGGACCGGAAGCCGTAGCGCCGTAGGAGCCCTGCTCTACGATACAGGCAATGACCAGATCCGGTTTTTCTGCCGGGGCATAGGCGATGAACCATCCGTGATCCTGTCCGTGAGGATTCTCCGCAGTGCCGGTCTTGCCTGCTACCGGTACCGGCAGGTTGGCAAACCAGGCGCCGGTCCCTCCTGGCTGGGTCACACCCTTCAGCCCTTTCTGGATCAACTGGATCGTCCGGGGCTCCAGCTCCAGTTTACGGCTTTCCGGCCGCTTCGGTGTTTCATACACGCTGCCATCCGCATTTACGATTTGTTCCACTAAGTAAGGAGGATGAACCACCCCGTCTGCCGCCACCGCCGCCAGCATCTGACAGATCTGCATGGGCGTCACTAAGGTCAGCCCCTGACCGATGGCCGCGTTAAAGGTGTCCCCTAACCCCCATTCTTCATTAAACACTTTCTTCTTGGCTGCAGGTCCGGCAATCAGGCCGGAAGATTCCCCCGCCAGCTCAATGCCGGTCGGCCTGCCGAACCCGTATTTTGCCGCACAGGCATTCAGGTTCTCAATACCGGCCCGGCGTCCCATTTCATAAAAATATACATTATCCGACATGGCGAAGGCAGTCTGGAAATTGATCCAGCCCAGGGCTTCTCCGCCGGCATTGCCCATATCCGCCAGCCAGTGCTTCCCGGAGTCAAAAATCAGTTCCTCCGGCGTCACTCCGTGACAGTCTAACACGGCTGAACCGGTAACCACTTTAAAAGTAGAACCCGCAGGATATTCCCCGTTAATCACCCGATTCGTCAGCGGGTGAAACAGGTTCTCGTTAATCAGCTTCCAGTGGGCAGAAGAAATACCTCCTACAAACCAGTTGGGGTCATAACCGGGACGGGAGACCAGGGCACGCACCGCGCCGGTGTTGGGATCCATAGCTACCGCCGCCGCTGCAAACGCATTGGGAGCAATCCCACTGCTGCGCAAGGCAGCCAGTTGCTTGTCCATGACCCGTTCCAGATCCTGCTGCAAGGCAAAATCAATCGTGAGGACCAGGCCTTTACCGGAAAGCGGAGCCTGTCCCCCCAGCTTGCGGACCACCTTGCCCCGCACGTCAACCTCTTCTGTCTTGCGGCCGGTCTGTCCCCGCAGCACAGTATCGTAAACAAACTCCAGGCCTTCTTTTCCCACAATACTCCCCGGAGAAAGTCCCTTGTATTTTCCCTGCTTAAGCTGTTCTTCCGAAACTTCACCCACATACCCCAGGACATGAGCCGCTGACTCCCCATACAGATAATGCCGCATGGGCTGCAGGTCCAGGGAAACGCCCGGCAGCTCTTTTACATGTTCCTCCAGCAACGTAATCTCCCGGGAGGTCAGTTCCCCCTTGATCACAATCTGCTCATAGGTATTGGCCGCTCTGTCAGCCTTTTTGCGTATCACGTCCGACGGCATGGCCAGCAACTGGGCCAGCAGGTTCACTTCCGAATCAGAAAAGGAATGCCCTGCCTGGAGACTGAGCACGTAGCCCGGCGAACTGTCTGCCAGTACCTTGCCGTGCCGGTCCATGATCCGTCCCCGGGGCGCCATGATCACCGAGCTGCGCATCCGGTTTCCGTCAGCCTGCCTGCCGTAATATAATCCTTTATAAAGTTGCAGCCAGGCCAGCCGTCCGCCTAATATCAAAAAAACAGCCAGCGCCACCGCAAGCATTTCTTTTAAACGATTCCCGGAAGTTCGGTTCACCCCAATAGCCCTTTCAATCCCAATTCATCCGTCCGGTTCCGGCACGTCGGACACCAAAACAGTACACGTTTTCCTACAGGTTTTATATATCAATACGTTACATCTTCCTCTGCGACCCAATGATACAACGCAAGCAAAATACGAGATACCGGTAATATCAGCAGCATATTTCCCAGGCAATACCACAGCGAATCCTGAAGGTACAGGAAAAGTGCCGTTGTCCCAAACGCGTTCAGCCAAAGAAACGGTATGGCGTATAAGACACGCAGCAACAGGCTGAGACCGCCAATGATCAGCACATGGTACCCGTAATTATTCTTAAAAATCATTTCCTTGATGCAGCCGATTCCATATCCGGTCAGCCCACGGGTCAGGAGACAAAAGCCAAACACACCCGGCGAAGAGATATCCTGCAACAACCCGAACGCAAGACCACAGAGTAAACCGGCCCGGGCGCCGTAAAACAATCCTATACTATAAATAAAAAGCAAGGGCAAGTCGAAAAACAGATTGCCCCCGAAAAATCCCAAAGAAGTCGTCTGTAACACCAGAATAACAAACGCTGCGGCAATCCATGACCACATCCTCATGGTTTGGCCTCCCCGGCTTCTTCCGCTATTTCCTTTTCGATACGCCGTTTAACATCTTCCTGTAAAATAACAAATACTCTGTCCGGATGGCTGAGATCAGCCGCCGGCTCTACCTGCGCCAGCTTTTGCAGACCGGTTACATCCGCGTCTACGGCACTCACCGTACCGATGCACAGCCCTGCCGGATACTTGCCGCCGATACCGCTGGTAACCAGCATATCCCCGGGCCGAACATCATCATCCCGGCCAAAATACTCTGCCTGCAGCAGGGAACGGTTAGGCCCCAGACCAGTCAGCACGCCTACAGCCCGGGACTCTCTGCGCAACACCTTGACTCCCATCCGGGACTGATTGGCAGAAATCAGCATAAAACGACTGTAATGCCGATAGACCTGGTCCACCACACCAACCACACCCTCACTGGTGGTCACCACCATATCAGGATGCACCCCGTCAGCACCGCCTTTATCCAAAAAGAAAAACTCATGCAGGTCTCCCAGGCTCACCCCGATAACGCGGGCCGGCAGCAGGGTCAGTTCGTCCCGCTGCTGTTTATAGCCTGCCATGGCCTGCAGTTCTTTATTCTCTGTTTCCAACAGCATCAGACGGTATTCCGCGCTGCGAAGATTATCCAGTTCCTTCTTCAACTGCCGGTTCTCTTCCTGCAGTGTCGCATTCAGCCGCTGACTGTCACGAAAGGAAGAAACCGCATCACTGAACTGGCGGACCATCGCATTTACAGGCAGCAACACAGTATTCACAACCGCGTTCACCAGTGGGAAGCGCCACCGCTGATGCACCGCCAGTACCATGCAGGCACACAGGCCCAGCACGGCCAGCGTTGTCACAAACTGCTGTTTTTTCATAATCTGTCATCCAACCGGCAACACAACGCCGCAAAACACATCTCGCGGTTTTGCCACCTTATTTTTACAGCTTGCTGCTGGAAGCCATAAAACCTTTCTTATAGGTATCAATATTTTCCACGCAGATGCCGGTACCCAATACCACGCAGGCCAGCGCCTCATCACTGACATAGACAGGCATGCCCGTTTCCCTGCTGATCAGCTTGTCCAGGTTCCGCAACAAGGAAGAACCGCCCGTCATGATAATGCCGTGATCAATGATGTCCGACGCCAGCTCCGGCGGCGTCCTCTCCAATGTATTGCGCACCGCATCCACAATGTTGGCAACCGGTTCCGCAATACCGGTGCAGACCTGGTTCGCGTTGATCGTCAGATTCTTAGGCAGACCGCTGATCAGGTCCCGCCCCCGGATTTCCATGGTATCCGGATTATCCACAAACATGGCGGTGCCTAATGTAATCTTGATTTGCTCTGCCGTACGTTCCCCAATCAGCAGACTGAACGTCTTGCGGATATAACGGGAAATTGCGTCATCAATGGCGTCACCGCCGGTGCGGATGGAACGGGAAACTACAATACCGCCCAGGGAAATTACGGCTACCTCACAGGTACCGCCGCCAATATCTACCACCATGCTGCCGGTTGCTTCCTGTACAGGCAGCCCCGCACCGATAGCGGCAGCCATAGGTTCCTCAATCAAATAGGCTTCCCTGGCCCCCGCCTGGATCGCTGCATCCACAACCGCCCGCTTTTCCACTTCCGTAACGCCGCTGGGAACCCCCACAACGATACGGGGCCGCACCAGCGAATGAAAACCGATTGCTTTATGAATAAAATATTTCAGCATGGACTGGGTAATATCAAAATCCGCAATGACGCCATCCTTCATCGGGCGAATGGCAACGATGGTACCCGGCGTGCGGCCAATCATCTTCTTGGCTTCCTCGCCGATTTCCAATACTTCATTGGTTTCGCTGTCTACCGCCACCACCGAAGGTTCACGGATGATGATCCCTTTTCCTTTGCAATGCACCAGCGTATTAGCGGTGCCAAGATCAATTCCCAGGTCATGGGAAAATCTGTTGAATAAGCTGAACATGCTGCTTCACCCCATATTTCCAAAATCACACAGCCCTCTGCCGTTGACTAAACACCGTGTGAGTCCAACTATATAATACTGTTAACTACACGAAATCAACCTACAGATCCCCATGCTCCTTAAAGCTGTAATACCGTCCGTCCCCAATGACTAAATGGTCTAACAGGGGAATGCCCAAAACGTTTCCCGCTTCCTCCAAAGCCTGGGTCAGATGGCGGTCTTCCGCGCTGGGGTACGGGTCCCCCGACGGATGGTTGTGAGCCACCAGGATACAGGCCGCATGGGCCGTCACAGCCGGAGCAAACACCTCCCGGGGATGCACCACGGCACTGGTCAGGGACCCTTCTGCGATCTGTTCGGTTTTAATAATCCGGTTCTTTGTATTCAAGAGCAAAACTATAAACTTTTCATGTGTTTCGTTCCGTAGTCTGCCCATCAGGTATTGCGCTCCGTCACCCGGCGAGGTGATATGTTCGGAATCAATCGCTGATGCGCAGGCTATCCGCCGTCCCAGTTCCATAGCCGCCAGAATTCGAGCCGCCCGGGCATTGCCAAGCCCTTTGATGTGTTTGAACTCCTGCACCCGGTGCCAACGCGCCACCTGCCGGTACAGTCCTTCGTTCCGGGTCATCTCTTCCGCGATACGCAGGGCGGAATGCTCCTTCGTACCGCTGCCGATCAGAATCGCCAGCAGCTCCGCATTGGACAGTGCCTCGGCTCCTTTCGTACACAGCCGTTCCCGGGGCCGGTCCTCTTCGCTCATCTCTTTAATTTTAAAATCTGACAAAATATCAACTCCTTTTTATTTTTTTAATGTGCCTAAGCGGGAGCCGTTTGCATAGTGCTCAGCTAACGCTTCGGAGTCACGACGGACGGCATCCCGCCTCCCACTTCCTCACTGCGCACGCTCACTATGTTCGCGTTGCTCGGTATCGTCAGACTGGGAACCCTTCCGGGATGCCGTCGTCGCTCAACGTAATAAACGTTCCTCGCGCCCTCCCGGGGGACGCTTCGCTTATTGAAACGGCTCCACCCCAGGCAATCCTAATTACCTTCCACTATACAAAAATGACTTGGGCTTCTCCGCCAATTCTTCTACTTCCTCTTCCGTGTTGATCAGGAACGCTGCCGGTTCAATCTCCGTCACGGTGAGCTGCTCTTTTTTACTGATCGCGTCCCGGCGGAAAATCTTAATATAGTTGTAAGCAATAAACAGCCACACCACTACGCTGCCAGCCACAAAGGGCCAGAACCAGAACTCCATCTTGAAAAAGCCTGCCAGGGCATGACCGAAAATACCGCCGGCAGCCAGACATAAAATAGGAAGCAAAATCTGGAACCATTTTGCCTTTTTCTCATCCACCTTGCGGTATTCTATGACCACGTTGTCACCGGGATGAGCGCTGATGGGATTCCAGCAGTCAATGTACGCCCGCATGCCCCTCTCCGTTGTCTCTTTAAAATTAACACGAACCTTGGCGCGCTCGCCATGGGTTTCGGTTACGGTTCCTTTAATCACTTGCAAACTCCTTCTATGATTCTCCCTGAAATTTCATACAACAACAGAACGCATCATTTTGAATGACGCCATTCCCCGAATGCGCAAGCGCAAAACATATCAAGCCATTTACGCGTAGGGATAAAAACAAATGTACCCGATGGCAATGATAAAGATCAAGCCGTACATACCCAGCGCCACCAGCAGCCCCTGCCATGTCCGGGGGTAGCCAAAATTCATATATTCGCCAAAAATGCCCCGCCGATTCAGCAACGTGTATTTGGTGCGGCGCTTGAACCACCGCTCTTTCCTTTCACTGCCGAGAATCCGCGCCGTACCCATGAAAACTAAAAATGACAGCAAAAATACGGTTATAATCCGGTTGGCAAGCGCCTGGGTCGGCACCGTAGAAAGATCAATCATACAGAACTCCATTCTGTTGTCATACTCAGGAGCCATGCTTTCGCCGCCTCCTGCTTCTGACAACTTCATACAAAATCAAAACTCCAGATACTTGTCCGGCATCAGCCGCACCAGTTCCTTTAAAAACTCATCACTGCAGCAGAAAATGACCGCAGCCAGCCCTTTTCCTTCTTTAAACGCAAGGATGCGGGTGGGGTTGGCATCCGCCATATTGTAACGGTGGATATAATGCTTGATACGGGTACGACGGAAAAAGTCGTGGCGGTAATGCTGGGCAAAGCTTTCCGTTTTTCTCAGATCCACTTTGTAGCTGCCCTGCTTCCACAGGCCGATGCTCACGATTTCCAACTCATTCTGGCGCAGGATCACCTCGTAGCGGTAAAACACTTTCCAGATCCAGAGCCCCAGCCAGAGAAAATTGAGTCCCATGCCCACAGGACTGATAACGCCGGTACTGTTAAAACGGAACCCCTCATACGCCCAGCTGCAACAGATGGCCAGCAACGCCATATAAGCCAGCCCCATCTTACCGCTGCCCCGGGTGGTCGTCTCCCGGCAGATTTCCTTATTCTTCAAAAAACTCCCTCCAATACGCGTGAACGTTTCAGCGAGACACACTGATTCATTTTAAAATTGCCATATTATTATAACAGAAATGAAATAAAAAAGATAGAGGACGAAACAAAAAAAGAGACTGCAACAGACGTTGCAGCTCCTTAGAAATGATTACATCACATTACCGCCACGCCAAAGGATGAATCGTGTCAGTGATTTTACGATACGGTTACAGCGCCGCTACTTCGCGCAACGGAAGATTGGTTACTTCGGCAATTTCAGAATCAGGTAGCGTCCCCTTTTTCTTTAACGCCTTGGCAATCGCAAGCGCTTTATTTTTTTCTCCTTCCAGGCGGCCTCTCTTTTCGCCTCTCTTTTCGCCAATTTTTACGC
>JAFSPK010000013.1:0-31864 GCA_017443005.1 Acidaminococcaceae bacterium
CCCACTTCAAAGTAATTGGTAATATTATGTTTTCTGGCGAAATCACGCATCTGTTTGCAAAGGGTAGCGGATTTGATATCCTTGCAGGGAGAAAAATGATCCGGCACCAGCGCAATTTTATCTTTATCAAATACCGGGCGCCCGATCTTTTCAAACTCATTGATCGCCGGCGGACCGGTAATGTCGTTCGCCAGAATCAGATCCACCTGGGAGACCAGCAGATCCCCAGCCTCCACAAATTCCCGGCCCACATGCATGGCGAGAACTTTCTGTGTCATTGTCATGCCCATAAGAAACCCCTCCTCATAAACCAAAATGTAAAAATGTAAAAACAAAACAAAGATTTTTTTGGAAACAAAAATCAAATCAGCACATATTTTGCAATGAATATCACTGCTAAAATATACAACAGCAGGCTCACACGGCTTGTATGACCGGTCAGCGTATTCACGAGCACATAGGAAATGATGCCAAAGGAAATGCCTTCCGAGATGCTGTAGGCAAACGGCATGGCGATGATGCACATGTAGGCAGGAATTGCTTCCGGCAGATTGCGGAAGTCTATCTGGGAAATAGAAGAAACCATCAGGAAACCAACCATAACCAGCGCGGGCGCTGTCGCAAACGCAGGAATCGCCATAAAGAAAGGCGCCAGGAACAGGGACAGGAAGAACAGCACCGCTGTGGTGAGAGCCGTCAAGCCGGTACGCCCGCCTTCACTGACACCGGAAGCCGATTCCACAAACGTCGTAATGGTACTGGTACCCATCAGCGCACCGGCCACCGTACCCACGGAGTCAGCCATCAGGGCGCCCTTAATGTTGGGAAGCGTCCCGTCCTTGCGCAGCATATTCGCCTTGGAAGCAACGCCCATCAAAGTTCCCAGTGTATCAAAAAAGTCAACAAACAGGAAAGACATAACGATAACCAGAAAATCAAGGGAAGCAACCTTGCTGAAATCCAGTTTCAGGAAAATCGGAGACGGATCCGCCGGCAGGAAAGAAGCCAGGCCCGCAGAAAAATCAGGAAGCACGCTGAAGGCTCCCACTTTGGGATTCGGCACATACAGACCTGTCACTTCACAGAGAATGCCCAGGATCCAGGTTGCCAGAATACCCCAGAGAATACCGCCTTTCACATCCCGTGCCAGCATAATGCCCGTGATGACAATGCCAATAATTGCCAGCAGTACCGTAATACCCACTGTATGAAAGGTTCCGCCCGCCATAGACTGTTTAAAGTTAAACAAGGCGATTTTTGTCGCCGGATTACCTACAATAATCTGTGCATTGAACAGGCCGATCAGGGCGATAAACAAACCGATACCCACAGATACAGCCCGTTTCAGGCTGAGAGGAATAACGTCAAACACCGCCTGCCGGATATTAGTCAGAGACAGGACAATAAAGATAAGGCCTTCCACACAGACGGCAGCCAGGGCCATCTCCCAGGAATACCCCATCTGTTTTACTACTGTAAAAGCAAAGAAGGCATTCAACCCCATACCCGCAGATAGCGCAAAGGGATAGTTGGCGAAAGCTGCCATCAGCAGCGTCGCAAAGCAGGAAGCCAGCGCCGTAACCGTCAGCAGCGCTCCCTTATCCATGCCTGTCACACTCAGAATCGACGGGTTAACAGCCAGAATATAAGCCATGGTCATAAATGTAGTGATACCGGCCATGATTTCTGTTTTTACCGTGGTGCCATTCTCCCGCAGATGAAATAGTTTTTCCAATGTTCCATCCTGCATGATTACCTCCGTTTCCCAGGCCGGGTCCTTAACTATTGTATCTGACAAATACAATGCCTGGTCCGAATTATAGTACTATGTCTTTTTCCGTTTCTCAGGTTAAAACTGCCTCATCCCGGTATTTCAATTACACAATGTTAATCCCGCAAAAGCAGTTCCACAAATACGGAACGGCTGATGACTCCCAGAAGATGTCCTTCTTCCGCTACAAAAACGCGTTTCACCTTATCATCAAGCATTACCTTGCCAACTTTTTCAATCGTATCGTCAGGACTTACACAAATAGCGGGAGACGTCATGGCGTCCTCCGCGGTTTGCGCATTCCAGCGGGCCATCGCCTTGCGATATTCCAGCACTTCATTGCTTGAAGCAAGAGCTGCATGGAACAGGTATGTCATGAGCCCCGGTTCATGGGGTTTAACGATTTTACTGATTAAATCGTTTTCACTAATTACACCCACAATTTCATTATACTTATTTACCACAGGAAAGGCAGAAATTTTATTTTCAATCATAAGACGCGCAACTTCCTTGACCGTTGTTTCCGGCGACACGGAAATAATCTCGGTTTTCATTACGTCTTTAGCCAAAATTTTCTCGTTAGCATTTGCATCCATATAAAAGAACCTCCTTATAAATTAGAAAACATCATTGACAAAAAAAGGGATGAACTAAAATTATATTTTATTATAACATTTTATAAAAATCCTGTGAATCAAATTTTACGATATATAAAGACAGTAAGAAATAGTATCACCTGCCAGAGACAATGTTGCATTCGCTGCTATGCAACTTTCTTATGCAGTTTCCATTTTTAAATGAAAGAAGTACCGGCGAATTAAAATTCAGCGCCTCGTAATAATTTTTGGCGTCCAGCACGATAAAGCTGCCCGGTTTCCCAGGTTCAATTCCATAACGGTCAAGCACATGCAGCGTTCTCGCTGCGTTGGTCGTAATAAACCGGTAACTGTCCATAATATCCTGATAGCCCATCATCTGACACACATGCAGTCCCATGAACACTACGTCCCGCAAATTGCCGTTTCCCATCGGATACCAGGGATCACAGATATCATCGTGCCCAAAGGAAACATTGACGCCTTCCGACAACAGTTCTTTTACGCGGGTAACGCCCCGACGTTTCGGATACGTGTCTGCCCTTCCCTGCAAATGCGTATTTACCAGGGGATTTGCCACAAAATTGATACGGCTCATTTTCAGCAGCCGCATCAGCCGCAGCACATAGGCGTTGTTATACGAATGCATGGCAGTGGTATGGCTGGCCGTAACACTGTCATACAGCCCCAGTTCCAACGCACGGGCAGCCAGTGTTTCCAGTCCCCGGGATGCTTCATCATCAATTTCATCACAGTGCACATCCACCAGAAGTTCATGCTCCGCAGCCAGATGTAAAGCAAAATTAAGAGATTCCACACTGTATTCCCGGGTAAATTCAAAATGAGGAATGGCCCCCACCGCATCTGCCCCCATACGCACAGCATCCTGCATCAGCTGCCTGCCGTTGGGATAACTGAGGATACCTTCCTGGGGAAAGGCCACTACCTGGATTTCCATAAAGTCTTTCAGCTCTTCCCTGAGTTCCAGTATGGTTTCCAAAGCCAGCAACGAAGGGTCGGTCACGTCGACATGGGTACGTATATACTGGACTCCGTGATCCGCATACATGCGAACCGCGCGGCTGACCCGCTCCCGTATATCGGCCTTGTTCAGCTTACTTTTCCGTTTCGTCCAGCATTCGATACCTTCGAACAGCGTCCCGGACCGGTTCCAGACCGGATCACCCGCAGTCAGGCAGGTATCCAGATGGACATGGGATTCAATAAGCGGAGGAAGAACCAGCCTGCCCTGCAGGTCCGTCACATTTTCTCCTGCTTCCGGCAGCAGCTTTGTTCCGATTTCCGCAAACAAACCGTTTTTAACCCTGATATCCTGTAGTTTCGTTTTATTTTCAATACACGCATTGGTAAACAGCATGGCAGTCTCCTGTTTTATCAAATCACATCAGCGGCCTGCAGCCTTATCATACACAAGATAGCAGAAACATCCCACAATCATGGCATTGATACTGGCAATACCGGCATGGAGAAAATTCCCGGTCAGCGCGCCGGCAATGACGCCAACCACTGCACCCCAATGAACGCCCGGGGCCGCTTCTGCCCCTTCTTCGTAATGCTTCGGATGCCCAAAATAGTCAAAGATAATGATGGCGCCTATCGGCGGCAGCGTTGCATTTAAAAAGCTGAGCCAGCTCACAAAGTTATTGTAAAGATAGACGGAGGCTAACGTGCCAATCACACCGCTTACGATTACCAAAGGACGCTTGCGGATCCCTGTTATATTCGAAAGACTGAGCCCCCCGCTGTACAGCGCATTGTCATTCGTCGTCCAGATGTTGGCGCCCAGCACAACAAGGGCAGGCAGCAGAAGTCCCTGAGCCATCATTACATAAAAAATATCATCTTTCCCGGTAAAGGCTCCGCCTACTGCTCCGAAAGCAAACATCAGCGAGTTACCGATCAGAAACGCAACAACCGTAGTAAACACAGCGGTTTTTTTACCTTTGGCAAAACGGGTAAAGTTCGGTGTCGTCGTTCCGCCGCTGACAAAAGAACCCACCACCATCCCAATGGCGTTAAACACAGTGATACCGCCTACACTTCTGGCAAACACTGCCGCAAGCCCGCCGCCGGCATGAGTGGCCGTAACCATTGAGTATGTTCCCAGAACAAGGATCAGCGGAACGGAAACATAGCTGACAATTTCCATGCCCCGTATGCCAAAGTACGCAGAAGCGGTCATACAGAAACCTCCGGCAGCAATCAGCAGTAACGGGTTTACATGGAGCACTTCCGCAGCGGGAAACGCAAACATGGCAACCCCTACGCCGAACCAGCCAATCTGCGTCAGACTGATCAACAGGGACGGAAGGCGGGAACCTGCCACACCAAAGGAACGCCGGGCCAGTAAGTCAAATGAAAGACCAGTGCCGCAGCCGATATATCCTAAAATGCCAGTGTACACAGCAAGAATAATGTCACCGGAAAGGACAGAAAAGATAAATTCAGAAAGGTCCAGACCGTTGCCCATAGTGGCGCCTACCGACATGCTGGCTGAAAAGAACGTGAAACCCAGCATGATAAAAAACATGGACCAAAAGGATTTTCTTGCATATAACGGAACCGACTCAAAACTGAAATCTTTGTCTTTATGCAGCTGTTTATCAGATGACATGGCAAACCTCCCCCTCAATCATGTTTGTCTCATCTTTTACCAGTCTTGTTTTCCTTATCTTATACCCAGTCTATAATCATTATAACAAAACAGTCACGGAAAAATCTATGCCAAAAAGAAAATACTTTAGGAGACGCTGATTAAAAAAGAGGAAACGCAGATTTCCACGTTTCCCCTTAAGATAGTATGATGTAAATCAGATTTTAATCAGCTGAACTTTCGTAATGCCGTCCAAGCCCTGCAACAGCTTCAGGGTTTCCTTGCCAACCTCGCTGTCCACGGTCAGGAACATCATAGCCACGCCGTTCTGCTGGTTGCGGCTTACCTGCATGGTAGCGATGTTAACTTTGGAAGCACCCAGAAGCGTACCGATCTGACCGATCATGCCGGGCTTATCTTCATTATTGACAGCCAGCATGAAAGCAGCGGGTTCAATGTCAAACTGGTAGCCGTTGATATCTTTGATGCGGACTTCCCCTTCCGGATTCACATTGCCGGCCGCTGTAAAGGTACCTTTCTTTGTGTGTACTTTTACCGTCAGCAGGTTCACCGGACTGTTTTCCTTGCTTTCAATCACTTCCACGCCGCGGCCTTCCGCCGTCAGTTCCGCATTGACATAGTTTACGCGTTCTTTCAGAACAGGCTCAAACAGCCCTTTCAGTACGGCACGGGTCACCATATCGGTTTCGATTTCTGCCAGGGCGCCGCTGTAGATTACCTCTACCTTTTCTACTGCGTTATGCTCCAGCTGATAATACAGTTTGCCCAGGTCTTCGCCCAGCGCCATGAACTTTTTCACTGTATCCAGTTCGCCAGCCTGCAACGCCGGCAGATTTACGGCATTGGGTACCATTTCGCCCCGCAGCGCAGCAATCACTTCTTCTGCAATGGCGATACCTACGTTGTCCTGCGCTTCCTGTGTGTCAGCGCCCAGATGGGGAGTCAGCACGCACTGGGGCAGATCAATCAGCGGAGAGATGGGCTTTGGTTCGTCTACCAGCACGTCGATACCGGCGCTGGCCACCAGACCCTCGCGGATCGCTTTTGCCAGATCCTGTTCATTGTACAGACCGCCGCGGGCGCAGTTTACCACGCGAACGCCCTTCTTGCATTTCTGCCAGTCTTTATAGGTAATCATATTCATAGTCTCTTCGGTTTTCGGAGTATGAATGGTGATTACGTCGGATTCCTTCAGCAGTTCGTCCAGCGTTTCGCATTTCTTAACATTGTATTTTTTGAACCGGGCATCCGCAATGTACGGATCGTAAGCAATGACCTTCATGCCAAAGGCCTGCATGCGGGTGGTAACCAGACCGCCGATGCGGCCCAGACCGATAATGCCCAGAGTTTTTCCCATCAGTTCCATGCCTTTCAGGCCGTCACGGTTCCAGACGCGGCTTTCAATCATCTTATGAGCTTTTACCGTATTGCGGCAGGAAGACAGCATCAGACCGATGGTGTGCTCGGCAGCGGAAACGATATTGGATTCCGGTGTATTTACGACAATGATGCCCCGCTTTGTAGCGCCTTCCATCTGGATGTTATCCACACCGTTACCGGCACGGCCTACAACCTTCAGATTGGTCGCATGTTCATAAAACTCTTCATTGATTTTCGTTACGCTGCGGACAATGATGGCATCGTATTCAGGGATCCGTTTCAACAGTTCTTCCCGGGAGAGATTCATCTCCACATCAACCTGCAGATCTTTCTGCGCCTTTAACAACGCAACACCCTTGTCCGAAATTTTTTCCGTCACAATAATTTTTTTCATTTTCATTTTCCTCCTTTTCTTTAGGCAGTACATGGCAATCTCGTTGGCTGCCGATAAGGACCGAAGCAAAAGCAATTAAAAAACTCCCGTCCTTTCATAAGGACGGGAGTTCGTATGTCATATGAGCTCGCGTGGTGCCACCTTAGTTCACTGTAACCTTTCCTAAAAGCCGGATCATCTGCGTTTTGCGCAAGATGCCTGTTCTCATTATAAACGTTACAGCCTCATTCCCGGGATATCGGCCGGAACCGGACAGGTTGCAACCCCTGCCTTCTCCAGAGCGGAATTCGATCTTCGACAGGACGGTTCGCACTGCCCACCGTCTCTCTGCAACAGTCTGAGATTTACTTTTCTCTTTCATAAAGTTGCATTTTGCTTTTATAAAAGAGATTATAGGCGTTTCCTCACAAAAAGTCAAATGGAAGTTTTGTAAAATTTGAAACAAAAACAGCATCCGGCAGCGTATAAGCAAAAACGTCAATGATTGCTATTCCATGGATTTATGTGCCTATGGCTTCGAAACTCGGGCTTCGGCCCTCAAACAGTCTCGCCATGACGGCACATTAATCTCATGGAATGACGCAATCATTTCCTATATTTTGCTTATACGCTGCCGGATGCTGTTTTTGCTACTATTACTTCCCCGCCAAATCTTTCTGCTTCAAAAGATCTGTCAGATAATGTATGGTCTTCAGGGCGGCGCCGCGATTCTCCCGTATGATCTGGATGGAAGCATCTCCCATTTTTTTACGCAGGACATCGTCGTCGGCAATTTCCAAAAACGCTTCTGTCAGGCCAGCTGTATCGGATACCATACGACAGGCTCCTGCCTTGCTTAACAAGGAGAACGAGTCTTTAAAATCTTCCATGCTGGGGCCCACCAGAATGGGTTTGGCATGAGCCGCCGGTTCCAGTACATTGTGGCCACCGTAATGCACCAGGCTGCCGCCGACAAATACAATATCCCCTATGGCATATATGCGGCCCAGTTCACCAATGGTATCAAGCAGAATGACCGGGAATTCCGGCCGCCGCCCTTCTATATCCTTCAATTCGGAACGGAACGCCATCGCATAACCAAACTTGGCATTTACCTTTTTAATTTCTTCAATCCGGTTCAGCTTGCGGGGCGCAATGACCAAACGAGCATGGGGATATTTCTTACGCAGGGCAGTAAAGGAAGTCAGCACAGCTTCCTCTTCCGTACGGTGGGTGGAACCTGCCACAATGACAGGATAGTCATCTTCCCCCAGCCCCAGTTCTGTTTTATAGGTTGCCAGATCTTCCGGGGAAACCTCCGCGTAGGTCTGGTCAAATTTCGTGTTGCCGGTGACAATGATTTTTTCAGGATCCGCACCCAGTTGGGTTATATATTTGGCATCAATACTGGACTGCATGCAGAAGAGGTTTATGGTGTTCAGCATATCACGCAGAAGACCGGACAGATACCGGTAATTTTTAGCGGATTTTTCCGAGATACGGCCATTCATCATCATCGCGGGGATATTCCGTTTCCGGATGGCCCGCAGGAAATTAGGCCATAATTCCGTTTCTACCATTATAAAGATGCCCGGGCGGATACGACTCACCATGGATGACGCCACAAAGGGCAGATCCAGAGGAAAGTTGATGATGGCATCTGCTTCCGGCATAATCTGCCTGGCCATATCGTAACCGCCTACCGTAACGGCGGAAACCAACACTTTCCGCTCCGGCATTATTTTTTTGATTTCTTTTACCAGGGGACTGATGGCCACCATTTCTCCTACTGACGCACCGTGAAGCCAGATGCAGTTAGTATCCGCTACAGGAGCAATTTCTTCCCTGCGAACCAACCCCATGTTTTGCCGGAAGCGGTTTCCAAAACCTTTTTCCTTGACCAGCCGGTAGAGAAAATACGGAAGCACTATGATAATAAACGCCAGAATGATTAAAATATTGTAAAGAATATACATAAGTTATAATCAGCTCTCTTCCTTGTTGCGGCAATGTATCCGGCACAGGCAGACACATACCCATGCGCATTTATTACTTTCTTCACATTTTATCATTGTGAATTTAACTTTGCAACATGCTAACAAAAAAAGGGCGAACCCCATGCGCTCACGTGGCACATGGTTTTCTCCCTTACCTTAAATTATTATACAGACAACAGAGAAAAAATGCAAGTAAAAAAATAAATTTATGAACTTACAGCCAAAAACACACAGCTCCAAATTGCTTACTTCCCGGCCAGATACTCCAGCGCCAGCAAATAGCCCTGCAATCCTAATCCGCAGATCTGCCCGGTACAGCCGGCCGTAGTAACACAGCGATGACGGAATTCTTCCCGCTGGTGGATGTTACTGATGTGAACTTCCACTGCAGGGATGTTTACGGCTTTCAGTGCGTCCAAAACTGCCACACTGTAGTGGGTATAGGCGCCGGGATTAATAATAATGCCATCTGTTTTATTATAGCAGATTTGAATCCAGTCTACCAGTTCCCCTTCGGAATTACTTTGTTTAATTTCTACTGCGATATGCAATTCTTCTGCTTTCTTGCGAATCATTTCACACAGGTCTTCATAGGTTGCCGTTCCGTATACACCGGTTTCCCGAACGCCCAGCATATTGATATTAGGTCCGTTCAGCACTAAAATTTTCTTCATAGTCGCACATCCTTTTCTATTTTATAATTCCGCTTTCTTTGCCGCTTCCGCCAATGCGGCCAGTACATCTCTCAGACTGCCCTTGTTCCGCACCGTCACGTCTGCTGCCGCACGGTACAATGCTTCCCGCTGCGCATACAAATCATAGATTCGTTGCCGCCCTGCTGCCAGCAGGGGTCTTGTTTTTGTATCCACGTCACCGATGATATCTTCCGGAGAACGATCCAAAAATATGACCAACCCGTTTTCTTTTAAGCTGCTTATGTTTTCCTGCCGTAAAACTACGCCGCCCCCCATGGCCAGCACCTTATTCTGCAGCGTAGCCAGACGCTTCGTTGTCAGGGTTTCCTGTCTGCGAAAGCAGTCCTCGCTTATCGCAAACAATTCCGGTATGGTCTTTCCGGCATCCTTTTCAATTTCCGGATCGGCGTCAATAAAATCTCTGCCCAGCCTTTCCGCCAAACAACGCCCCAGCGTACTCTTCCCGCAGCCGGGCATACCAATCAGCACTATATTTTTCATTACTTCCACCAATTATGTACAAACAAAAATTTCAGGTATTGTCAACGCTGGCGCCGCATACTCTTTAGAAACTATAACAATGTTGCAATCGTATCTGTCACGCCCGCTATTAATCCGGCGTCCAGCTTACGCTCCAGCCAGATTTCATCTGCCGCTACCGCCTGGGCAACCAGCATGAACAGTCCGTTTACTGCCGGCTTTCCCTGCTGCCGCGCCAGCTTCATCAATTTTGTTTCTGCCGGATTATAGATAATATCCACTGCCGCCGCAAAGTGTTCCATGACCGCACCGTCCACAGGCGAAGCCTCCACATTCGGAAACATCCCGACCGGCGTACAGTTGATCAGCAAATCGCCATCCAGTGTCTTCAAATCTTCATAGGTTTTTACCGTATAATGCGCCCGTATATCTTCCGGAGCGTTTTCGATTACCCGGGAAATCACCGTGATGCTTTGGGCCCGCATATCCTTAACGCACTGAAGAATCGCCCGGCTGGCCCCACCGGTTCCCAGCACACAGACATCTTTTCCTTCGGGCACCAGTCCATTATGTTCAAGCAGCCGGGCAAAGCCGAAATAATCCGTATTAAAACCTGAAGCCCTGCCGTCTTTAAACAAAATCGTGTTTACTGCGCCGATAGCCCCGGCCTCGGCTGCAATATAGTCCAGACTGGCCATTACCGCTACCTTGTGAGGTATGGTCACGTTCAGTCCCCTGTAATTTTTCCGCAGCTCCGCTACTTTATCCGCCAGTTTTTCCGTTGGCACTTCAATCAGTTCGTAAGTCGCTTCAATGCCCAGTTGGCGGAATACTTCCTGATGAATCTGCGGCGACAGGCTGTGTCCCAGCCTTGCTCCTAACAACCCATATTTCATTTATGCTTTCTCCCCATCGGCTACGTAGTTACCCAAAATTTTGCAGTAAGCACTGTATTCCGCCACGTCCTGTAACCCCTGCCGCACTTTGGGGTCTGATAAATTGCCCGTCAGGTCAATGTGGAAGAAATACTCCCAGGAACGCCCTTCCATAGGACGGGATTCCAGGTTCAGCATATTCAGGCCGCCTTTATAGAAATGCTGCAGCACTTTGTACAGGGAACCCGGTTCATGCTGTGTAGCAATGACCACGGTAATCTTGTCCGCGTCCGGCCGGTGCTCCGGCTGATCGGCGATGATGATGAACCGCGTGCGATTCGCCGAATTGTAATTGATATTAGCCGCCAGGATCTCCAGCCCATACAACTTGGCCGCCTGCCGGGAAGCCACTGCGCCTTTTTCCGGATCGCCGCTCTCGCTGACCATCTGGGCGCTGCGGGCCGTATTGAAGAACGGAATCAGTTCAATTGCAGGATGCTTTCTGAAAAATTCTCTGCTCTGTTCCAGCCCCTGGGGATGGGAATAGACCTGTTTCAGATTATCGATGCTGGCACCGGGAAGGCCCAACAGGTTCTGATCTACCTTGATGATCTTTTCCCCGACGATATGACAGTCATACTTTCGCACCAGGTCATACACTTCCGTGATGCCTCCAGTGGAAGAGTTCTCAATGGGCAGTACGCCGTATTTGATTTCGTGATTCTTAACTGCTGTCACTACATCCTCAAAATGGACAAAATTCATCTCCACTTTAGCAATGTCCGCAAAGTAGTCTTCCAGCGCCTGATGGCTGAAAGAACCTTTCACTCCCTGATATCCGACACGGATCGGGTCGGCGTTTTTCTCTTTCTGTTTAATATTCGCCGCCAATATGTCAATCTGCAGATTACGGCTGGTCTCCATAATCTTTTCCATAATCTGTTTCATATGCGGGGCATAGGCAGGATTTTTCAGCATTCCCACTACTTTGGCAATGACCTGCTCTTCTCTCTCCCGGTTCAGCACCTGCATATTACGGGCATCTTTATACGCGGCAACCTGCTGCACCACGTCCATCCGTTTTTCCAGCGTATCGGTCAGGATTGCGTCCAGCCGGTCGATTTCCTGTCGCAGTTTTGTTAAATCCGGTTCCGCCACGTTCGTCATCCTTTCATTATGCGTTCTGCCTTAGCAGCAAACATATTACTACCACACTGAGATAAACAAAACTCAAATCTTTTTAACTGATTTTTACAGTATCAGTCCAACAACATGTCCAGCAACACCCACGCAGTAACCGCTTCGATTACCGGAACAGCTCTGGGAACGATGCAGGGGTCGTGCCGTCCTTTAACTTCCAGAATCGTATCTTTGCCTTCCGTCACGTTCACAGTCTGCTGGGGCTGACCGATGGACGGTGTAGGCTTGATGGCTACACGGAACAGGACAGGCATTCCATTGGTGATGCCTCCGGTTATGCCCCCATTATTGTTGCGGGTCGTTCTGACCTTTCCTTTGTCAAACGTCATCGGGTCGTTGGCCTCGCTGCCTTTCCGTGCCGCCAAAGCAAAGCCTGCGCCGAATTCTATGCCTTTTACTGCCGGAACGGAAAACAGTGCATGGCTCAGGCGGCTTTCCAGTGAATCAAAAAAAGGATCTCCGACGCCAGGGGGCATCCCTGCAGCCATCACTTCCACAATGCCGCCCACGCTGTCCATCTGCTCCCGGGCAGCCAGGATTTCTGCTTCCATAAGAGAAGCTTTGCCGTCATCCAGCACAGGCAGGGTAAATTTACGCAACGCCTGCAACCGTTCTGCCATTTCACCCAACGGATTAAACAAATCATCTGTAATCTTTCCGATACGGGCAACATGAGCGCCCACGACGATGCCCTTTTGTGCCAGCACGGTCTTGGCTACGGCGCCGGTAAACACCAGCGGTGCTGTGAGACGACCGGAAAAATGCCCGCCGCCCCGGTAATCATTAAAGCCTTTATAGCGAACCTTGCCGGCATAATCCGCATGTCCGGGACGCATCACATCTTTCAGAAGACTGTAATCTTTGGAATGCTGGTCACTGTTAGGAATCAGCACACACAGAGGAGTCCCCGTTGCCTTGCCCTCAAACACACCGCTTTCTATGATGAAAGCATCTTTTTCCTGGCGCTGGGTGCTCATCTGATTCTTCCCCGGAGCCCGCCGCGCCATTTCTTCTTTGATAAACTCTTCCTCTATCGGTGTCCCCGGCGGCAGACCGTCCAGCACCAGACCGATTCCCTTGCCGTGGGATTCCCCGAAGATTGTCATACGCAAGTTGCGTCCAAAGGTTGCACTCATTTCTTTACGTCACCTCAACTCTTCCGCTTTACCTCCCACGGAAGCATAATCGTTCCAGAATTCCGGATAGGATTTGCTGACGCTTTCGCCTCCTGTCAGGGTAACCGGTTCTTTACACGCCAGTGCGGCAACAGCCATGCTCATGGCAATCCGGTGGTCGTTCCAGGCATCCACAACCGCTCCGCCTTTCAATCCTTCCGGCTTGCCTTTAATCAGCAGACCTTCCGGTTCTTCTGTAATGTCCGCTCCCAGTTTCGTCAGTTCCGAGTGCATAGCAGCCAGACGGTCGCATTCTTTAATTCGAAGCCGTCCCGCATGGATGATGTGGGTAGTTCCTTCAGCCACTGCCGCTGCTACCGACAGGACCGGTACCAGGTCCGGACAGTCCGACGCATCAATTTCACAACCGTGCAGCCGGGCCGGGAGAACGGTAATCATGTCCTTCCGTACTATAAATTTTGCGCCCATTCTGCGCAATATTGTCAGAATCGCCCTGTCTCCCTGAAGAGAATCTCTGTTCAATCCTTTACAGCGTACTTTTTCCCCACTTCCGATTGTGCCAGCCACCAGCCAGAACGCCGCCTGGGACCAGTCTCCCTCCACCTGCACACGTTCCGACGGCGCACGGTAAGTCTGCTTGCCGTATATTTTGTAATAGAACCGATTTTTACGCTCTATGTTTATGCCAAACATTTGCAGACTGCTCAAGGTCAGTTCAATGTAACTGGATGATTCTAACGGAGGCAGAATCTTCAGCGTGGAGTCATCCGGCAGCAACGGCAACGCGAATAACAATCCGGAAACGAACTGGGAACTCACATCTCCCGGCAGTACATAAGCTCCCGGTTTCAGCCTGCCGTATACTGTTAAAGGCAGTTGTCCGTTTTCAGCGGTATAATAACGCAGTTCCTGTTTATCAAATATATCATAATACGGCTGCAGAGGCCGCGAAACCAGTTTCCCCTGGCCCTTAAACGTAAACGGCCTGTTGCACAGAGCGCCTAACGGGATAAAAAAACGCAGCGTAGAACCGGATTCCCCACAATCGACAGTAACCGGCCCTAACGAGAACTTGTGAAGCCAGTGGAACTGAAATGCAGTGCGCCCTTCATGCCGGGAAGCCACTTCTGTAATTGTGACGCCCAGCCCTTCCAGGCAACGGTTGGTCGCTTCGATATCTTTGGAAATAGCTATATTGTCCACTATACAATTATGGCCGGACAGTCCCGCACAGATGCACATACGGTGCCCCATGCTTTTGGAAGACGGAACCGGCACGCTGCCGTTAATAAACTGGGGGGTAATTTTATAAATCGTCATAACCAATCCTTTTCAAATTTTCTTAATACCTTTTGTTCTAACTATCTCATAGAATAAAATTTTAACCTTAGGAAGCACAGACCGACCAGCACATCACGTACCGAACTGTAACATTAAAAGCCTTCATGTACTTGCCTAAGCCGGTACAACAGTACAACAGGTATTCCATGCTTCTTTTCTTACGGAAGATACCGGGTCAATTCATGGAACGCAACGTTTTGCAGGAAACTATCCCCGATTTCTTTCAGCAGAATCAGAGTCAGATGTGAACCGCGCTTTTTCTTGTCCAACGCAATGGCTTGCAGGAAATCATCCCGTCGCATATCCACAGCAATTGGAAGCTGGAATTTCTGCAGTAACGCAGCAATCCGGTCAGCAGTGCCCCGTTCTGTCAGCCCGAGTTCTTCAGACTGACGTGTCAGCAGCACCATCCCGATACCTACGCCTTCTCCATGGCTGTATCTGTCAAAACAAAATGTCTTTTCCACCGCGTGGCCCAGAGTGTGCCCGAAGTTCAGCAGCATCCGTTCCCCCGTGTCGAACTCGTCATGCTCCACAATACGGGCCTTTATGTTGCAGCATATTTCTATAATCTCGTCTACATGCGTCAGCAGCTCCTCATCGCTTTGTATCTTCTCCAGCATCACAAACAACTCTTTGTCCATGATGCAGCCATATTTTATCACTTCCGCCAGCCCGTCATGAAGGTAACGTACCGGCAGCGTTTTCAACAAGTCCGGATCAATAAAGACTGCCTTAGGCTGGTAAAAAGCACCCACCAGGTTTTTACCGCCGGATAAATCAACGGCAACCTTTCCGCCCACGCTGCTGTCTACCGTAGCCAGAAGGGATGTAGGAATCTGGATAAAGGATATGCCCCGCAAAAAGGTCGCCGCCGCCAGACCGCCCATGTCACCGGTCACACCGCCGCCCAAAGCAATCAACGCGTCACTGCGGGTCAGGCCGGCTGCTGCCAGACCGTCGTACAGGGTTCCCAGTGTTTGCAGGTTTTTGCTTGCTTCTCCGGCTGTAAAGGTAAGTACCGCAACAGAGAAGCCTGCGTTTTCCAAAGATTCCCGCAACAGCGAAGCATACAGCGGCCCTACGTTACTGTCCGTAATGACTGCTACTTTTTCTGCTTTGGGAAGAAGCGTTTTAATTCTGCTGCCAACGTGAGGCAGCAGCCCTCTATCAATTACTATATCATAACTTTTTGATCCTAACTCCACATGCACGTTTCGCATATAATCTCCCTTAAACCTGTCAGGCTATATTATACCTCATCCGATGATTCTTTAAAAGCTGATATGATCAGTACAGTTGTCTTCTTCTGGGTCCGGCTTCCCGCATAATTTCCTTCAGCGTTTCCCTGTCATTATCCTCAATCGCCTTTTTCCAGCGTTCCAGCTGCTTCTGGTAATTTTCAATCTCTGCAATCACATTGGCCCGGTTAGACAGGAACAAATCGCTCCACAGGTCCGGATTAATATCCGCGACCCGGGTAGCATCCCGGAATCCGCCTGCAATGAAGTACTGTGTGTTTTCATTATAGGATGCGCTGTTCACCAGCGCCACTGCTGTAATATGAGGCAAGTCACTGGTATACGCAATGATTTTATCATGGTCTTCCGTGGAGACCTTTACCGAACGGGCACAGCCAAGAGCTTTTGCAAACTCTTCCAGCCAACGGACTGCTTCCGGTGAATTCTTTTCCGTAGGCACGATAATATAATTGGAATTGTTAAAGATGGCGGCATCCGACATGCCTAGGCCGCTGCCCTGCCGCCCCGCCATGGGATGACCGGATATAAACTCACAGCTTTCCGGCAGCAGTGCCTGAATATCATGCGGCATTGTTCCCTTGACGCCGGTGGCGTCCGTCATCAGCATGCCTTCCGCAAAATTCTGCACATTCTGCCGCACAAAACCCACGATAGCTTCCGGATACACACTGCAGATAATCACGTCCGCTTCTTTCAGGTTACTGCCATCTGCTTCTATCACTTCATCAATCATATTGGCGTTCAGGCAGGCCCGGGCAATGCCATGACTGATATCCATGCCAAGAATCTTCCTGACTTTTATATTGCGCAGCGCTTTTGCATAGGAACCGCCAATGAGTCCCAGTCCCACAATGGCAAAGGTTAAGTCTCGTAACGGTTTTTCCTGATACTGTTTAATCATGTTCGCCTTATTCTCCTGCAATAACAACTGAAACTAATACTACTTGTTTCACATTATTTCTTTGCAACACAGGGTATCGAAGCTTGCTGCCTCTTACAAATCCCGCCCGATAATGCGGGCAATGCCTTTCAGCTCGCCCATCAGCTCTGCAAAACGTTCCGGTTTCAATGACTGTGCCCCATCGCACAATGCCTTTTCCGGATCGTTATGTACCTCGATGATCAGTCCGTCTGCGCCCACCGCAACCGCTGCCTTGGCCAGGGCCGGCACCATCCACCACAGGCCCGCTGCATGACTGGGATCCACGATAACCGGCAGATGGCTCAGTTTCTTTGCCGCGCAAACGGCACTTAGGTCCAACGTGTTGCGAGTGTAGGTCTCATAGGTGCGGATGCCCCGTTCGCACAGGATGACATTGGTATTGCCTTCCGCCATGATATATTCCGCGCTCATGATCCATTCCTGAACCGTAGCGGCTAACCCGCGTTTCAGCAAAATCGGTTTGTTCGTCCTGCCCAATTCTTTTAACAGGGAATAATTCTGCATATTGCGCGCGCCCACCTGGATCAGGTCTACATCTTCCACAAACTTATCCAACACATCGGCGCTCATGATTTCCGTAACGATAGGCAAACCGGTTTCTGCCTTTGCTTCTTTCAGCAGCTCCAGTCCGGGCATCCCCATGCCCTGGAACGAATACGGAGAAGTACGCGGTTTGAAAGCGCCGCCACGCATCAGGTGTGCCCCTGCCATTTTCACTGATTTAGCGACACCAATGATTTGCTCCCGGGTTTCTACACTGCAGGGACCTGCGATGACCTGCATCTGTCTCCCGCCGATTTTCACTCCGCCTACATCAATGACACTGTCATCGGGATGGAAGGCCCGGTTCGCCCGTTTAAAAGGTTCCTGAACCCGCAGAACTTTCTCAATCCAGTCATTGACCATAATATCATGTGGATTGAGAGTGCTGGTATCGCCTACAACACCTAAAATGGCAGCCTGATTACCGGTACTCAGGTCAATCTTAAAACCTTTTGCTTCCAGACCGGCAATAATCTTATTTCTTTCTTCAATGGGGGCATTGGGTTTCATTACGATAATCATGGTAAACGCACTCTCCTTTTTAAAATGATATATGATAATTTTTAATTAATATCATTACTTTTCTTTTCTATGCCTGCGCATCTCTTTTAATCTTTAGAAGGCAAACGGGTTGATTTTTACATCTTTTTTATACTAAAAAAGCGGGCTCGTAAAAGAGCCCGCCTGCATTTGGTTGGCAGCCTTTGAAGTCTCTTCGCCGGCCTTTTCTGTTTACGATTCTATGCTTTCTTCTGTTTTTTCCACGCAAAATAGCCATAGCCGTAATAATAGCTATAGCCAAAGGAAAAAACATAATTTGCCGCAAACACAGAATTCGTTTTCATACTTGCACCTGAACCATTAAATGAAATCATGAATTACATGTAACTAATTACGCTTACATACAGTCAGTGTAAACCCATTTGATATTTCCGTCAAGAAGCATTTGTGTAATGCATTTAACAGTTTTGCAGAAACTGGAATCTGCAGGTTGGGAAAAGGCTGAAGCAAAACATCGGGAACAATTGCGTTATTCCATGAGATGAAATTCGCCGCAGCGGCGAGACTGTCTGAGGGGCGCAGCCCCGAGTTTCGAAGCCGCAGGCGAATAAATCCATGGAATAGCAATTGTGTACGGTTTTGCGCTGCCTTTCACAAACCTGCAGATTCTATTCCTGCAATTTGTCGCCCGGCAATCCGCTCACATAATATGTGTACATGACATAATTCGCCAGCGCATCTTCATATTCGTGTTGCGGATAGGGCTCGTCAATCTTGTCCACAAACTGCATATCCCGGCTGAAATAATAGGCTTTGTCCCCAAAAAAGCCCAACGCACTGTCCGGTTCCTTATATTGCTGCAGCAGATTTCGTCCGATAAACCGCTGCGGCGGCTGAATGCCCTGCAGGCACAACAGGGTCGGCGCTATATCAATCTGGGAACTGTAGGCACTGTTATCCAGATTTTCCAGTGGGGCCAGGTTTTTGGAAACAAAAATAAGGGGAATCGGCGCGATGCTCAGCCTGTCTTTTTCATTTTTGACCAGCTCCGTATACTCCCCGCCAGAATGGGGATTGTGGTCGCTGGTTATGATGAATAAAGTTCGTTCATCCATCAGCCCCGCTTCTTCTGCTGCTTTAAAAAATGCCTTCAGCGTACAGTCAACCCAGTACATCCCATGGATGGATACGATTTGATTATTTCGGAAGGACTCCGGCGTATCAGCCCATTTGGTAGCATAAAACGGATAGGGCTGATGCATGTCCAGCGTTTTGGTTACATAAAAGAACTTCTGCCCTTTCAGTTTTTTCAGCTGTTCCAATGTCCGCCGGTACATCTCGTCATTGTGGAACCCCCAGCCGGAAGCGCCGGAATACCCGGCATTCTCCAAATCTTCTCTGGCTTCGTAATGGGCCATGCCAAACTGCTCCGTATACTGCCGGAACTCACTGTTGTAATAGCGGCTGGAAGCACTCTGGAAGTAACCGTCAAAGCCATTCGCCTGCATGCTCCGGAAAAGAGAAGGTTTATCTGCGCCTTCCACGTCCCCGTCAAATAACAGCTGGGAACGGAAGGTAGCGTTCAGGCCTTCCGTAGTAGGTATGGCAGAAGAATAATAATTATCGATACGCGGGTACCTCTTTATAAGAGAATCCAGATACGGCGTGGCCTCCGCCGGAATATCCTGATTATAAAAATGAATGTAATCCCGGTGTACCGACTCCAGAACCAGCATGACAATCCGGTCATAGGCCGGAGATGGCAACGGTTGGGAAGACTGTTTTCGCATAACTCCCAGTTTGTACATCCATTCTTTATCTTTTTCCGTCAATTCCTTTTTCTTATGCTGGGTAGCCTGAATCACCTTTTCCTTGTTAAATGCCGCCTTGCTTATTATATTCATAGCAACTGGCGTCACCAGCATGTCCCGGTATTCCTGCCGGCTTTTTTCAATCTGCTCTTCGCTCCAGAAACCGGATTCATGTAAGGCGTACAGCCCCAACTGGCTTCCGGTAAAATACAACAGATTAAAAAGAAGCGTGAATCCCAGCACCGCCAGCAGCGCCCAGGCAACATTGGGTTTATGTCTTCTGGGCTTCGTTACCCGGAACAACAGAAGGATAGCCAGAATACACCCTCCGATTTCCTTAAGCTGCGTCTTGGAAAAAGAGGACATGACCCCCTGAATCGCATAGATGTTAAAGTTACGGAAAAATACCGCCTGTACATGCATGGACGTCTGCCAGAAATAAACCACATCCATCAGTATGGCAACCGCACATAAAAAATATACCGCAAAATAAAAAGCTTTATTCAACCCGGAAGGATTGTGATGGTACCACACTGCAGCCAGGATCACCAATACAATGTTATTCAGCAGGCCTGCAAAGATGGCCAGTGTTGTTAAAAAATAGGGATCCAGCGCAAGCTTTTGCTGCATATACCAGGCAAAGCCCAAATAAGCCGCCCCCAGCACTACCGCTGGGAAATAGCGCTGCACCCGGTCCGGTATCCGTTTCCGGCGCAAAAAAAACAGACCTGCGGCAATCAGAAGCAATACATCACGCAACAGTGCATTAACCAGTGTGTGCCAGTAATCGTCTTCAGGAAACGGGGAAATACCTGCAAAAAGCAGCCGGGCATGATTCTCTTCCCAAAAGTAAATGGCGCCTGCAATTATAATAAAAAACAGCAGAACGCCAATACGTCTTCCATTATGATTCCTATCCATACGGATACCTGCCTGATTTTACTTACGGAATGAACCGTAACGATTCATCCATGATTTCCAGCGTCAACGGTGTAGATGCCACTACGTCTCCATCCAGTTCCACCGGAAAATCATCCACAAGATTAACGGATTCAATCTCAACTTTCCGTGCTTTGCGACATAAAATACCCTTATCCATATCCAGTCCCTCCAGCGCAATGAGGGAAGCATATTTCAAGATATCAGCCCGTTTATTTCCCGGAAAGACGGCCACATGAAGATATGGCGAAGACAGGGCGGCATCCTGAAACAGATTGTAGCGTCCGGCATAGTACCGGCTTTTGCCTACAATTACAGAAGAACCGGTATGCCACTCATCTTCCTCATCAAAGCGCACCCGGAACGAATAACGCCAATTGCTGAATACCAATTCCTGACGAACCAGCTGTGTGCTTTGCAAAACATAGGCGAATTTATTCAGCAGACGTTTCTGCATGGCTCCTACGCCATCTACCACCAGAGAATCAAAACCGACGCTCGCTACAGTCAGGAACAGATTCCCATTGGCCCGGGCGGTATAAAAGGGATAAACATATCCTTTCAATGCACGGTACACCCAGCGAATCGGCTCATTCCGCAAAGACATCTCTTTCGCTATCAGATTTACCGTTCCTGCCGGGAACACACTGATGTACGGACGATAATCCAGCCGCAGCATATCTTCCACAAAGGCGCGGATGGTTCCGTCACCTCCGGCAATAATGACCCAGTCATATTGTTTTTCTGCAGCTTCTTTGGCAATTTCCAGCATCTGTTCAAAAAGCTTTACATCCACCAGATTAATCTCTGCAGCCAACTCCTGTTTTAATAATTTATAAACCTCATTGATGCGGGACATCATACTGGCAAACAGCTGCTTACCGGAATAGCGGTTATAAAGTATAAGGACTCTCTTAAATTGTCTTACATTGATCTGCGTTTTAGGCTGCACCAGCAGTCCTCCCTAACAAAGCCATTTATCACAGGCATCCAGCACCTGCTTCACTGTCAGTTCTTTCATACAGCGCATATTGTATTTTGCATCACGACAATGGTGTTTCATCCCGGCTGCGCAGCCGGGGCAGGGCGGCTGGGCCGTTACAACAGTAGCCAGCCTCGTATAAGGCCCATACAGCTCCGGATGGCTGGGTCCGTACATAGCTACAATGGGAACACGCTGGCTGATTGCTACATGCATAGGACCGCTGTCATTGGTAATAATCAGACTGCAACGACGCATAGCGGCAGCCAACTGCCCTATAGAAAGCTGCCCGGTAGCAATCACCGGCTTTGTCTTCATATGTCCGACCGCTTCCTGTACCATGTCTTCATCCATGGTACCGCCAAAAAACACTGTCTTATATCCTCTGGCAGACAGGGTATCTGCCACTTCCGCAAACCGTTCCGGCGCCCAGCGCTTCGTTTCCACTGCGCTGCCAATATTAAATCCCACCAGTTTATCAGAAGGAAGTACGCCCTTTTCCTTCCAGAATGTTTCCGCAAAAGCCCTGTTTTCTTTTCCCGGAAAGATTTCCAGACCGCGGTGACTTAATTCTTTTACGCCAAGCTGTGTCAGAACATCCAGATACATGTCTGCCGCATGCTTTTTCCGGTCCAGCGGCGTCAGTACATCAAACCAGGGTTTGAGAAGGCAGTGGGTACAACCGGTACGCATTCCTACTTTGGTCATAACACAGATAAAAGAACAACGTATGGTCGGTTGCAGGTTGATCAGAATATCAAACTGCATCTTTCCCAGATTATGCGCACAGCTCAGTAATGCCAGAATACTGTTGTCCCTGCCGTGTTTATCAATGGTGATCACTTCATCCAGACAGGGGTTATGCAGCACCACGTCCTTCAGCTTTTCGTCCACCAGCATTGTGATATGGGAATCCGGCGCTGCTTCCCGCAGAGCCCGTATAAAGGGCGTGGTCAGGGTCAGATCGCCCAGGTGCATCAGAAATGTCACCAGGATCTTTTTACGGTTTAATTCCACGCCTTTCACTTCACTTTCTTCTTATATTCTTCAAACACCATTTCCGGCGTTATCGATTTCATACAGTCCCAATGATTACAACGCATTTTCAGGCATCCGGCACAGGGTAACGGAGTGGTCAAAACCGTAGCGTCCCTTCCCGAACCAGGCAGGCAATCTGATTTACCAGCCTTTTAGTAGAATAGTCTTCTTCAAATTCAATAAACTCTACCTTGTCGGCATATTCATGGACTGCCACCTGGTCCGAACGATAGTCCCCGCCTTTTACCAGGATATCCGGGTGAACCAGTTTGATTAACCTGGCAGGTGTATCTTCATGAAAAATGACCACCGCATCAACACAGGCAAGAGAAGACAGAACCCTGGCCCGATCCAGTTCATGAACCAACGGTCTGAAATTGCCCTTGATCCGCTTCACCGAATCATCAGAGTTCAGGCCCACAATCAGATGTTTTCCCATTTTAGCCGCCTTCTCTAAATAGGATACGTGATCCACATGCAAAATGTCAAAACATCCGCTAGTAAAGACAATTTTTTCCCCACTTTTGTGCCAGATCTGCGCCAGATCTGCAATTTCTTTCCAGGAAAGAGGCCGGAACCCATATCCCAGTTTCCGTTCTTCGTTGAGAAGATCCTGCAGCAGTTCGTCCCGGTGCACAGGGTATGTGCCAACCTTGCCAACCACAATACCGGCTGCCCGGTTCGCCATATATACAGCCTCCGGCAGCGAAAGACCCCCGGCAACAGCTGCTATCAGAACAGCCGCCGCTGTATCCCCAGCGCCGGATACATCAAACACTTCCAGCGCAGAAGCCGGACAGTGAATAACTGTCCGTTTTTCTCCTACCAGCGTCATGCCTTTTTCACTGCGGGTCACTACCACATTCCGGATGTGATAGCGCTCACGCGCCATTTGGGCGATTTGTAATACAGGACCATCCTCATTGGGAACCGTCTGCCCGGTCGCCTCGCACATTTCCTTAAGGTTCGGAGTAATAAAAGAACACCCTTCATATTTTTCCCATCGGGGACCTTTTGGATCTACCAGCACCGGAATTCGACGCGCTTCCGCCATTCGGATCACCCATTGGCAGAAGGCATCGGAGCCTACGCCCGTGGCACAATCTGACATAGCAATACCGTCCAGTCCTTCTTCCATCAGATTCATCAGCCACTGTTTAATCTGATCCGCCTCTTCCGGATACAAGTCCCCTACTTCTTCAAAATCCAGCCGCAGCATCTGCTGACTGGCTCCCAGGATGCGCATCTTGGTTATAGTAGAACGGCGTCTGGATTTCACCAAACCGCCAAAATCTATTTTATCCTTGGCAAGCAGGCCGTCCAAAATTCTGCGATTATCGTCATCTCCTGTGACACCGCCCACAAATACGTTACAGCCTAAATTAGAAAGGTTGGCGGCTACGTTCGCAGCCCCTCCCAGTAAAGACTCAACCTTTTTTACACGGTTGACAGGCACCGGCGCTTCCGTGGAAATGCGTTTAACCTCCCCATAAAAATACTGATCCACCATCACATCGCCGATGACGGCAATGCGCAGGTTCTGTATTTTCGCTGCCAAAAAAGAAGAACTTTTCATCTCATTCATGATCCACCAGTTCGCACAAAAACGTCACATCAGTATACTCAATTCCTATGCACGACCACCACTTTATCATACTTCAATAATTTGAAAAACAAACTACGTTTTAGCATTACCAATTCAGTAAATCCAACATAACTGTCCATTTGTTCTTTTTCTTACCATAATGCTGTTTCTCATATGAAACAGAAAGCACTTCACAACAGAAACGATGGCGCCATGTAAATGTTGTTGTATAATCCCCATGGGTACGCGTACTACTATCCTGCGGCTTACTATCAAGATTACGGCGGTGAACAATCGTAAATGCATTATGCTTATCAGGATTCCAGGCAATTCCCATTTTCAGGTCTTTTACAAAACTTGGCTGCCCTTTACTAAAAACGTTACTGGTCTTATGCTCATGATGATAGGTTGTCCAGATATTCCATTTATTTGAAAAACGATATCCTATCGTTCCATGATAAATATTGGAACTCAGATTGTTACCGTATCGCGTGTACTTTCTGGTTTCCCTGTCCCACTTAAGGAAATTTCCATAACTCTCGTGAATCCACTTGCGACCCACCATCAAATCCATATACAGTTTTTTCCCACCCAGCGGATAAAAGCGGTCGTGACGCAGAAAAGCACCCCCTTCCGTGTGCCAGCTCTCCCAGTTACGATCCGTATACTTCCATAATCCATGAGTAATATATCCATTAATTGACAGAGGCAAACCTTTTGCAATACGGTGCGGCTTCAGAAACAGTCCCCAGTCTATCTTTTTCTGCAACCATATTCCTTCATCTATCAAGTCATTCAAGTCATTGTCCGAATCGTATATATAACCACTGTCTACCCGTACATAAAAATCCTTTTGATCATGACGGATACTATAAAACGGTTTATATTTGGATTTCGTATAGTAAATCTGCTCCATATAAAAAGTAGTCGGATTTTTCAAAAGCGGATTCCCAATAGGTCGACTATACTTTAGAGAAACATACCAGCCTTTATGATCTTCCCAACCTATACGTGGTTGCATTTGTTGATTCTTTTTCTTCAAATCATTGACCCATACATCCCGGGAATAAATATGTTTACCTTTGACAAAGACCTGCACACCTCTGGCTATAATACGATCATTAGGAATAATGGTAATCGTTTTTGCCTTAACGGATACACAGGGAGGGTGTTTTACTGCCGGGCACCTTGTCGACATTCCGCCCTGATCCATAATCAGCATCCCATGCTCAATCAGACCATGAGGTGCTTCATAAAAATCATATTTTCTGCTGCCCGAATTCGGGCTTGAAGCCCCTTTCAAATGCAACAGTTCCCCAGTTTCCTGATTAAAATTATAATGGGCCCAGCGAACATTCACCCGATTGGTCGGCTCCTGCAGGGTTCCGCCCTCCAGAAGCCATATATCTCCTGTATTCGCATTGCCAACTGCCTTGGTAGATGTAACATTTGTCAGCCCCTGTTTCAGACGGACATTTCCTTCAATGATAAAATCTCCGCTTTCGCTGGAGTACTGAGCGTCATCTCCTTTAATAATCAAAGGCAATGGTTGGGCGCCATTTTTAGTTGCCTGTTTCTTCCCCTTGTCAGCAGGTGAAGATGATTTTTTTTCATTTCCTGCTCGCAACGATTTTGTTTCTGTCTTTTTTACATTACTGCCCAAAGCAGATAAATCACCGCCAGCATTTAACTCTGCCGGTTTTGAAGCTATATTTTTTTTCTGCTGCAAGTACTCCTTAAAATTCGCAGATTCAGAATAGGATTTAGTCTGCCTGCCTGCCTGATACTCCTGTCCGGGATACTCTTTATCCTGAGCAGGTTCAAAGTTATCATCTGTTTCTGACAATACTTTCTCAGCCTTCTGACCGGCTTTTTCCAGTGCAGCCTTCGTTGCATCGTCAACCTTATCTGATTTTGATTCTTTTCCTTTTTTCGTTTTATCAGTCGGAACCGCGTCCTGCTCAGAAGTAACAGAGGTTTCCTTCATTATTGTGCTCTGACCGGAAACATCTTTATTAGAAGCATCTCTCTGTATCAGCCGTTCGGCAGCCACTGCAAAAGCTTCACCCTCATCAGCAGATTCTGCTTTTGGGTGATCATTTACAATCGGGCCGTAGGACTGTTCCAGCGGCGATTTATATTTATCATCAGAATCATAATCATCCGGCGTCATTGCATAGGCCGCATAACCAGGAACCGCAAACATCATGCTGGCCAGCAACACAGAGGCCATTATCTGTTTTTTCATGGAATCCTCCACATATCAATAAATGTCCAGTAAACATTATAACATAAAATTGCAAAAAAAAATACCAGTGTAACCTGATTACACTGGTATTTCACTTCTTGATTATTAAAAACAGTTAATTTGCAAACATGCTTGGAGCCCCTTCATGGAACTATGTACATGAGTTAGCGACTCACAAACATCAGCTTTGAGCGCCTGCAGCAGAGGTTTCCTGATACACGATCCCGCTGATCTTCTGATCTTCCACCACCTGCACATAGGTTACAGAACCCGCCTCAATCGTTTTGGATTTACCGGTTACAAAAGCGCCGCCTACAGCACCGATGGGACCTAACACTACTATGCCGCCAATCGTAGCGCCGGCTGCGCCAATGGCCGTTTTCGCTTCCTGCTGCGCCAGCTTGCCAATATAAATGGGAACCTTGCTGCCGTCAACCGCAAATACATGGCTGAACTTCACATCAATACGGGCGTCACGGCCGAAGCTGCGGGGCTGTACTACCTTGGACACTTCACCTACACCGTCAGCGCCTTTAGACAATACCAGAACATCATTCACGTACAGATTGTCCGCCACACGGAATTTAACCGGGTCACCGGGCTGGGCAGTCTTGCTGCTTAAAGGAGAAGTGAATTCGATTTTTACCAGAGAATCCTTCGGTAGTACCACTGCTTCTACCGGAACCTTGCCGCCGTCATATGTAGTTGCCACCAGACGCTCCAGGCGCTGGTTCAGGGAGCCGGACTGAACTTGCCCGAACAGGGTATTCTCCAGTTCTTCAATCCGGGTTTTTGCCGGACCGGCAGTGACTCTGGCGTTCAGGCGGGCATCGGCACCGTTCAGCTTCTGCAAAAAGCTTCCATTGCCGCCGTTTGTCCCACAGATATATTCATAGGTGCTCTGGATACGGTCCAGAATATTGCGGCCGGAGTCCGGTGCTCCGTAAATATCATCTTCCAGGCTTTCCATCCGTTCCATCATGGAACTGCTCTGATGCGTTCCGTACAATGCTGTTTCAATGGCGTCCAGCTGTTCTGAAGCAACAGGCGCGGGGCCCTCTGCAAAGGCAAAAGAAGTCAGCCCCAGGCACAGAGCCAAACCGACAATTAATGAAACAAGTTTTTTCATTTCTCATCCCTCCGAATTATTCTTCTGATTCTATAAACAACTATAGATAGAGTCATTATGGTTCTATTATAGCATATTTAGTGGAATGTCAACAAAAAAATTCGTGATTTTTTACTTTTTTTACAGAAAAAACAAAAAAACGCCTCATTTTAGACGGAGTCCGGTAAAATGAGGCCTCTTTTCTCTGCTGCCGACAGGCGTAAAAGAAACACTATCAGTTAATTCCCGCTGTTATCCAGAATCATAAAGGTTTCCACATGGAGAGAGGCATCAGCCTCCACCGTAAGATGGCAGGACAGTTCCCGGTTCCAGTCCTTTAACAAATTTTGCTGCAGGTATTCTGCTTCCAGCGGATGCGTCACCAGCAGAATCTCTTTTGCGCTTCCCTGTTTTTTTAACAGTCCCCGCACCCGGCGCTTGATTTCCAGTGCAATCGCTTCTTTGGACTGGACCCGTCCGCTGCCGCTGCACACAGGACAATCGGCAAACAGTACCGCTTCCAGATTCTGCCTCGACTTTTTCCGGGTGATTTCCACCAGGTTCAGCGCGGTTATATCCTGCACCCGCGGCCGCATCTTATCCCCGGCAAACGAAGTTTCCAATACCGACAGTATCTCCTGCCGGTTCTCCTCACTGTGCATGTCAATGAAATCTACTACAATAATACCGCCAATATCCCGCAGGCGAAGCTGGTGCGCAATCTCCCGGGCAGCCTGCCGGTTAATCTCCATGATGGTTTCTTCCAGATTGCTTTTGCCGCTGTAGCTGCCGCTGTTCACATCTATCACGGTCATGGCCTCGGTATGGTCTATCACCAGATACCCTCCGCTGGGCAGTTCCACCCGGCGATCCGCCAGAGAAGCCAGCGCGTCTCCCAGACCAAAGCCGGAAAACACATCTTCCCCGCTGTCCCACAGTCGCAGCACCGTATCCTCTGCGCCCTGCATCTCGGCCAGCAGGTCCTGTATCCGCTGAAACACATCCGGATTATCTGCCACAATTTCTTTTACATCTCTGGTAAAATAGTCGCGCACCATGCGTACCGACAAATCCAGTTCCCGGTGCAGGAAGGCCGGCGCCTTGGCCCGTTTCGCCCTGGCAGCTACCACATTCCATTCGGCAAGCAGGCTCCGGATGTCAGTTTCCAGTACCTCTGCCTCAATTCCTTCTGCTTCCGTACGCATGACAATGCCCATCCCGTCGGGTTTACACTGTTCCGCAATTTTACGCAGCCGGATCCGTTCCTGTTCATCATTTATCTTACGAGAGATACCGATATAATCGGAAAAAGGAAACAGAACGGCATAATGTCCGGGAAATGTGATTTCCCTGCTGGCCGTCGGTCCTTTTGTCCCCCGGGGATCCTTGGTGATCTGAATCATAACCGAAGCGCCTTCTGTCAGATCTCTGGAATCACCCAGATACAGAAATGCATTCTGATCCAGCCCGATGTCAATAAAAGCAGCCTGTATCCCTTTCACCACATTACTGACGCGACCCAGAAAGATGCTCCCTACCAAATGGGCAGACATGGCCCGTTCCACCATAAACTCCTGCAATATTCCATTATTCACCAGTCCCATCCGGACTTCTTCCGGGGTACTGCTGATGATGATCTGCTGCGGCATTGGTCTGCCCTCCTTTCGTCAGTTTCAACACAGAGCCACCCCTGCGGGCAACTGCCTCCCACGCAGGCTGGCCCTGTTTTTTATAAGTCAGCCCTGCTCAAACAACGTATCCAGCATGGGCCACTTGTTCCCCATCTCATCTACCCTGTACAGATCCATCCGTTCAATATCCGCCTTTTCCACCGGCAGCTGCAAACCGTACTGTTCATTCAATGTATTGAGCAGATCCACTGCTTTCATACTGCCGTCATGGGTAATGCGGCAATGAAAATGCAGCTCTGTTTCCTTTTCCCGCTGTACCGCTGACAATTCGGATATATAAAACTTCACATCAATTCGCTTGACTTTTTCTTTGGCTTTGGGAGCCTGTTTTTCAAAAAACAGGGTTTCTGCCCGGTTAAATGCCTCCACCGCCGACGCAATGTCCCCCGTCCAGGGAAGCGTCACCCTGTACTCCGCACCCCCTGCCACGCTCATGAGAGCCGGGGCACTGTTCTCCACCGCGTCCACTGCCAGCACCCGGATGCCACGGGGCAACGCTTTCTGTAACGCTTCTGCTGCTTCCAGCGGGTGAACCGGTTCTGCCAGTTCCAGCTCTACAAATTCCGCATAACTGACGACTCCCACACCTAACGCAGATGCCAGGGAATATTTCATATGCGGATTAAACCCCTGGGAATAGGCCGCCGGTAATTTGGCCCGCCGTATGGCACGGCCAATGGTGCGTACATACTCCAGGTGGGAAATGAAACGGATTTCTTTCTCCTTGGTAATCTGAAACCGCAGCTTCATTCCGCCTCACCTCCCTCTTTCGGCAGACCGGGCCGTTGGGTCGCGGCACTGTAACCTTGATTATCCCCACCGGCCATCTTTTCTGCCAGAGAAGCAAAGCCCTTTTCTTTTGATGCGTCATAGGCCCTGCCGCTCCAGTCCATAACCGGAACACCCAACCGCTGACACACACCGCAGCCGTTGCAATGGCCCTGCCGGCAGTCTGCCGTCAGCAACCCCTGTTTGGCCTTTTTATACTCACTGGCCAGGAATGCCCGGTTCACCGCAGGCTGCAAATGCTCCCAGGGGAACACCTCGTGATCGCCCCGCACCCGGTGATTATAAAAATCAGGATCCAGTCCGCAATCCTGCAACGCCTGCTGCCAGCGTTCAAAATCGAACACATCCGCCCAGCCGTCAAAGCGCTGCCCGCGCTGCCAGGCCAGATACAACGCCTTACCCAGACGGCGGTCCCCACGGGCGAAGATACCTTCCATAATACTGGTCTTTCCGTCATGATACTGGAAAGTAATATTTTTGACACGCGTCGCTTCAATCAGAAGACCCTGCTTCCGGCGAATCTCCTCCAGCGTATCCTGCGGCGCCCACTGAAACGCCGTATAGGGTTTCGGCACAAAGGAGGACGCACTAATGGTTACCTGGCAGCCCCCTTTGCCTGTAATCTCTTTAAACTTCCACTGTACCTTTTTCGCCAGCTGGGCAATGGCCAACACGTCCTCATCCGTCTCACCGGGGAGGCCGATCATGAAATACAGTTTTACTTTTTTCCAGCCATTGGCAAAGGCCGCGCTCACCGCATGCAGCAGGTCTTCTTCCGTAACGCCCTTGTTGATTACGTCACGCATCCGCTGACTTCCTGCCTCCGGCGCAAAGGTCAGGCCGCTCTTCCGCACCGCCTGCACCTTTTTGGCCACGTCCACACTGAACGCATCAATACGCAGACTGGGCAAAGATACACTGACCTTCCTGTCCTTAAAGTCTGCAATCATCGTATCTAAAAACGGACCCAGACAGGAATAATCTGCCGTACTTAACGATACCAGAGAGATTTCCTCGTAGCCCGTATTATCCACCTGCTTATGGGCAAGCTCCCGCAGCACTTCCGGCCGGCGTTCCCGCACGGGACGGTACACCATCCCCGCATGGCAGAAGCGGCACCCCCGGCTGCAGCCCCGGAACATTTCCAGCATGATCCGGTCATGTACAATTTCCCCAAAAGGCACCACCGGCGCCGTGGGAAAATCTACTTTATTTAAATCCGCCACCACCCGTTTGGTCACGGTGACCGGTGCATCCGGTGTATTGGGAGTCACTGCCTGTATGGTAAAATCTTCATTATAAGTTACATCATAAAAAGAAGGAACATAGACGCCCGGAATCCGAACTGCCCGGTGCAGAAACTCCTGCCTGCCTCCCGGTTTTCCTTCCCGCTTCCAGTTACGGTAACAGGTCAGGACTTCCGGCAGCGCTTCTTCCCCTTCGCCCAATATGGCAAAATCAATCACATCCGCCAGGGGCTCCGGATTGAAGACGCAAGGTCCCCCCACCACCACAAAGGGCTCCTCGTCCCCCCGCTCCGCTGCAAGAACGGAAACGCCGCCCAGGTCCAGCATGTTCAGAATATTGGTGTAGCTCAGCTCATACTGCAGGGTAAAGCCTACCAGGTCACATTCACAAAGGGCCTTTTTGGTTTCCAGGGTGGTGAGTACAACATTGCGTTCCCGCATCAGCTGCTCCATGTCGATCCAGGGAGCATAAGCCCGTTCCGCCGCAATGCCTTCCATTTTATTGACCAGATGATATAAAATTTTAAAGCCCAGATAGCTCATTCCCACTTCATACACATCGGGGAACGCCAGAGCGATCCGCACTTCTGCTTCTTCCTTGAAAATACTGCCAAACTCCCCGCCGGTATACCGGGCCGGTTTCTTCACCGCCGCCAGCATGTCAATGGCCAGTTCCTTGTTCATGTGAGAGCCTCCAA
>JAFSPK010000014.1:0-7765 GCA_017443005.1 Acidaminococcaceae bacterium
TCCAAGTGGCGCACCTTCAGTTCGGTGACGATCCCCCTGGTACGGCCCGGCATCGCAAACGCCTTCCTGCTGGTGTTCATTAAATCGGTGGCCGACTTCGCCAACCCCATGGCCATCGGCGGCAACTTCTCCACCCTGGCCACCCAGGTGTACCTGCAGGCCATCGGCAGTTACGATGTCCAGGGCGGCGCGGCGGTAGCGGTAGTGCTGCTGGACATCGCTATCATCCTGTTCATCCTGTCCAAGTACTGGATCGAAAAGAAGACCTACATCACCGTAACCGGCAAGGCCTCCCGGGAACGCACCATGATCGACGATCCCCAGATCGTGGGTCTGGTAGGCGGCTTCTGCTTCCTGGTGACCGCCATCGTGCTGGCCATCTACATCCTGATTCCTATCGCTTCCTTCATTAAGATGTGGGGCGTTGACTACAGTTTCACCACAGCCCACTACAAATACGCGCTGGAAGTTGGCATGGACGCCATCAAGGACACCACCCTGCTGAGCATCATCGCCACACCCATCGCCGGTATCCTGGGCATGATCATCGCTTACCTGGTGGTACGGAAGAAATTCATCGGCCGGGGCTTCATCAACTTCTCGTCCCTGCTGAGTATCGCGGTACCGGGCACCGTAATCGGTATCGGCTACATCCTGACCTTCAACGAGCCTCCCGTACAGCTCACCGGTACGGCGGCCATCCTCATCGCGGCGTTTGTGATCCGGGCCCTGCCCATCGGCATCCGGGCCGGGGAAAGCAGCCTGCAGCAGATTGACCCCAGCATTGAAGAAGCGGCGGCGGACCTGGGCTCCAACGCCAGCCGGGTATTCACCACGGTGACCCTGCCTCTGATCAAGAGCGCCTTCTTCGGCGGCCTGATCTACTCCTTCATCCGCAGCATGACCAGTATCAGCGCGGTCATCTTCCTGGTGTCCGCCAACTACAGTCTGCTGACGGTTCTGATCCTGGATCAGGTGGAAGACAACCAGTTCGGCGTGGCTTCGGCCTTCTCCACCATCCTGATTCTTATCGTATATGTAGCAATTGTAGTCATTAAGCTGATGCTGAACCGGCTGGGCAGCAACCCGCAGAAAAGTCAGGCATAAGTCAGGCATACAGAAAACATGAAAAAATATTGTGCAGGATAAATTTTCCTGTGCAAGGCGGAGGAGGGACGGTGTAGCCCAATCTACTCCGACCGACGACAACGCAGCACAGGGTAATTCAGACAAGCGAGAAGGAGAATTTGAAAATGGCAAAACAGGCTAGCATCCAGTTAAAAAATCTGACCAAGGAATATGTGACCCATGAAGGCACCGGCACCTTTTTGGCGGTGGACCACATCAACGTGGATATCGCCAGCGGCCAGTTCGTGACCCTGCTGGGGCCTTCCGGCTGCGGCAAGACCACGACCCTGCGCATGATCGCGGGCTTTGAAGGCATCAGCGACGGGGAGATCCTCCTGGACGGCGTGCGCATCAACGAGCTGACCCCGGACAAGCGGGACTCCAGCATGGTGTTCCAGAGCTACGCGCTGTTCCCTCATTATGATGTGTATGATAACGTAGGCTACGGCCTGGTAAATAAGAAGATGGACAAGAAGACCATCGAGGAAAAAGTGATGAAGATGCTGGACCTGGTCGGCCTGAAGGGCATGGAACACCGGATGCCCAACCAGCTGTCCGGCGGCCAGCAGCAGCGTGTAGCGTTAGCCCGGGCCCTGGTTATGGAACCGGCGGTGCTGCTCTTTGACGAACCCCTGTCCAACCTGGACGCCAAGCTGCGTGTGTACATGCGTACGGAGATCCGCAAGATCCAGCAGCGCATCGGCATCACCAGCGTATACGTAACCCACGACCAGAGCGAGGCCATGGCCCTGTCCGACAAGGTCATCATCATGAACGGCGGCAAGATCGAGCAGGTTGGCAGCCCCACGGAGATTTACCAGTATCCGGCTACCCACTTTGTGGCGGACTTCATCGGCAGCGCCAACTTTGTGCCGGCGAAGGTGAAGAGCGTCAGCAGCCAGGGCAAGAAGCTGGAAAGCAAAGCCGGCCCCGGCATGGAAATCGGCACGGCAGTGGTAGAAATGTTCGGCCAGGAATTTTCATCAAAATGCATCCAGGGCGACCTGGCTGCCGGCGATGAAGTGGAAGTGGTGATTCGTCCGGAGGCCATTGAACTGGCGGATGACGGCGATGTAAAGGCGGAAGTTACAAGTTCCACCTACATGGGCCAGATGCAGGATTATGTGGTTCAGGTGGGAGACCAGGAACTGGTGACCCAGACCTACAACCCCGGCAGCAAGAAAGTTTACAATCCCGGCGATACGGTGTATCTGCGCATTCAGCGGGAAAGCTTACATGCCATAAAGAAATAAATTGTAGCAGTGATGATTATGCCGACACCGGAAACGTTTTCATAGCGCTCAGCAAACGCTTCGAAATCGCGACGGAGGGCATCCCGCCTCCCACTTCCTCACTGCGCACGCTCACTCTGTTCGCGTTGCTCGGTATCGTCAGACTGGGAACCCTTCCGGGATGCCGTCGTCGCTCAACGTAATAACGTTCCTCGCGCCCTTCGGGAGTGCTTCGCTTATTCAAACGTTCCCGGCGCCGGCTCTAAAAAAACAATACATTTTATATTTTTTAAGGAGGAAAAGGAACATGAAATTTACCTGGAAAAAAGCAGCTGCACTGGCAGCCATGGCAGCAATGACCGTTTCGTTTGCCGGCTGCGGCGGCGGAGACAAAAAGGCTGACGACAAGAAAGCAGCGAAAGGCAACGACAAAGAACTGGTTATGTACATGGGTATCGTTGAACAGGCAGCCAAGGTGGTAGCTTCCGAGTTTGAAAAAGATACCGGCATCAAAGTGAAATTCGTTCGTATGTCCGGCGGCGAGACCCTGAGCCGTATCCGCGCGGAAAAGAACAATCCCCAGGCCAGCCTGTGGTACGGCGGCAGCGCCGACAGCTTCATCATGGCGAAAAAAGAAGGCCTGCTGGAAGCTTACAAATCCCCCAATGCGGAAAAGATCAAAGCCGAATTCAAGGATCCGGAAGGCTTCTGGACCGGCATTTACCAGGGCTATCTGGGCTTCATTCTGGACGCCCGCTGGTTTGAAGAGCATAAAGCGCAGCCTCCCAAATCCTGGGATGACCTGTTGAAACCGGAATTCAAGGGCCAAATCGTAATGGGCAACCCGGGTTCCGCTTCTACCGGTTATGTGCTGGTTTCCGCAACCGTACAGCGCCTGGGTGAAGAAAAAGGCATGGAATACCTGGCCAAACTGGACAAACAGGTGAAACAGTACACCAAAGCCGGCGCGGCTCCGGCCCGTTCCGCGGCCCTGGGCGAATGTGCCATCGGCATCACCTACCTGCATAACGGCATCCGCCTGATGAAGGAAGGCAACAAGAACGTAGGGCTGTCCCTGCCGGAAGAAGGCACTGCTTACGAACTGGGCGCCGTGGCCATGATCAAGAATGCGCCCCAGAAGGAAGCCGCCAAAAAGTTCATCGACTGGTGCTTAACGAAGAAAGCCCAGGAAATCGGCCAGAAGAACAATTCCTATCAGTTCCTGACCAATCCGGAAGCCAATCCTCCGAAAGAAGCGCTGGCATTTAAAGACGCGAAACTGTTGAAATACGATTTCCAGTGGTCCGGCGACAACCGTGCCCGTCTGCTGGAAGCATGGAACAAGGCTGTTAAGAAATAATTATTGCAATCCCAAAGGCGCATGCGTGTTGCGTGCGCCTTTTTTGAAAAATTACAAAGCGCCGGGCTTACCCCTCCCTCCCCCGAATCGCATCGCCGACTCACGCGCAATCCGAGTTGCGGTTCGTCGCGACCCGCTTCGATGGGGCAAGCCCTTCCGGGGTAAGCCCGGCGCTTTTCTCCACTTGTTCATATAAAGGAGCAAACGAATGCAAAAAGCAAAAATCGGCTTGATCGGTTTGGCTGTTATGGGGGCTAACCTTGCTCGCAATCTGGCAAGCAAGAATATTTCTACTCTTGTTTTTAACAGAACGGCAGCCAAAACAGACGAGTTTATGAAAAATTTTGGCAGCGATCCCTGTCTGCAGGCGGCGTACAGCCTGGAAGAGCTGGTGCAGAATCTGGAGCGGCCCCGGAAGATCATTCTGATGATCCAGGCGGGGGCGCCGGTGGATGCCATGCTGGATACGCTGACTCCGCTGCTGGAGAAGGGCGATATTGTCATTGACGGCGGCAATTCCTATTTTGAGGATACCCGGCGGCGCAGCGCGAAGCTGGTGGAACTGGGCATGGAATTTGTAGGCATGGGCGTCAGCGGCGGCGAAGAAGGGGCTCTCCACGGACCCAGCCTGATGCCGGGCTGCACTGAAAAGGCCTATGTGCAGCTGGAACCCATGCTGCAGGCGATTTCCGCCAAGGCGGGGGAGAGCGGCAAGGAACCCTGCGTCACCTATATCGGAACCGACGGCGCCGGCCATTATGTTAAGATGGTCCACAACGGCATCGAGTATGCGGACATGCAGCTCATCGCTGATGTGTACACCATCATGCGGCAGGTGTTGGGCATGGAACCGGAAGAGATGGCGAAGGTCTGGGACGAATGGAACAAAGGGGAACTTTCTTCCTATTTAGTTGAAATCACCGCCAACGTTTTAAAGAAAAAAGATGGGGAGACCGGCAGGGCCATGGTGGATGTAATCCTGGACGTGGCGAAACAGAAAGGCACCGGCCGTTGGACCAGCATGAGCGCCCTGGAACTGGGTGTGGCCACGCCGACCATTACGGAAGCGGTGTTTGCCCGGAACATGAGCACCTATAAAGAAGAGCGGACTGCGTTGGAAAAGGTGTATGCGGAATTGCCGGAAGTGTTGGAAGCCGCTGCCTGCTGCCGGAAAGAATCTTTTACGGCAGAAGAAAAAGCACAGTTGCTGGAAGATCTGCGCAACACATTATATGCGGCAAAAATCTGCGCTTACGCCCAGGGATTCAACCTGCTGGGGACCGCCAGCGAGACCTACGGCTGGAACCTGCAGATGGATAAGATTTCCAAAATCTGGCGAAACGGCTGCATCATCCGGGCCCGGTTCCTGGATGACGTCAGCGAAAGCTTTGCGAAACAGGCCGGTATGAAGAACCTGCTGTTCAGCGATTTCTTCGCGGAAGCCCTGAAAAAAGCTCGGGCTGGCTGGGGTCGTGTAGTAGCGCTGGCCGCGGAACGGGGTGTGTCCGTAGTAGCGCTGAGCAGTGCGCTGTCCTACTTTGATGCCTACCGCACCGCCAGCGGCAACGCCAACGTGCTGCAGGCCCAGCGGGATTACTTTGGCGCCCACACCTATCAGCGCGTGGACAAAGAAGGCACCTTCCATACAGAGTGGATGGAATAAAGAACAAAGCAGAAACTAAAAACACCTTCGGTGAACATACGAGGGTGTTTTTTTATTTTTCAACACGATTCCGAGTTTCGAAGCCACAGGCGCATAAGTCCATGGAATCACAAACACGCACAGGTTTGGAGACCCTGCACGCTTTAATTTTTCATCAAGTATTTGTCTCACAAAATATCTACCCGTTCAAGCAGAAAATCTGTTAAATTGCAGTGATAGATTCCGTTCTCATCATAATAATTGTGAGGAATATCCATCCGGATCACTATTTTTTTAAAAAAGTCCTTTGCAAGCAACAGAGGCGAAATTTCAGATGTTATCTTCTGTTCTGTTTCCATTTGGAAAGCAGATTGAATATATATCTTTTTATCTGCTGCATTCACTACAAAATCAATTTCCTTTTGTACGTTCTGCCCTTTGCTCCGGTCCGTCACTACACCCACGTCCACAGCATATTCCCTGCGGATCAGTTCATTATAAATTATGTTTTCCATAATATGACCCGGATCATATTGCCTGTAGTTCAGTCTCGCGTTGCGCAATCCCGTATCCGCGTAATAGTATTTGTTCGGATATTTAAAGTACGTTTTGCCTTTTACATCATAACGCTTTGCCATACTGATAAGATAGGAGTCTGTCACATAACGCACGTAGCTGGCAACTGTTGCCGGATTGACTTTTTCTTTCTTCATGCTGGTAAGTGCATTTGCAATATTTGTCGGATTGGTCAGCGAGCCCACCTGAGATGCAAGAAAATCCAAAATGTCATTCAGGATATCTTCCCGTTCCACTTTGTTCCGTTCAACAATGTCCTTCATGTACAGTTCTTTATAAAGAATCGAAAGATAAGTTTTTTTGTCGTTGTCATCCTGCATGGAAAGAATACGCGGCATCCCTCCGTACAGCATAAAATTGTCCAGCGCTTTCCGCTCATCGCCACCCACAAACGTGTAGTATTCTTTAAAGCTGAGAGGATACACATGAATCTGCGTGGCGCGGCCTCTGAACTCTGTCGCAATGTCGCTGGAAAGACCTTTGGAATTACTGCCTGTAACATACACATCCAGATTTTTATAAGCTTTCAGTTCGTTCAGCATATCGTAAATCGTGACATCTATATTTCCGTTTTCTGTATCGGTTACTGTTTGAGTCATCTGTACTTCATCCACAAACAGATAAAATTGCTTTTCCGTGTCCGTTTGCACCAATTTTTCCACGTATTCACATAAAGTGATGGGGTTTCTGTATTTATAATACCGTCTTTGATCCAGCGCGATACGGATAATCTGTTTTTCCGTCACACCCTGCTCCAACAGATAGTTATAAAACAAATCAAACAGCAACACAGATTTGCCGCATCGGCGGATGCCGGTGATAACTTTGACGTCTCCGTTCCACATGGCGCGGATGATTTTTTCGGTATAGAAATCGCGTTGAATCACAATTTTCACCTCGTACTTGCGACGTATACGTCGTAACTTTTAAATCAATTATAGTGTTTTTTACTGCAAAACGCAAGCACATATTTAAAAGTTACGACGCGCGCGTCACAACTTTTAAATGAAGTAAAAATAAAGAGTTTATCCAAAAACGCTGCGATTACAGCTGTAATTGAAATTCCGCAGCATATCTGCTATAATGATTGTAACGAACCCGGAGTGTTCCTTTTAACTCCGGGTTTTTCTTGTAATACAGTAACAGAAAAGTATATGTTGCATAAAAAATAAAATGAGTTAAAATAATAGTTAGCAGTATTTTTGTTATGACGGCAATCATACGGTAAAAGTATCACAGACGGGAGGTAATTTTCATTGAACATTAACAAACAACGGGTTCTGGACGAGTTTTTCGAACTGATTCAAATTCCCTGTCCTTCCTTAGGCGAACGGGAAGTGGCAGACCTGCTGAAAAAACGGCTGGAAGAATTAGGCGGCAAGGTAACGGAAGACATGCAGGCCGCCAAAGCCCTGAACGGCACGGCCGGCAACCTCGTGGCGGATTTTAAGGGCAATGTGGCGGGCGCTCCCCGCATCCTGCTGAATGCCCACATGGACTGCGTTAATCCCTGCGCCGGCATTAAGCCCCGCATCGAAGACGGTGTCATCAAATCCGACGGCACCACCATTCTGGGCGGCGACGACAAGGGCGGCGTGGTTGCTATTCTGGAAGCCCTGCGCTGCCTGAAAGAGCAGAATCTGCCCCACGGTGACATCCAGGTTGTTTTCTCTGTCAGCGAGGAACAGGGGTGCGCCGGCGCGAAAAATCTGGACACCAGCCTGCTGCATTCCGATATCGGGTACGCGCTGGACTCCAGCGGACGCCCCGGCAAGATCATTTTCGCGGCCCCCGGCCAGAATAAGATCTTCGCCAAAGTTCACGGCA
>JAFSPK010000072.1:0-12285 GCA_017443005.1 Acidaminococcaceae bacterium
CGGCTGCAACAATAGCCGGGTCCTTTCAATAATAACCATGCCGCAGCGGGCGTGGTTGTTATAAGGGCGGCCTGTGAAACCTGTTTCGCACCGTTGTCCTTTAACTTCACTCCTCCTCTTGCCGTAAGGACGTGAGACACCCTTGCGGTATGCGGTTTTAGAGCTTCCGCCGTCAGTGAAGTTAAAAAATAAACACCCTGCGCATTTTCTTTTTTTTGAGAATGCGTCAGGGTGTTTTTCTTTTTTACAATACAACTACTCTCCCGCTTTTTTATGCTGAAGAAACAGCCAGAATGTGCCGGCCAGCAAAATTGATGTATAAGTGCCGCTGCAACAACCAACCAACATAGCGAAGGAAAAATTATGGATGGATTCCCCACCGAAGAGGAAGATGGCCACAATGGCGAACAGAGTGGTCAGCGTGGTATAGACGGTCCGGGTCAGAGTGGATTTGATACTGTTGTCAATCATATCTGTTACCGTTTCACTGCGGCGATGAACTCTCATGTTTTCACGGATGCGGTCAAAAATAACAATGGTTCCGTTGACAGAGTAACCCACAACAGTAAGCAGGGCAGCTACGAAGGTAGAATCAATTTCTAACTGCAGCAGAGAGAACCAGCTTAATGTTACCGACACATCAATCATCAGCGCGAAAATCGCCGCCAGGGCAAAATTCAACTGGAAGCGCATGGTAATATACAAAGTCATCAGCACCCAGGAAAGAAAAATGGCAATGGCCGCCTGCATGATCAGCTCACGGCCAATAGTCGCACCGACGTTCTCAACCCTGCGGATTTCAAATTTTCCCAAAGACTGCTCCATGTCCGACATAATCCTGGTACGTTCCTTGTCTGCAATAACCGGGGTTCTGATTAGCACACCCTGAGAAGAAGTCACCGTTGAATCACTGCCTTCCAGCTGGATTACAGCAGCCCCCAAATCATGCCGGCCCATCACTTCCCGGACCTGTGCCACCTGCGCCGGTTTTTCAAACTTCAGGTCCATAATGCTGCCGCCGGTAAAATCGATGCCGAGATTAAAACCCCGAAAGATCATAGATCCGTAGCCAATCATAAGGAAGACGAAAGTAATCGCAAAGAATACTTTCCAGTTTTTTACAATAGAGAAATTTTTCATTTAAACCCTTCTGTTAGTATATGTTTTCCAGAATCTGTTCTGCCTGTAATATTTCTTCCAGCCGTTTCAGTATGTCCTGATTATAATGGTTTATCCCGGATTCCTGTTTCAGGACAGCCAGCGATCTTTCCCTGTCAGAGTTTTCTTCAAATAGTTCTGCGTAACGGATAACCAGCTGCGCAAGTTCTGCAACCTCCAAACAGTTTTTTGTCACCAATTCGGAACGTAATTCTTCTTTGCCGCCCTCCGGTGAATTTAAAAAGCGGAGCACCGGTTCCAGCCAGGTTCCCATCCGCAGGTTGCCGGCAAGGGAAATGATCTGCTCCGGGAGCAGTCCACTTCGATTTGCCATTTCTGCAGGTGAGGGAAACAGCAATGTTATACGGGCCCTGTCAGCCGTAACAGTATCCCAGTTCAGGGACTCTATCAGTTTGTTACAGTAAATCATGCTGAGGCTGTCTTTGTTGACAGGCTCCCCCGCCTGTAATCTGCAAAATGCCTGTAGTGTTGAAACGACATCGAGACCGTTTTCCAATGTGTCCCTGTATAACTTATCGGCCAGCGACTTTTGGATAATCGCTTTCACTTCATTATAATTAACGGGCTTCACCAAAAAGTTGTCTGCGCCGACATTATATCCGTAGATGCGGCTCTCCAAATCTTCCAACGCGGTAAACATGATTACCGTGACAGACTGCGTCCGGATATCGCCCTTTAATACGCTGCACACCTCATAGCCGGACATACCGGGCAACATGATATCCAGCATAATAACGTCAGGCAGCCTGCTTTGCGCGGTTTCCAGTCCGGAATGTCCATCCGTTTCCGTTAACACTGCATAGCCCCAGCTCTCCAATACATCTTTCAGCATACTGTTCAGTTTTTCATTATCTTCAACCACCAAAACAACCGGTTTCATATATGTTTCCTTATATCTCATGACTGTTCTTTATTCTCCTCATCAATTATATCCGTCATTATACTTTCATCGTAATACCTGGCAACAATCTGCATTCTTCCTTTCAGATCCAGCTTGGAAAGGATATTGCTGATATGGGTTTTCACAGTAGCCGGGCTGATAAAAAGCCGGCGCGCAATTTCTTTATTGGAATATCCTTTGCAAATCAGCCGGACAATGTCACTTTCGCGTTTACTGATATGGTCATCCCTCATACGCTTGGAAAACGGACTTTCTTTTTTCAAAACGTCATTGTTGTCAATAGAAGCATTCATATCCAGCAGACGCAGCATGCTGTCCAGCAGTGTCATGATTTCCTTCATTTTATCAGCGCTGTAACTGTTAATATGGAAACGGTCTTTCAAATTCCCGGGAATAGAATTGTTCTCACAGGCTATTCCGCCAACAGTGGCGAACGCTATGGCACAGTTGTTAAAAAATACGGGAATATACAGGCAGGCAATTCCAAAGGGGCACACATGGACAAAAGGTTTCCTCTCCTGCATGGTTTCCCTGTCGCTTTGGAAATTTTCCTGACATCGGTCAGCGTGTTCATTTTCAATCATGAAACAGAACAGGGAATTCTGGGAACCTACCGTCAAAGGATAACCGTTCATATCCAAAAAAATCATACTTACCCCATACGTTTTGGCAAAATTGTCCTGAAATGACTGTAACCTGTCTTTTCCCACAAATTTAAGCCATTGTTGTACTGATTTTTTTTGCATTTCATTAATACCCTCAATAAAAGACACGGTAAAAGCGAGTTTTCTTTCACAATTATATGAATTAGTTGCAGATTACGCAATACACAAAGGGATTGAAGATTTTTCCAGCTTTTTAACCAAAAGAGACACACTACTACCAAATTCCTAATAACAGAAATATATCAACAAATATAATGCAGGCCAGGTCACCCGTCGGCTATTGGTCGTAGTACAAAGTTGTATCCTCAAAAATAATTACGAATTCCGGCGACTGTAGTAACAAAACGGAATATGCTATATTGAGACTGCAACTGTGAGACTCAAAACGGAACTGCGGTTCAGTACTGCGGTACGGCGGTCATTGACAACGTATAGTAGAAATGATCAGTGATTCCGTCTCTGTGAGACTCATAAGAAAAGGAGGAGTTATTATGGCTCAGTCCACAAAGTGTCTAATTTTGTTAGCAGTAATTGCCTTATTCTTCGTTACCGAAATCATTCCTCTGGCAGTTACCGCTATGGCTGGCTCTATCGCCTGTGGCCTGCTGGGATTTATCCCGGCAAAACAGGTGTTTAGCGGCCTGTCCAACTCCACCGTTGTTCTGTTCGCCGGCATGTTCGTTGTAGGCGCTGCTATGTTCTACACCGGCCTGGCCCAGAAAATCGGTGAAACCGTTGTTAAACTCACCGGTACCGGTGAAAACAGCCTGATGATCGGCATCATGCTGGTTGGCGCGGGGTTATCCTCCGTTCTGTCCAATACCGGTACGGCTGCCTGCCTGATGCCTGTAGTATTGGGCGTGTGCGCGGCAGCAAAGATTCCTGCTTCTACCGAGTTAATGCCTCTGGCATTCGCCTGCGGCTTGGGCGGTATCATCACCCTGGTTGGTACGCCTCCTAACATCATCGCTTCCGGCGCGCTGGCTCAGGCCGGTTATCAGCCCTTCGGTTTCTTCGAATTCTCAAAAATCGGTATCCCTCTGAGCTTGGCAGGCCTAGTGTACATGATGTTCATCGGCAAGCACCTGATCCCGAAACGGGAACTGGATGCTAATCAGGAAATCGAACAGGAAGTGGAAGCTACTTCTACTTCTTCCAGCAAGATGATTGTTTCCGGCATTATTCTGTTAGCGGTAGTCCTGACTATGGCTCTGGGTATCAAAGGCATTACTCTGGAAATGGCAGCTATCACCGGTGCCATCGTTTGCGTGCTGACCGGCTGCTTAACTGAAAAACAGGCTTATGCCTCCATCGACTGGGTAACCATTTTCCTGTTTGCGGGTATGATGCCTGTATCCAGTGCAATGGACAAAACCGGCGCAGGCAAGGTTATAGCCCAGTGGGCAGTCAGCATGATGGGTGGTTCCCCGTCTCCGATGGTTGTGACCGTTGTACTGTTCATCCTGTCCTGCGGCCTGACCCAGTTCATGTCCAACACCGCGTCCGCAGCATTGCTGTGCCCGATTGGTATCGCGATTTCTAAACAACTGGGCGCTTCTCCGGCAGCTGTTCTGATGGCTATCGCCGTTGCGGCATCCTGCGCATTCGCGACTCCGGTAGGTACGCCTCCTAACACACTGGTATTAGGCCCTGGCGGCTACAAATTCATGGACTATGTAAAGGCAGGTACCGGCCTAGTAATCGTCTGCTTTATTATTTCCGTAATCCTGATTCCTATGTTCTGGCCTTTCTTCCCCGGCAAATAACCGTTTGGATATAAATACGCCAGTTCAAAAAGCATTATCCGGCTGCCGTGGCTCACAGGCGGCAGCCGGACTTCATGGTTTTAGTTGCCGAAACGGCTAAGGGAGAACACGATTCGGCAGAAAGAACCGTGAAACGGTTTTGCAGTTGCAATTGTTTTTTACCTGTTCTTCGCAAATGATTATCCAATTGTCTTTATTTAAGGAAATGCGGATTCATTCGTTTCCTTAAAACAAATTCATTTTCTTAAGAAACGAGGACGTTATTATGGATGCACTTATCGTATCGTTGCAGTCTGTCTGGAACGACTCTGGCTTTGAGGGTCTGACCAGCGGCAACGTAATCATGCTGATCGTCGGACTGGTACTACTGTATCTGGCTATCGGCAAAGGGTTTGAGCCCCTGCTGCTGGCAAATATTGCCTTTGGCTGCCTGCTGGGCAACATTCCCAAAACCGGTTTCACTACCGAACCCGGTGTTATGCAGGTTATCCTGTACGGTATCAACAACGAAGTATTCCCCCCATTGATTTTCTTAGGCGTTGGCGCCATGACAGACTTCGGTCCGCTGATTGCCAACCCCAAGACCCTGCTGCTGGGCGCTGCTGCCCAGGGCGGCGTGTTCATCGCCCTGATCGGCGCCATGCTGTTAGGTTTCGATCTGCGTGAAGCAGCAGCCATCGGTATCATCGGCGGCGCCGACGGCCCCACCGCTATTTACCTGACCATGAAGATGGCTCCTCATCTGCTGGGTGCTATCGCCGTGGCTGCTTACTCCTACATGTCTCTGGTTCCGCTGATCCAGCCGCCTATCATGACGCTGTTCACCAGTAAGGCAGACCGTCAGATCAAAATGGACCAGCTGCGTACCGTAACCAGATTCGAGCGTATCATTTTCCCGATTTTCTCCACGATTTTCATTTCCCTGCTGTTACCGCCTGTATGCTCTTTGATTGGCATGCTGATGTTAGGTAACCTGTACAAAGAAGCCGGCTGCCTGGACCGTCTCAACGACACCGCGCAGAATGCTTTGATGAACATTGTAACCATCATGCTGTCTGTTGGTACCGGTTTAACCATGGAAGCAGAAAAGTTCCTGAAGTATGACACCATCCTGATTATCTGCTTAGGTTTGGTAGCATTTGCGGCAGGTACTGCCATGGGTGTAGTCTTCGGGCAGTTAATGAAGATCACCTCCGGCGGCAAGGTGAACCCGCTGATCGGTTCGGCAGGCGTATCCGCCGTTCCCATGGCGGCCCGCGTATCCCAGATTGTCGGGCAGAAAGCCAATCCGGCTAATTTCCTGTTGATGCATGCCATGGGACCCAACGTAGCAGGCGTTATCGGTACCGCTGTAGCAGCGGGTACCATGCTGGCTATGATCGGACCTGCAGGCAAATAATGGTTGCCGTGTAGTTTCTTCTTTTCCCCGGCTGCAACAGCGGCCGGACCTCTTTCAATAGTAACCATACTGTAGCGGGCGTGGTTATTATAAGGGCAGCCTGCGGAACCTGTTTCGCTGTTGTCCTTTAACTTCACTCCTCCTCTTGCCGTGAGGACGTGAGACACCCTTGCGGTATGCGGTCTCAGAGCTTCCGCCGTCAGTGAAGTTAAAAAAATAAACACCCTGTACGTTTCCGGAAATCCGGAACGTGCAGGGTGTTTTACTTTTACTGATTGTTTAATTTTTGCGAGGAACCTGTCTATTCAGCGCCCTCTGCAACATCTCGTTTTTTACGCCCTTACTTACCAAAAAAGCATTTGATTCTTTACCGCGCCAGCCTGTGATGATGGACTGCCTGTTTCTCCGCATACATCAGCTTGTCAGCTTCGTCTATCATCTGCTTAATTGTTGCCTCGTTGATTTTTTCCGCATAGGCGTACCCTACGGATATGCTGACATTTTCACGCTCGCCCACTTCCCGGAAACGGTAGATCATCTGCTGCACCATTTCCGGCTTGCAGTCCTCCACCACCGCTGCGAACTCATCGCCGCCAATACGGAACGATTTGTCGCCAAAGCAGGACGTAATGCATTCTGCCGCCTTACGTATCAGTTTGTCCCCGGCAGAATGGCCCAGGGTATCATTGGTCTCTTTCAGGAAGTTGATGTCAAACATGAGGATAGCAAGGGAATATCCGCTCTCTCCCGCATCCAACAGGTACTGTTCAAACCGGTACCGGTTGGGAAGATTGGTCAGGGCATCTGTTTCCGCAGCGGAACGAAGGATCGCATCCAGCGCATCGCGGCGCTTGCGCAGGCTGTTATAAGCCGCTGCCACCAGCCGCACTTCCTTCAGGCCTTTTTCGTCATCCAGCGGCTGGTTGGCCGTAATCAGATGAACAAAACCAATCAGCGGGTGAATGAGTTGTTTGTACAGAGCGACAAACGTAACAACCAAAATGGACATAATCGACAGAGCCAAGACCCACAAGGCAGTCCGCAGGATGAAAATCTTTTTCCCTATTGCCGCCGCTTTCGCCCCGGCATTGGCCCGGATAATATCCGCGCAGGCGTTCACGTTCTGTGATACAGCCCGCTTACTCATATTCGCTACAGATCCCAGCGCAATCATCCTTGCCTGGGCAAGCTTCTCCGGATTCGTCAACGCTTTTTCCGATTCAGTCAGTTCAGGCAACGGAATCTGGTTCACAGGCGACACCTTCGGCAGCGGATAGACGGAATTGATCAGTGCAATCGCGTGCAGCTGCGCTTCTTTTAACTGCTCCGAGTTTCCCGCCGCAGCCGCAAGATGGGATATTGCTTCTTCATCTACACCATGGTTACGTAAACGCTCCAGCACCTGGGGACCCCGGCGGGGTTTGGGCAGTTCAAGAGCATAAGCTGCCAGCGGACCTACATTCACTTCACCCTGTTCCGTCACCGGCATCAGGATGAAATTGGTGGAGGTTTCCGACATCAGACTGGCGCCTGCCAGAACAGACGTCGCCTCTTCGATTTGCTGCCCGGCAGTTTTCATGGTCTCGGAAAGTTCCGCACTGGTAGCGTTGATTTGCATGATCAGCCCGATGATTGCGATATGCAATACGGCAAGTATGATAATGATAGGCCGCATGAGTGAATTGGCGGCAATGCCTCCAATCGTCTTCGTTCCTCCGGCAACTTGTTGTGGCTGGGTACTTTTCATGACACTGTGTCTCCTGAATATGTTCTCGTTGTTTCCTGTATACTAAACTGCAATAGACGAAACACTATTGCCTTAGGAGAGTTTATCAACTTATAAAAACAGACAATTAACCACTGTTATTTTATCAGATTTTGGCGAAAATAACAAGAACGCTTCTATATGATTCACCTGAGCCGATTTGTTTCGGCCGATTCAGTTCTGCCGATTCGCTTATATCGATTTTCTTCTATTGATTCAGTTCTGTTGATTTACTTTTGTCGATTCACTTATATCGATTTGCTTCTGCTGATTCTCTTCACCCAATTTACTTCTGCCGATTCACACTCTTATAACGCTATGCTTTCAACTTTATGCTTTCACCTTTGCCGCGGATACATAACTGCGTTTGGCTGCCGGTATCGCATCCCATTTGATTTCATTAGCCGCAATTCTATGAGACAGACCCCAGGCCGCCGCAATTCCCGCCGCTTCCCCGATGCTCATACAGGTAGGCTGGATACGCATGGACGCCTGCAGGATAAAGCTGGCGCTGATACAGCGTCCCGTCACGATTAGGTTTTCGATTTCCTTCGTTACCAAAGAACCGTACGGAATTTCATAGAATCCGCCCTTGGGCAGCTTCTCCGAAACCTTCTCCCCGTGGGCATCAATAAACCAGGCCGTACGGCAGACCGCATCCGAAAAACGGCTCTGGTCATGGTAGTCATCTTCCACCAGATAATGCCTGCCGCGAATCCGCCAGGATTCCCTGGCCCCCAGCATAGCCGCCTCACGGCTGATGAAGGCTTTTTCAAAACCGGGCAGGTGACGGATCAGGTAATCGGCGATGTGGTGCATCATCTTCCGTCCGTAGGTCACCGCCTTGCTGTAGGAAACCGGGTCAGTCGCCGAAAACTTCACCGGGATTTCGGGACAGTTCATGCTCATCACGCCATTTTTACCGATAATGGTATAGGCCTGCATATACTCCGCTTCTTCCTGTGTGATTTCACCGCTTTCCACGCCTTTCGCCATGAATTCTTCCAACTTGTACCGCTGCTTCCGGTGCATGGCTTCGGCAATCTCAAAATAGGGAGGCTTGGATTTGCACCAGTCCTCCTGCAGATCCACTGCCACATGCTGATAAAGCCTGTCTATATCAATGCCTCCCATTTCAAAGCGGAAAGACAGCGGCTGGTTGTTTCCTGTCTTTTCATAGCCCCGTTCAAAGGGTACGCCGGCCGTCCGGGAGAGAAACGCATCCCCCGTACTGTCAATAAATGTTCTGGCGCGGATTGCAGCCAGCCCTGCAATGGTCTGGACAATACAGGCCTCAATGACATGACCGGAACGCAACATATCTACCAGTACCGTCTGATAGAGGATTTCCACCCCTGCCTCTTCGCACATTTCATCATAGATCAGGGCCAGAGTTTCCGGATTGTGCCAGGTCTGTTGCGTCACACCGTCAAAAGGTTCAATGCCATGCTTCCGCAGCCGATTCTTCACCTCCGCTACATACGGTGTGTCACTGTCCGGCGCATGGGTATCCATAAAGGGATACACGCAGCCCAGTACTGCCAGACCGCCCAACGCCACGCCCCTCTCGATGAGCAGCGTTTTGGCTCCGTTCCTGGCAGCCATAACCGCAGCAGCCGTCCCCGAGGGTCCGCCGCCTGCTACGCACACATCTACAGAATACAGCACCGGGATTTCCTTACCTGCATACTTGATCGTACCGTGTCCCCCGCTTGCCGGCGCAGCTAAAACGGTTTCCGGCATGCCCACGGTGTTCACAGCCAATACGCCGGCTGCAGCCAGTCCTGTCATTTTCATGAAATCGCGACGGGAAATGGGAATTGAGAACATTTTTTCCATATACGTTTTCCTCCTGATTCAGTCTCAATGCGATGCAATACAATCTTCATACTTGTATTATACTGTATTTTTACTTCCTCTTTCAATCCCGAATTTTCCAAAAAAAACTCCCGGCCGCCAGTGCATCGCGCAAGGTACCGGGAGTTTGAATCCTATAGATTATTAAATATGAATTGTCCGTTTTTAATTTGAATTGCCCGCGTTTTTTACTTATCCAGGTCTACGATTTCGTACAGATCGTTGCCCATGCCCATCTCTTTCATGTAGGTAAGCTGCCGCAGACCGTGACGGCTTTCCATCCGTTCGATCAGGTCGTGGCCTTTGCCGTCGTGGAGAGCATAAACCATATCCACGGAAGCCTGATCCAATGCCAGAATATCCTTGGAAGCCAGGATACCGATATCCGGCGTGGTTACCGGCGCAGCCGCAGTCCCTTCACAGTCGCAGGACACAGACATGTTCCGCAACACGTTGATAAAGGTAATGTGTTTTCCGAAATGGTCCACCGTCGCCTTGGTGGATTCCACCATGCGTTCCATAAACTCTTCCCTGGTAATACCCCATTGGGATCCGCTTTCACCGGCATGGATCATCTTTTTGCCGATGCGTCCGTCCGCCATGCCGATAGCCAGATTTTTGTTGGAGCCGCCAAAACCGCCCATGGTATGTCCCTTAAAGTGGGTCAGTGTCACCAGGGAATCATACTTGGTGATGTGGCTGCCCATGGACATTTCCTTAAAATACTTACCGCCTTTTACCGGCAGCATCACCGTACCCTCTTCGTCCAGGATGTCCACCGGGCAGAAGGTCCAGCCGTTCACCTTCAGCGTCTCCCGGTGCCCTTCTGTCGTGTAGCGGTCTCCGTTATAGTACGTGTTGGTTTCCACAATCGTCGCGCCCGGAATATCCTTTTCAATCAGTTCCTTCACCCAGGGACGGGGAATGATATTAGGTCCGTTCTTTTCGCCGGTGTGCAGTTTAATAGCCACTCTGCCTGTGATATCCTGATTCACTTTTTCATAAATCTTCTGCAGTCCTTTGGCGCTCAGGTCCCGGGTAAAATATACCACGGATTTCGCGCCGCTCCGTTTATCCATGGGAATGTATTTGGAGCCGTCAGTTTGAACCTGGGCCGTTGCTGCCGGTTTGGCTTCCGCTTTCTTTTCCGGCGCCGTCTGCTGTTTGGCCGTAGCGCCGCCGCAGGCCGCAACCAGAGACGCAGTCAGTACGATGGGAAGAATCTTTTTCATAGATAATTTCATAACATCCTCCTGCATTTTTCAATAGGCTCATAAGAAAATAAGGTAACTTCGATATAATTATTGTACCCTTTAAAGCTCACTGGAAGTCAAGTAAAATTTCTGTGGAATTTACTAAGGAAACGCTGACTAATTTGTCTGCACGCTGACTGGTGCTTTTTGTGACTGACTTTATTGCACAGTCTTTCACTGTGTGCGCAAAATGTCAGCGACAATCCCCTGTCAACCAGGATTTGAATCAAGGCACAGTCTTTCACCGTGTGCGCGACATGTCAGTCCGCTTGTCCGTTATTTCACCAGACCGTTATCTTTCAGCCAGCGGTCAATACCGCCGGTCATGTTTGCCAGAAGACCGTCTTTCACCTGTGATTTCGGCAGCGTTTTCCGTAAATCCGCTACGCTTCCCTCAATACCGCTTCCGCCGCTAGTGGCAAAAGGCAGGATCGTTTTGCCGGACAGGTCCTGTGCTTCCACAAAAGTTTTCACCGGCATGGGCTCAATATACCACCAGATAGGATACCCCAGCGCGATTACATCGTACTGCTTCAGGTCGGGCAGCGGACCGGCCAGTTTCGGGCGGGCGTCCTGTTCCACTTCCTGTTTGCCGACATCCGTCGTCGGTTTATATTCTTTCGGATAGGGTGTTTCCTTTTTTATTTCAAACAAATCGCCGCCGGTTTTGCTGTGGATCAGTTTCGCCACCTCACGGGTATTGCCGCCCCAGCTGAAATACGCCACCAGTACTTTTTTTCCGGTTACGCCGGTTGCTTTACCGGTAACATTGGGCAGGCTGCCCCCATTATCGGAGGCAGAGCGTGACATTTTGGCCAGCCCGATTAAAGAATCCGGCCCTTTGATGACAATAGCAGCCAACAAAACAATAACAATCAGTAACACAATCCGTTTCATCCTGATTCCCCCGTTTCTGATTCTCAAAAGTAAGCGCGGATTATAGACAATTAACCCGGCTCAAAAAAACATACTACTTTCTTTTACCAGTTCTCATATCGCCGTTGTTGGTTCAGTCCGGCGATTTTTTTCATTTCCTCCGGCGAGAGTTCAAAATCAAACACCCTGATGTTCTCTGCAATATGTTCCGGATTAGCGGAACCGGGCACCGTGACGTACCCCGCCTGCACCTGCCAGCGTAAAATAATCTGCGCGGGACTCTTGCCGTGCTGTTTTGCAATCTCCACAATTGTTTGGTTCCCGAAACTGTCCTTTGTATTGCCCCGGCCTCCAAACGGATACCAGCACTCTATCACTGTTCCGAATGGTCTTACATAATCCTGCAGCGCAGTGTTCTGGTAATATATATGATTTTCATTCTGGATTACGGCGGGAACAATTTTTGCGTAAGAAAGCACCTCATCCACCTGCTGCTTCGTGTAATAATTGGAAATGCCGACAGAACGAATCTTGCCGTCTTTCACTCCCTGTTCCATTGCCTGATAGACCGCCTTGTCGTTGGAACCGGGCTGATGGATCAGCATCAGGTCAAGATATGTCAGA
>JAFSPK010000073.1:0-12877 GCA_017443005.1 Acidaminococcaceae bacterium
GGCCAGGGTGGAGAAGTTGCCGCCGATGGCCATGGGGTTGGCGAAGTCGGCCACCGATTTAATGAACACCAGCAGGAAGGCGTTTGCGATGCCGGGCCGTACCAGGGGGATCGTCACCGAACTGAAGGTGCGCCACTTGGAAGAACCTAAGTCCCGGGCCGCGTCTTCAATGCTGGGGTCGATGGACTGCAGCATGCCCGCCAGCAGTAGGAACGCGATGGGGAAGTAGGAAATCGTCTGTACGAAGATCAGGCCTTTCAGCCCGTAGATGTTAGTGTTGCTCCAGCCCAGGAGACTGTAGGTCACCAGGCCCCGGCTGCCGAACAGCATGATGATAGACAGGGCCACCGAGAACGGCGGCGACACCATGGGGAGCAGCGCCATCAGGTTAAAGAGCTTTTTGCCTTTGATGGCCAGATGGGAGGAGCAGTAGGCGAAGAGGAAACCCACCGAAGTGGCCAGCACCCCCACGATAATCGCCAGCATAAGGGTGTTCACCAGCGCCTGATAGGTCTCGCTCATGGTCACGATGTTGACGTAGGCCTGCAGGCTGAAGTTGCCGTCCAGATCCGTGAAGCTCTGCTTCACCACCATCAGCAACGGCCACACCACAAAGACAAAAAGGGCCAGGATCATACCCACCGAGACCATCGCAATAATCGGATCCCGGAACGTGTTCCTGGTCGTTTTAATCTGATTCGATATGTAAGTTCCCAGCTTTCCCATTTAGGAGCCCTCCCTGCTCATATTGAATAGTTTATTTCTTTTTTCTGTTTCGTTTTGACTAATTTCTTTCTTTTTCTTCATTCTAACGGGGAAAGACTATTCTGTCAAGCTGAAAACAGGGAGGTTTTTACACTTATAACACAATTTGTAAAATTTTGAGATAATTTCTTCGGAACTGTTTTATTGTCACCGTTTACGTGTAATTCAAAAAATTTTCTTCCTATTATATTAAGATGCCGGCAGCCATAAACCGTTTTCACATCTTCTGCGCGGCAATGGCTTTCCGCACCTGCTTCATATTATCAATATACTCGTCCATGCAACGCTGCATCACACCGGTATACAGGCAGTCAATAATCGCCAGATGCACCAGACGGGAGGCCATGGCCTCGCTTCGGTAACTGGTCTCCCGGGCCAGCCCCGTCAGCACCACATCCGCCAGTTTCGTGGCCGGAGATTTCAGATAGCTGGTTATCAGAATGATCTTGCTGCCCCGGGACCGCACCATCTCCAGCACTTTCAACAGATCAATGCTGGCCCCCGTGTGGGAAATGGCGATCACCACATCCTCCGGTTTCAAGAGGGACGCCGACGCGATCTGCAGATGGGGATCGCTGTAGGCATGGACGTCCAGCCCGAACCGCATAAACCGGTGGGCGATGTCCTGGGCGATGTTGCCGCTGCCGCCGTAGCCGTAGGCATCGATCCGCTCCGTCTTCGACACCAGGTCAATGGCCTGCTCCAGCGCCTTGTAGTCCAGCATCTTCTGGGTCTCCTGCAGGGCGTCGATCATATCCTGAAAGACTTTGCGGGTAATATCCCGGGGGGTATCGTCCGCATTCACTTCCTGGGACAAGGACTCCGCCGGGGAAAAGAGATCCCCCGCCAAGGCCTGCTTCAGGCCCTGAAAACCGCTGAACCCCAGCTTATGGCAGAAACGGAACACCGTAGCGTCCGCGCTGGACGTAGCATCCGCCAGCTCGCTCATGGTCATGTGCATCACATCCGCCGGATTCTTCAATATATAATCCGCCAGCTTCTGTTCCGATTTGGTTAGGCCGTTATAGCTGCTGCGCAGCAACGGCAGGCAGGTAGTCTGCTGAAAGTTTTCCATGAAAATCCCCCCAAATAAAAATGATATAATATTGTCTGACGTCGTGAACGTTTCTGACAATATTATATCATAATTGGTACAACTTGTAGTCACCAAATGAATTCTAAAAGAAATAATTAAAAGTAAAAGCGTACAGGGTTTCGCAAACCTGTGCGTGTTTGTGATTCCATGGACTTATGCGCCTGTGGCTTCGAAACCCGGAATCGCGTTGAAAGGGCAACCCGCCTCCCACTCCTCTGTACGCCGCGCATCGCTTCGCTCAGCGTGGCTTCCCTCGTCGACTGGGACCCTTCCGGGTTGCCCTTTCAACGTTCAACGCAAATACACAAACATGCACAATGGTTTGTTCAATCCCTGCACACTTTATTTTTACTTATCAGCTTTTACCACATTCTCTTTACGGTAATACTGCACGACCAGTCCTTATCATGACTTCCACGCTGGAAGGTTGCGTCGCCGCCTACCGTCCAGCCTTTGGCTACTTCGGCTTCCCCGCCGATGGACAGCACAAAGTGGGTTTTGTCCTGTACGTTCCGCATGTCGTAGGTGTTAGCCTCATTGCCCATGTAACTGTACCGCAGTTTCGGTTCCGCTCCCGCAAAGGCATGCTTCACCCCGGCCCGGATGGCATAGCTGCCCCCCGCCAGATAGCGTTTGAATTCCACCCCGGCGCCCATGCCGAAGTAGTCGTTGTGCTTGCTGTCTACCACCTGATTATATATGCCGGCCCCGTCTTCACGGTAGCTGTTCTGCCACAGCCGGGATAACTGCGCGTTCACATAGGGCCGTACATGCCAGGGCACATTTTTCTCTGCCTGCAAATCGTACAGGTACTCCCCGCCCAACTCCAGAATGCGGCTGTGGTAATCCGCCCCCGCCGTCAGGCCCAGATTGGTAATGCCACGGCGCAGTTTGTTCCGCAGCCAGCCGTAGTCCAGATACACCAGTCCTTCACTCCTGCCTTTGCTGTATCCGCCATAGAGACCGAACCGTACATCCCGCAGTTCATTGCTGGCGGTGTTGTCGGAAAAACTGGTTTTACTGTATCCGGCAAACACCCCGGCCCGCCAGTTTTTGCCATAAGCCTTGTCCCAGCCTAACAGGGTCGCGGTGCTGTGGTAATCCGTGTCGTTCCGCATGTCCCCCCAGTTCTTTCCGAACTTCAGCCAGATGTCGTTGTCCGCCGGTTCCAGGGTCCGCAGGGTAACCGGTACGCCCTCATCGCTGCTGTCGTCCAGATGCTGCACGGGAATATTGGCTTTCGTCTCCTTCGCCGTAAACGCATCCTTTAGCCGGGAAGACAGCAGATGCTGGATCACCGTGCTGCGCTGGGCCAGCGCCATACTTTTAGCCGAGGCGTTGGACCCAATGGAAGACAGGGTTTTCTTTGTTTCTTCCGGTGTCAGGGTGAACAGGGGCCGCATCTCATTCCGACGGGCATCGCCTTTGGCCGTCAGGTTATCAAACATCTCCATCATGGCTTCGTAGGTTTCTCCCTGCACCGCATCAACGGCTCCCAGGTTGTTGACCTCTTCACCGGTCACTACTGCCGTGTTTCCTTCTATTGCGCCAATCTCATCCAGCATGCCAAACTTATAGGGCGCGTTTTGGGTATTCTTCACGGAACCATAGACCCCATCTGCCTGTACCACCGCAAATTTTTCATTCGGCAGCAAATTTTTCGCAACGATCTGGGTATTATCCAGCATCGCCAGCCCGCTTACCTGAATGGTGCCGGCGCTGCCGCCGGCTACGCCCAGCAGTGTGCCGTCCGAGAGCAGATTGCCGTTAATGGTCATGGAAGAGTCACTGGTAAGCGCCCCTGCCGTGCCGCAGTTGATGAAAAATCCTTTGTCGCTTTCATCCAGCCTGGAAGCAAAGTCCGACGCCACCCTACTGCTCATATCATGAACCGTGTAACTGCCGCCCAAAAGCGTGGCGCCTTCCGACACATGCACGCCTACCACATCGGCCTTGCCGCCGTAGACCAGCGTGCCGCTCTTCACATTCAGTTTCATGTTGTCCGGGCCGGTGATGTTCCCGTCGTACGTCATGTTCGCCGCAAAATTCAGGTTCGTCACCAGGTCGGGAATGTAGGCGTCATAGGCGTAGCCTTTATCCCCCGTCTTTCCATTGAACTGGATAAGCAACGGCCCTTTCTGGGTTGTAACCGTTTTTATACTGGCCTTAACTTCCGAATCCGCCTCATAATCTTCCGCATATTGTAAATATTTATCTATTAAGGCAGGATTATTTTCCAGTTCTTCATCTCTGGGTTTTGGATTCTCCCCCGGATGATTTTTCGCCATCCACGCTTCAAAGGAAATCCCGGGCTCTTTTTCCGTTTTTTCCACGCCATCATAACTGCCGTCGGTATTGAAATGTTTCCAGTCGCTGATGATGTTTCCGCGAATGGATGCCCCATTCTTTATGTTAATGTTTTTTACAAATGCGTTTTTACTGATATAGATCGCATTCTCCGCACCGGACAGGGAACCGCTCAGATTGTATTCCTTTACCTGCGGTCCGTTCAGTTCATCTTTACCCGCATTATATACATTCTCATCCATGTCCGTCAGTTTCAGATTATCAGGATCGTCAATCGCGCCGGTTCCCTCTTTCACACTCCGTTTGTAACGGATATAGGAACCCCGGTATTCGTCATCTGCGCCGTTGCTGCTGGAACCGAAATCAAAACGGATACCGGTACCGCCCTTCCCGTTAGCGGTCACCGTACCGGCCTGGTTCACCACCTGGTCGCGGCCGTAGGCGATCAGAATGCCGTTACCCCGGAGACCGTCCGCGTGAATGCTCGTAGCCGCAGGAACGATCACCGTGTTCTGCATACCGTCCACCCGGATACCGGTGGCGCCCGTACCGTTCGTTAAAATATCCGCCGCCTGGGTCACCGTATTGCGGGGCCCGTAGATATGCAGGCCGATGCCCAGTGGCACAGTGCTGGGTCTGCCTTTTATATACGCGGTTCCGGCTTCATTCCGGGCAGAATAGCCCTGGGTATTGGTAAAGGTCTTCCCGTCCCCGTAAACGGAATGGCCGAAATAAGCCTCCCGGTCGATGTCATAGCCCAAATCCTGCATCACGGCCAGTTCAACTTCCATAAAGGATGTGTAGTTGCTGTAATCCCGATGGCTCATCATACCGGTCGTCTGAAGATGGGAACCTTCAAACTTATTGTGTTCCCATCCATTGACGGGAACGCCGTTAACGCCGAAGAACGTAGCCCCCGCCAAGGCATCCGTCACATTCGTGCCTATAAAAAAGGCCTTCCCGTTTTTTCCGGAAGCATCCTCCTTTTTAAATCGATTGTTTACAATAAAGAAATCGCTTTTCTTTACGTCGGGGTTCGCTTTCTTCTTTTCTGCAAAGCCACCCGCCGACAGGATTTCCATCCCGGGTTTCGCCTGGTTCAGGTTCTGGTCTACCAGATGCAGGTTCCAGGACTTCTTATCGGTCACTTCGGGACTGAAGCTAAATATAACCTCTCCGGTCTCTTCAGATCGTCCGTTAACCTTCACGGCCTTGCTGATACCCAGTGCATGGCCCAGTTCATGGCGGAAAGTACCCACAAAATCCGCCGCCTGTTCGTTGGTCGGCAGCACCGTATCCGTATCCACCCACCAGCCATCCACCGCTCCCTTGCGGGCTGCACCCATATACTGGCCTATGGAGATTTCGCTGAGCCCATAATCCCCCGAGGGCGGATTATCCATTTCGGCAATCTTATCCGTCATCCGGAGCAGTTTTTTCCCGTCCTGCAGCTGCTGCGCCACAAAATTAACCTCGGTTCCCTTTGCCTTTCTGTTTTTCACGATTACTGACGTAGTAGACGCATAGGCGTTCTGCTCATTTTTCTGCGTGGTCACAAACACCTGCCAGGGCTGAACGTTTTTCGCTTTCGGGCCGACCATCCCCGTCCAGTAGGCAGTACTGGATTTTACCGACTGAATCAGGGACGGACTCAGCGTATACCCGGCTTTGTCCACCAGCTTTTCAATTCCTTCGCCTTTGGTCAGGAACTGCATTTCCACCATCGGCTTCCCGTTGTAATACACGTATTCCGGCGGATTTACAAACGCATAGCCGCAGGCGGGCATGGCCAGCAATGTAGCCATAATGGTTGCTGTCATCTGTTTTTTTTGTTTTCTGTGAGTGTTCATACGGAATATCTCCTTAGAATAGATTTTTGTAACGATTTACAATTATTTGCTATTATTTGTAATTCTTTGCAATGATTTGCAACGGTTTGCATTTTTCTGCGTTATCAAATTATTATAGCTTGCGGAACAGCAATAAGTCAATAAAACAAGAAACTGAACATAATGAATATAATTATGTAATAAAAAAGCAGCCGCAACCGGAGCGACTGCTCTCGCACTAAATATAATTTTTTTACCCGTTGATCCGCTTTTTCAGATCTTCCACGATCTTCTTTTCAATGACTTCCGCCGCCGCTTTATCCGGCGCGCTGACGGTAATGTACGTCTTCAGCTTCGGTTCGGTACCGGAGGGACGCACTACAACAGAACCGTGGCCTTCCAGCAAGAACTTCAGCACATTTTCTTTCGGCAGCCCGTCGATGCCGGTGTTGTAATCCAGCAGGGTTTCCACCTTCCGCCCGCCAAATTCTTTGATGCCGGCGGTCTGGAAATCTTTCATGATCTCTTTCATCTTCGCAAAGCCCGCCGCGCCCTCAAACTGATAGGAATACAGGGTATTCAGGCAGTAGCCATGGCGCTGGTACAGTTCCTCCAGCTTGTCCAGCAGGCTGATGCCTCTCGTCTTGTAATAGCAGAACATTTCGCAGATCAGGAAGGCGGCGTCCACCGCGTCCTTGTCCCGCACATAGGAACCGCTCAGGTAGCCGTAGCTTTCTTCAAAACCGAAAATGTAGGAATCGGCTTTCCCCTGTTTCTCCAGCAGCCCGATCTGCTCGCCGATGTATTTGAAACCGGTGAGCACGTTCACCGTGCGCACGCCATAATGGGAAGCAATCTGCTCCACCATGTCCGTGGTCACGATGGTCTTGATCACCACCGGGTCTTTGGGCATGGTCCCGTTCTCCCTGCGGCGGGCGCAGATATAATCCGTCAGCAGCATGCCGGTCTGGTTGCCAGTGAGCAGCTGATACTTGCCGTCTTTATCCTTTACCGCGATGCCTACCCGGTCGCTGTCCGGGTCCGTGGCCAGCAGTAAGTCCGCGTTGTATTTTGCCGCATACTCCATGCCCAGGGCCATGGCCTCGTGAATCTCCGGATTGGGATACGGGCAGGTGGGGAAATTGCCGTCCGGCTGTTCCTGTTCCTTTACCACCGTGATGTTGGTGTACCCCGTTTCCTTCAGGGTACGCAGCACCGGTTTCAGGCCTGCGCCGTTCAGCGGCGTGTACACAATTGCCACGTTTTTGTCGATGGGCGCGTCGCCCACTACGGACTGTTTCTTCACTTCTTCCACAAAAGCGGTGTACACTTCTTCCGGGATGTAAGAAATCCGTCCGTCCTTCAACCCTTCTTCAAACACAATCCGTTTACTGTCCGCAAACAAATCCAGTTTTTCAATTTCGCCCAGCACTTCGTTAGCTGCTGCCGTGGTCATCTGGCAGCCGTCCGCACCGTACACCTTGTAGCCATTGTACTTGGAAGGATTGTGGGACGCCGTCACCATGATGCCCGCCGCGCATTTCAGATAACGGGTCGCATAGGAAACGCAGGGTACCGGCATCAGTTCCGGATAGATGTACGCTTTGATCCCGTTGGCTGCAAACACTTCCGCCGCAATCTTCGCAAATACATCGCTCTTGATCCGGCTGTCGTAGCTGATGGCGATGCTGCGCTTTTCCGCCGGGAAATGGTTAATCACATAATTGCTCAGACCCTGGGACGCCCGGGCCACGATATACACATTCATGCGGTTGGTGCCGGCCCCGATGACGCCCCGCAGGCCCGCCGTGCCAAACTCCAGATCCTTATAGAACGCATCCTCAATTTTTGCTTCGTCACCGGCCATAGCCTCCAGTTCCGGTTTCAGATCCGGATCCGCCACCGCCTTCTCCATCCAGATTTCATATTTTTGTTTTAATGTACTGTCCATCTCGCACCTCTCCTTAGTTTATGACACAAAATTAATAATTGATAAACAAACATATTTCTACATTATAAATTATAACAGATTACCCCACGTAATAAAAGAATGAACCCGGATAAATCTTCCGGATTCCCCAAAAAAGTAACCCGCCAGGCAAATACCTGACGGGTTTGGTAATTCTTTTCTGATTCAGTTATTGACTCCCGCTATGTCGGCGCACTTCTGCGCACCGCAACACAGCTCTGCTTTCTCAGTATCCAGCCAGCAGTTCTTCCGTGTGTTTGTAAACTTCTGCCGGATCCTTTTTCACCCGGGCCACGCCGGTCTCAATGGCCGCTTTGGCAACCGCTGCCGCAACCGCCGGGGCAACCCGTTTGTCAAAGGCGTCGGCTACTACGTAGTCTTCCCGCAGATCCTTGTCGTCGATCAGGTTGGCAATAGCATAGGTCGCCGCCACCTTCATCTGCTCATTGATCTCTCTGGCACGAACGTCGATGGCGCCGCGGAATACACCCGGGAATACGTTCACGTTGTTAACCTGGTTGGGGGCATCGCTGCGGCCCGTGCCGGCTACCCGTGCGCCTGCCGCTTTGGCAAAGTCGTACATGGCTTCCGGAACCGGGTTGGCCAGTGAGAATACGATGGAATCCGGCGCCATGGATTTGATGATCTCTTCCGTAAATACGCCGGGGGAGGAAGCGCCGATGAGCACGTCCGCGCCTACCGCCACGTCTTTCAGCTTGCCGCTGATCTTATTCTTATTGGTGGTCTTGCACAGCATCTCCTGAATGCGGTCCAGGGGTTTGCCCCAATGGCAGCCTTCGTACAGGGTATCGTTGCGGCCTGCCATGATGAGGTTTTCCGCACCCATTTCCACCAGCAGACGACCGATGGCCGTGCCTGCCGCGCCGCAGCCGTTCATAACGATCTTGGCGGTCTTCAGGTCTTTCTTAACAAAACGCAGGGCGCCCAGTACCGCGCTGACCGCCGCAATGGCCGTGCCATGCTGGTCATCGTGGAATACGGGGATATCCATGATCTCTTTCAGTTTATCTTCAATGTCGTAGCATTTCGGGGAAGAAATATCTTCCAGGTTGATAGCCGCAAAGGAAGTCTCCAGTGCTTTTACGATGGCTACAAACTTGTCGGGATCTTTTTCGTTGATGCAGACCGGAATCGCGTCCACACCGCCGAACCGTTTGAACAGGACAGCCTTACCTTCCATTACGGGCATGGCAGCAGCAGCGCCGATGTCGCCCAGGCCCAGCACGCGGGTACCGTCGGTGCAGATACCGGCCATGTTGCCGCGGCAGGTGTACTCAAAGGCCATGTCCGGGGCTTTTTTGATTTCCTTGCAGGGTTCCGCCACGCCGGGGGTATAGGCAACCGCCAGGTCGTGCCGGTCATTCAGAGGCGCTTTGCAGCGAATCTCCATCTTGCCGTGATTCTCCAGATGCATTTTCAAGGACTCTTGCTGTAAATCCATGTACCATCCCTCCTAAAATTAAATTTTATCTTTTGCACGCTTCTATACTTTATAATACAGAATAGTATACACTAATTTCCATATTATGTTATATTACTATCATACTATATTTAAGGAGAATAAGCAACAATCCCACAAATGATTTATGCAAAATATTTACGGGCCGGGGTGCGTTTACGGATACGCGTTTCTGCCTGTTTATATAAAAATGATTTACAAAAGTACCATTGAATTCCCTTTTTACAAATAATCTATCCCCGCACCGCTTTGCGTTTCATCACATAGTTCCAGAACATCACGATGAAGGTAGCCCCGATTTTCGCAAGCATGTAGTGCAGACCGAATTTTTCCACAAACAGCCACATGCAGACCTGGTTGATCCCCAGCCCCACAATGCTGGAGCCGATGAACAGCGCCGCCTGCCGGTCGGTCTGTTTGCCGGCGCCAGTAAATACAAATTTTACGCAGAGCCAATAGTTTACTATTACGGAAACCGTAAAGGAGATGGCCGCGGAGTACAGGTAGTGGATGCCCAACCATTCCGTACACAGGTACAGAAGGCCGTAATCCACCAGGAAGGATGCGCCGCCTACGATGGCGAAGCGCAGGATTTCAAAAAGCTGATCTCGTTTCATATTGGTTCACCATGGTTGTTAACTGCGTTTATATTTTCAGTATAACAGATTAAGGGGAAAACATAACGATGCCTCGTATAATTTTCTTTCCAGCCCGGGTTTGCGAAAGACTACCGGCACAATCGTTTGAATCTGTTTTCTTTCACTGCGCCCCCAGCTTCACTGCCAGTATCCCTAAATACTCTTTCATGGCAATGGCAGAAGTCCGCACCGCTTCCGCAGACGGAGTAAAAGAAAACGCATCGATGGCAATCTCTTGATTCGTCTTATAATCCGTCGGATACGGGATCACAGGCACGCCTTCCCGCTCAAAAATCAATACGGATCTTGGCAGATGATAGCCGGAAGTTACCAAGATAACTTTATCCATCCCCATCTTTTCACAAAGCTGCTTAGTATACCGGGCATTTTCCACTGTATTACGGCTTCGGTCCTCTTTCAGTATAAACGCCTCGCCGATCCCGGAACCCTTCAACAACCGGTATTCAATCTCCGCTTCCGTCCCTGCATACGAAAATACCTGTCCGCCAGATACTATAATCGGTATATTCAGAGCCCTGTGCAACCGGATTCCCATCAAAAGACGGTTGGCCGGGTCCGCGGCGGCCTGCCCTTCCCCGTCAAAGTCTTTGACCCCGCCAACGCTGCCACCCCCAAGCACAACAATCGCGTCCGCATTCCGCAAGGCAGACAGTTCCGGCTGCGCATAATAGGTTTCCAGGGGCTTCAGGAGACGGTCAGACACCAGAGTGATACTCAGCAAATACATCACCGCAAGGGCCATGAAATAATATCGCGTCCTCCGGGTTTTTACAAACAGTATATGGGCAAGCAACAGCAACAGTATAAACAACCCCGGCGGCAACAGCCAGGCATACAGCAATTTTACGACATACAGCATGGTATCTCCGTTTCAATTATTCATCTGTTTGTGTGTTGTATTTTATCGTGCCGTCCATCTTACTCTTCTTCCCCAAACAGCACCGTCATATATTCCTGCTTCTGCAACAGAACGCGAACGACCTCCACGTAATTGCCACGCACACGATAAAAAGCCTTGTACGCCTTAAAATTCACAGAATAAAAACCGGTAAAGAGGCCCCGGTAATACAAAGGGATACCGCTTTCCGGAAACTCCCGTTTTTGCGCAATCACATCCAAAAAATCCGTAATATAACGCTCCGTAACCTCCAAACTGGCCGAAGCAGAAAACACCTCATCCCAAACCCTGTCTATATCCTTCCGGGCAGAAGGCGAATACCGGATTACATAACTCACTTTGCCTCTTCCCTCCGGCGATGAAAGTGCTCTCTCATCTCTTCCTCAGATACCCAGCCTTCTTCTTCCGCAGACCGGATCCCCGCATTCAGTTCGCAGAACAATTGAATCATCGCCTCCGCCTTCTGGAAATGCTCCTCGTCCTTCATATCACGAATGCTGTACGCGCCATGACCATTGCGGGTTAAATACACCGGGGAACCAGCCTTAACTTTTTCCAACACATTTCCATAATTACGCAGTTCAGAAACAGGAGCAATCACAGGCATAAGAGTACCTCAACTTTCATAAAAAATAAAACCGCTTTATATGATAACAGAACAACAAGTATCGTTTCGCAACAGCAACAAATTGCGCCGCTACCTTATGTTACCATAAAAGCAGTCTTGTTTCAATATTTTTCGTAAAATTAGTCGAAGAGTTTGAGTGTTTGAAAGGATTATATGTGTGGTTCTCGTCCATATTTGATCTTAACCTTCCTTAATAGGCTTAATAAAACTTGACGGCTCTATATAAAGATTTTTAAGAATAGGTATAAACAATCGATATCAACTTATTTTTCAATCCCCAGTTCATTCATCAACGCATTCTGCAGCAAATTAGAAAAATTAATGTTTTTATTGATGGCCAATGTATTCAGCCATGACGGGATCGTTACATTTTTTCTGACAGACCTGGTGTCGTGCAACTTCCTGTATTCCAATGTATCTGCTTTGAACAAAGCAATCGTTGCGTTTGCCGGTACATCAATTTCATCCATCGATGACGGATGGGGAATGGGTATATTATTTTCTTCCCGGTTCCACAACATAAGATTCAATACATCTTCTGCGTTTTCAAATGCTTCCTCCCAGGTATCTCCCTGCGTAAAAGCGTCTTCCAAATCCGGAAACTCAACTAAAAATCCATCCTTTTCCTTAACAATCAATGCCGGAAATTTATATTTCATATTGCGCATACCTCCCATGTAAAGCAACTTGCTTATTACTTTATCCCTGATTGTTTTAAAATCCGGTTCAGCAGTCCTTTCTTAACATCAGCAGTAGAATGTCTCGGCACAGGAAAATCTTTTCCCGTTATCGGACTATGATATATATCATGATTTCCACCCGGCCGAACAAAAAAGCAACCATTATCCTTCAGGAGCTTTAATAACTCAGATATTTTCAAAATATAGCACCTCTTCATAGTTATTTGCTCCATTGATATTATACGTATTTATGCGCATAATGTCAATGGAACACCGCAACCACAGCCAATTTTAGAACTTTTGTTCGTTGTTATTTTACCATACTCTTGCTAAAATGTGAAGAAGCAAAATGCCTGTTCCGTTATGCAAGTTAACGTGATCGTTTTCTAAAAAATATCAAAAACGTTCACGTTAAAAAGACTAACTGTTAGCGGCGGAAATTTTAGCCACTGAAACGGCGGCAATAAGAACCAATTTTGCGGCGGAATCAGTGAGCCAAATTCTGGCGAAATAAAAAGCCATTACATTTTTCTTTAAAATCCTTTACACTGTATGTGACCAACAAC
>JAFSPK010000074.1:0-30731 GCA_017443005.1 Acidaminococcaceae bacterium
CGCTTTTTTATGTTAGATGACAAAGACGAGGAAAACCCTGACGATGAAAAAAACTATAACTATTGGAACTAGGAAAAGCCTGCTGGCCCTCTGGCAGAGCAATTACATCAAAAGCTGTCTGGAGAAAGAATATCCGGACTGCGAAGTCCGTTTGCAGAAGATTGTCACCAAAGGAGACAAGATCCTGGACGTTCCCCTGTCCAAGATCGGCGGCAAGGGACTGTTTACCAAAGAAATTGAAACCGCGCTGCTGGACGGTGAAGTTGACCTGGCCGTCCACAGCCTGAAGGATATGCCCACAAAGCTGCCGGACGGTCTCTGCCTGACCGCCATTACGGAGCGTGCTGTTGTGGGCGATGCTTTTGTCAGCAACAAGTACAACACCTTCGCGGAGATGCCTGCGGGGGCGGTGCTGGGTACTTCCAGCCTGCGGCGTAAGGCGCAGCTGTTAGCCAAACGGTCCGATTTGGATATCCGGGACCTGCGGGGCAATGTGGACACCCGCCTGCACAAGCTGGACGAAGGCCAGTACGATGCTGTAATTTTGGCTGCGGCAGGCCTCACCCGTCTGGGTTACGGGGACCGGATCAAAGAGACCCTGCCCTGCGATTTCTGCATTCCCGCGGTAGGACAGGGCGCATTAGCCATCGAGTGCCGCACGGACAATACCGAAGTCAGGGCCATGCTGGAGTTCCTGAACCACCCTGCCACCAAGAGTTGTACCGACGCGGAACGCGCCTTTTTAGGATTGGTGGAAGGCGGCTGCCAGGTACCCATCGGCGTCCATGCGGATGTTATGGAAAACGACAGGATGCACGTAACCGCCATCATCGCCTCCCTGGACGGCTCTACCCTGCTCCGGGACGAAATCGACGGCGACGCGGCAGATGCGATTGCCTTAGGGCAGACACTGGGCAAGCGCATGCTGGACAACGGCGGCAAAGCGATTTTGGATGAAATACTGTAGTGATTATGAGTCAGCTTCTATCAGTCTTCAGTCAGGAAAAGACATGAGCAAACTGTAGGAAATGATTGTGTCATTCCATGAGATGAAATGAGCCGCCCGTGGCGAGACTGTCCGAGTGGCGAAGCCCCGAGTTTCGAAGCCACAGGCGAATGAATCCATGGAATAGCAATCGTTGACGTGTTTGCGATGTCTTTTTCTGACTGAAGCAGATGAAAAGTAAGAAAGGATCATTTCTATGGAACAAAAAGGTAAAGTGTATCTCATCGGCGCGGGCCCCGGCGACCCGGGCCTGCTGACCTTAAAAGGCCGCGACTGCCTGGCCGCCTGCGACGTGGTGGTGTATGACCGTCTGGCCGATCCCCGCATCTTAAGCTGGGTCAATCCGGAAGCTGAACGCATCTACGTGGGCAAAGCGTCCAGCAACCATGTGATGAAGCAGGAAGACATTTCCAAACTGTTAGTCAAACTGGCTGCGGAAGGCAAAACCGTAGCCCGTCTGAAAGGCGGAGACTCTTTCGTCTTCGGCCGGGGCGGCGAAGAAGCCCTGCTGCTGAAAGAAAACAACCTCCCCTTTGAGTTCGTTCCCGGCATCACCAGCGCCATCTCCGTACCGGAGTACGCGGGCATCCCCGTCACTCACCGGAAGATAGCCGCCAGCTTCGCCGTGATCACAGGCCACGAAGACCCGTCCCGGGAAAAATCCGGCATCAACTGGAAAGGCCTGGCTACCGGCGTCGACACGCTGGTCTTCCTCATGGGCGTGGAAAACCTGAAGAATATTGCGGCCAAATTAATTGAAAACGGCCGGCCGGCCGATACCCCTGCCGCCATGATCCGCTGGGGCACCCACCCGGAACAACGTACCCTCGTCACTACACTGGGCAACGCGTACGAAGATGTGGTACGCACCGGCATGAAACCGCCTGCCATCTTCATCGTAGGCGAAGTTGTGAAATTGCGGGACTCCCTCAGCTGGTTCGAAACCAAGCCTCTCTTCGGAAAAACCTTTGTCGTAACGCGCGCACGGGCCCAGGCTTCCGCACTGACGGAAAAACTGGAAATGGAAGGCGCCAAGGTAATGGAAGTGCCTGCCATCAAGATTACGGATCCGGACGACTTCGCGCCGCTGGATGCGGCACAGAAAAACCTGGCTTCCTACGACTGGGTCATCTTCACCAGCGCCAACGGCGTAGACCTGTTCTTCGACCGTCTGCTGCAGAACGGCAAGGATGCCCGCGCCTTTGCCCATAATAAAATCGCGGCCATCGGCACTGCTACGGCAGACATGCTGACCGCGTATGGACTGACAGCCGACTTGATACCCGCCTCCTACAAAGCGGAAGACCTGGTTGTCACCCTGCTGCCCCAGCTCCACAAAGGCAGCAAGGTACTGCTGGCCCGGGCCAAAGAAGCCCGCAACGTACTGCCGGACTCCTTACGAACAGCCGGCGCCGACGTGGATGTGGTTGCGGTGTACCAGACCGTCAGCGACTGCGAAAACAAGGAAGAGCTGCTGTACGCGTTAAAGAATAAAGCCGTGGACTGCATCACCTTCACCAGTTCCTCCACCGTGACCAACCTGCTGAAAGCGTTGGACAGCGAGAAAGAACTGCTGAAGGATGTGACTCTGGCCGCCATCGGCCCCATCACCGCCAAAACCATGGAAAAGAACGGACTGAAGCCCACCGTATGCGCCGACACCTACACCATCGACGGCCTGATGGAAGCGCTGAATGCCTTTTATGCAGTAAAATGAAATAGTGTTTTGCCCCAGATAAAAACATTTACAAAAAGCAAAACCGCATTTTGAGTATAATCAAATTTTAACCAAAGGAAGTGTTTACATCATGACCGGATTTCCCATTTATCGTCCCCGCCGCCTGCGCGCTACCGAGAACCTGCGCAGCCTGATCCGGGAGACAAGCCTCAGTGTAAAAGATTTGATTTTCCCCCTGTTTGTGGTACCGGGCGAAAATGTCAAGAACGAAATTGAAACTCTGAAAAACAATTACCAGTGGTCTGTGGACCGGGTGATGGAAGCCGTAGACGAAGCAGTAGAGCTGGGAATCCCCGCCGTGCTGCTGTTCGGCCTCCCCTCTTACAAAGATGAAGAAGGAAGCAGCGCCTGGGACGACAACGAACCCGTACAGCGGGCCAGCAAAGCCATCAAAGCGAAATATCCGGAGATGGTGGTCATCACCGACGCCTGCTTCTGCGAATACACCACCCACGGTCACTGCGGCATTCTGACCCCGGACTGCGCCTCCGTGGACAATGACAAGACCCTGCCCAACCTGGCCAAGCTGGCTGTCAGCCAGGCCCGGTGCGGTGCGGATATCATCGCCCCCTCCAACATGATGGACGGTTACGTAGCCACCATGCGCAAAGCGTTAGACGACGCAGGCTACACTAACACAGCCATTATGGCCTACAGCGCCAAATTTGCTTCCGCCTATTACGGACCCTTCCGTGCCGCGGCGGATTCCGCTCCCGGCAAAGGCGACCGCAAGGGGTATCAGATGGACCCGGGCAACAGCGACGAAGCCATGCGGGAAATTGCGCTGGATATTGAAGAAGGCGCGGACATCGTCATGGTAAAACCCGCCCTGGCTTATCAGGACGTAACCAGAAGAGCCCACGAAACCTTTAACCGTCCTCTCTGCGTGTATAACGTCAGCGGCGAATACGCCATGGTAAAAGCGGCAGCGGAACGGGGCTGGATTGATGAAAAGCGCATCGTCATGGAAACCATGCTCAGTTTCAAGCGGGCCGGCGCCAAGATGATCATCACCTACCACGCCTTAGATGTGGCACGGTGGCTGAAAGAACAATAAAGAGAATCAGTAAAAATGAAATTGGCCGGTTGCGAATGCTCCGGCCAATGTTATATGAGTTAAATTGGAAAAGCAGGTGAATGCGAATGAATACCTTATCCAAATCTTCTTCTGTCTTTGCGGAAGCCAAACAGTACATCCCCGGCGGCGTCAACAGCCCGGTGCGTTCCTTCCGCAGCGTAGGAGGCAATCCTCCCTTCATTACCAGAGGTGAAGGCAGCAAACTGTATGACCTGGACGGCAACAACTATATTGATTATGTTTTGTCCTACGGCCCGCTTCTGTTAGGCCACGCCCACCCGATCGTTACGGAAGCCGTGCAGGAAGCGGCTGCCAAAGGAACCAGCTTCGGCGCTCCTACCGGCGCGGAAGTAGCGCTGGCCAAACTGGTCTGTGAACTGGTGCCCTCCATGGATATGGTGCGCATGGTCAACTCCGGTACGGAAGCTACCATGTCCGCCATCCGTCTGGCCCGGGCTTACACAGGACGGGACTGCATCGTGAAATTCATTGGCTGCTATCACGGCCACAGCGATGCCCTGTTAGTACATGCCGGCTCCGGCGCCACCACCTTCGGCGTGCCCGACAGCCCCGGCGTGACCAAAGGCACGGCGGAGACCACCCTCTCCGTTCCTTTCAACGATCTGCCCGCGCTGGAGAACGTGTTTGCGGAAAAAGGCAAAGAGATTGCCGCCGTCATCATGGAACCCACCCCCGGCAACATGGGGCTGGTGCTGCCGAAAGACGGTTACTTACAGGCCATCCGCGAATTGACAAAGAAATACGGCAGCCTGCTGATCATCGACGAAGTCATGTCCGGCTTCCGCTCCGCCCAGGGCGGCAGCCAGTCCTTATATCACATCGAACCGGACATCACCTGCCTGGGCAAGGTCATCGGCGGTGGTCTGCCGGTGGCGGCGTACGGCGGCAAACGGGAAATCATGAACTGGGTCTCCCCCCTAGGCCCCATGTACCAGGCCGGCACGCTTTCCGGCAACCCTCTGGCCATGGCAGCCGGTATCGCGGCTCTCACATACATGAAAGAAAATGATGTCTGCGCCACGCTGACAAAACGGAATGCGGAACTGACAGACGCGCTGAAAGCAGCCGCCGATGCAGCCGGCGTTCCGGTGCAGGTTCCCCGCCTGGGTTCCATGTTCACCGTGTTCTTCTCCGAGAAGGAAGTCGCCAACTACGAGGACGCCACCGCCTGCGATCTGGACGCCTTCCGCATCTACTTCCACAGCATGCTGGAACAGGGCATCTACCTGCCGCCTTCCCAGTTTGAGACCAATTTCATCTCCCTGGCCCACAGCGACGAAGATTTCGCGAAGACGGCAGCGGCAGCGAAAGTTGCGTTTACGAAAGTGGCAGAAAGTAAATAGTTTCATCGATGTAATTTAAAGGTACACTCTTCACATAAGAAACCGGCACCCGAACGGATGTCGGTTTTGTTTTGGTATAAAAGGACCCTCTGCCGAATGTGCAGAGGGCCTATTTACTGTCTCCAATTCTTGACGATACACCAATCTATTATATTAAGTTCATCATCTATCCCATTCGCAGACAAAGGCATTGCCGCCCGTACCGGCGATGGAACCGTCTTCTTTAAGGTTCTTGTAGTTCCAGTAATACAGCCCGTAATACAATTCTTCGTCTGAATTATTATTCGAAACTGCTTTTTCATAGGTAACAGGCTCATTGGGTATGAAACGGTCATAGCCTTCTTTTTCAAAGGATTCGTTATCATATCCGCTGTCGTTGATCAGCCGGAACAACCGCTCATTCTTGTCGTCGTCACCGACTGTCGCCAGATGCCCGCCCATGGATTCGCAGAATTGCTGCGCGTCTTCCATGGATTTGCCGATATCGGAGAACACCAGATAGTGATGGCCTTTATATTTAATGGCTTCTTTAGGGATAAAGGCGTAGTCTGAGACGTCTGCATGATTGATCAGGGTAGTATAATGGGTATCGTACGAAGAATGTATGATTTCTGCTGCTAACAACACAGACAATACGTCCGTATAGTAAACGCCGTGATAATACCCTCTGTAACGCCCTGGCCTGTGGGCGGGCCGATGATGCCACCAATAATCTTTTGGCGGTTTGGGAGCGCGGCGCCACACATGCATATTATAATAGGTTCTTTTCACAGGCGGACGATGCAGGTCTTTTCTTGGGCCCGGTTTCCTGTGTTCAACGCGTTTTGCCTTATGCTCAACCGGCTTTGCAACACTGTGTTTGGGTTCGTGTTTAACGGGCTTTGCAACGGAAAGTTTCTGTTCATGTACAACCGGTTTTGCAACACTGTGCTTGGGTTCGTGTACAATCGGTTTTGCTACGGTGCGTTTCGGCTCTTGTACAACCGGTTTTGCAACGGTACGTTTCTGTTCTTGTACAACTGGCTTTGCATTGGTACGCTTCGGTTCTTGTACTTTTAAACGCGGCTTCTCATGACTCGTTTTTATATATTTTGGTTTCCAACGCTTATTCTGCTGCGTCGGTTGCTGCGTAAAAGTATGTCTCGGCTGTTGCATTGTTGAACTCGAAGATCTCTGTCTTGATTGTTGCATCACCGGACGCTGAGTTGTATGTTTCGGCTGCTGCATCACCGGACGTGGAGAATTGGCTCTGTGTTGCTGTACTACCGGACGCGGAGAACTGGTTCTCTGCTGTTGTACCATTGAGCGCGGAGAGTCCTGTCTTGTTTGCTTCACCATCGGCAGCGGATTACCGTTTCTCGCCTGCTGCATCGTTGGACGCGGGGAGTTGTGTCTTGGCTGTTGCATGGTCGGACGCGGAGAACTGGGCCTTGGTCGTTGCGTCGCCTGCCTGTTGTTCTGCCGGCTTTGCTGTTGCGAAGGATTCGGATAATAGCCTTTCTTAGGCGGAGCGGCTTCTGCGGCAAAATAAGTAGTACTCAGACACGCGGTTATTACGGAAGCTATCATGAATCGTTTCAGTATGGATTTTCGTAACATCGTTGTTTACCTCCATTCTTTATAATGTTGCTGATAAAACAGTAATTCACTGAAGCAGAATCTTTGGATTTCTTTTCAATATCATTGTATTCCTGGTTTTTGTTTTTTTAATGGCATACCCTTGATTACATGGATATTTTGATTAGTTATCTTATATCTATTTGCAAAATAAAAAATCAGGGAACCCGAAACAGTTACCCTGATTTTTTGTATTTGTTATTAGTATTAGATAAGTATTGTAAAAAAACTGAAGCAAAAATAGCTTACATCTCCAGCCACTTTTTAATCTCTTCGTCACTCATTTCAGCCAGCTTATTCGCATCCAGACAGTCCTTCACGTCCGCCTTGGGAACGGTATTGCGGATAGCGTCCGCGCTGCTCTTGGGTCCGCTGGTTTTGCTGGTACAGAACGGATATACCTTCTTCCCTTCCAGGTTCACCTTTTCCAGGAACGAATGAATGATGTTAGGACAGCTGAACCACCAGATGGGGAACCCGATGGCGATTTTCTCATAGCGGCTGCAATCCGGCAGCGAGCCTTTGATTTCCGGGCGTGCACCGGAGGCCTTTTCCATACCGGCCTTGACCACGCAAAGTCCGTACATGGACGGATAGGCTTTCACAGGCAGGATGCGGTAGGTATTGCCTTTCGCCACAGACGCGATCTTCTGGGCCGCCTTTTCCGTTACGCCAGACCAGGAATAAAACGCTACCAGCAGTTTGCCTGCCATCTGCGGTTTCCGGTTTTCAAAGCGCGGTCTATACGGACGATTGCCCCCCGGTCTGTTACTACCGCGGTTCGCCGGGCCATCCCCTTTGCCTTCCGGCCGTTTGACGCCGCGTTCTGCGGTACCTTCACGGTTAGCGCCCTTACCAACCCCATTCCGGTCTTTATTGCCGTCCCAGTTGTTCTTCCGGAACTTGCGGGGCGGTTTGCCACCCAGTTTGTTGGCAGTTCCCGGACCCGGTTTGCCGGGTCTTCCGCCCTGACCGTCATTGGGTTTGTTTTCGTAATTTGTATTTACCCTGTCTCCGCCGGCAGCCTTTGCTGCATTCTGTTCCGGCGCCCCCTGCCCTGCAGGTGCATTGGTATTCTTTTTATAAAAACGTTTTCCTTGTGCCATATTGTCACACTCTCCATTAATATTGAAAAGGGATTACTCACGACTTGCATTTACAATTCATTTCTGCCCTGGGGCAGCATCCCGCAGCTGCACATACAGCGGCGGTTCATCCAATTCGACCACTTCACACTCTCTTTGCCAGTTTCAGGAAAGCTTCGTAGCCCCGTCTTGCTTCGTATATGTCAGCCTTGCTGGTGGCTTCCCAGGGGGCGTGCATGCTCAGCACCGGCACCCCGCTGTCGATGACGTTCATGCCGTACAGCGCCATGATGTAGGCAATGGTTCCGCCGCCTCCCAGATCCACCTTGCCCAGTTCTGACATCTGGAAGTTAATCTTTTCTTTGGCAAAGATGCTGCGGATGTGGGCGATGTATTCCGCATTGGCATCGTTGGAACCGGATTTTCCCCGGGCGCCGGTGAACTTGTTCAGCACCAGGCCCTTGCCAAAGAAGGCTACGTTCTTCTTGTCGAAAGCCGATGCATACAGCGGATCGAACGCACTGCTCACATCGCTGGAAAGCATCGTGCTGTTGGCCAGGGTGCGGCGCAACGCCAGATCCGTTCCCTTGCCCAGCAGTTCCAGCAGCTCCGCCACGGTATTCTCAAAGAACATACTCTGCATACCGGTGGCGCCAACGCTGCCGATTTCTTCCTTGTCCACTAAAATGCAGCAGGCGGTACGGCTCACGTCCTTCACATCCAGCATGGCCTTGTAGGAACCGTAAGCGCAGACCCGGTCGTCCTGCCCGTAGGACAGCACCATGCTCCGGTCGAAACCGGCTTCCCGGGCGCGGCCTGCAGGGACCACTTCCAGCTCTGCGGAGAGGAAATCTTCCTCTTCCACGCCAAACTGCTTCTTCAAAATTGCCAGCAAGCCTTTCTTCACGGCTTCCTTGCCTGCGGACTTTTTGTCTTCTTCCTTCACATTGCGGCCCACTTTGATGGGCTGGTTGCCCACGATCACATCCAGGGCTTCCCCTTCCACCACCGTTGTCGCCTTCTTGTTCATTTGGTCCTGGGCCAGATGGATCAGCAGGTCGGACACGAAGAACACCGGGTCTTCCGGTTTTTCGCCCACGGCAACTTTCACCACCGTGCCGTCCTTTTTCACGATGACACCGTGGATCGCCAGGGGAATCGCTACCCACTGGTATTTTTTGATGCCGCCGTAATAATGGGTGTCCAGCAGGGCAAAGCCGCCGTCTTCGTACAGCGGGTTCTGCTTCACATCCATGCGGGGGGAATCAATGTGGGCCCCTAAAATATTCATGCCGTTCTCAATGGGCTCTTTGCCGATATTGAACATAGCAATGCCTTTTTTCATGTTGATACGGTACACCTTGTCCCCGGCTTTCAGTTTCTTGCCTTTGGCGATCAGTTCATCCAGGTCTTTATAGCCGGCCTCCTGCATTTCCGCCAGGATAAGCTCCACGCATTCCCGTTCCGTCTTGCCGTTGCTCAGGAAATCCAGATATCCGTTGCAGAATTCATGACAGGCCTTGATTTGGGCCGGTGTATAATTTTCCCACGTGCTCTTCTTTTCCAATCTGTTTCGTCCTTTCTGTTTGCTGCCTTTCACCCTCACGGTTTCAGCGCAACCGGCTTTCGGGATGCACAGCAAATACAATTTTAAACTTCCCTGCTCTCACGCAAAATACTTTTTCTCAAACTCTTCCACCGCAATGGGCTTTGAAAAGTAGAAACCCTGCAGGTAATCACACTGCAGTTCCCGCAGGTATTGCACCTGTTCGGCAGTTTCCACGCCTTCTGCCACCACAGCCATGTCCAGGGTTTTGGCCAGGTCGATGACCAGTTTGACGATCTGCTTACCCCGTTCCCAGCGATCCAGTTTCCGGAGGAAGCCCATGTCCAGCTTCAGTACGTCAGCCTGGATATTCTGCAGCATATTCAGGGACGAATAGCCGCTGCCGAAATCGTCCAGTCCAACAAGGAACCCCCGTTTCCGCAGCTTTTCAATAATGAGATTGCAGGCATCAAAGTTTTCGATGATGGTTGACTCCGTAATTTCCAGATGGAGCCGGGCGGGATTGATCTTGTACTTTTCCGCCAGCCGGATAAAGATGTCTGCCACATCACCGTAATACAGATCCTTGGGAGACACGTTCACAGAAATGCTTACATCCCCATGGCCGGCCTTTTCCCAGATGGCCAGCTGTTTCGCTGCCTGTTCCCAGATGTAATGGTCCATCCGGTAAATGTTATCCGAGCGTTCCAGAATCGGGATAAAATCACCTGGCATAATCAAGCCCCGATTCTTGTGGAACCAGCGGGACAGCGCCTCCACCCGATGCATCTTTCCGTCCAGACCGATCTGGGGCTGCAGGAACAGCCTCAACTCCCCGTTCTTCAGGGCATCGTCAAAATCGTTCAGGATCTGCCGTTCCTTTACAGCCGTTTCCAGCAGGCTTTGTTCAAACCGCTGTTCCGCATACACGTCCTGTGTACGGATGGTCTGGATGGCCATGGTGGTACGGTCCAGCATCTGACCCAGGGAATAGCCTCTGTCCAGCTTTTCGTAAATGCCCACCTGGTAATGTACGTGATAAGACCGGCCCATGAGACTTCCTGACAGCATCTTCAGTTCGTTCTCCAGCGGGATGTCCGCAAAGACACCATGGGGAACACAGAGCGCAAAATTGTCCCGGCCGATGCGACCGTACAACGCGCCATAGGGTTTTTGAAACGTGGCCAGATACTGAGCCAGGCCAATGAGAAGCTGATCGCACCGATTGGCGCCAAAGAGCTGTGTGATCAGGTCGAAGCCGCGGATTTTGATCTGGATCAGGTCGAAGTCCGCATCCGGCTCACTGCTCAGTCGCTCCCTCAGGCTTTCGCTGAAACCTTTCATATTATAAATGCGGGTCAGCAGATCATGACGCAGGTTGTACAGAGCCGTAGTGTAATTGCTTCTCTCCCGGCTCTCATCCCGGGCAGATACACTTTCCCCTATTTCCGACGGTTTCAGTGTCACCATCTCAATAGTACAGTTCATCAACTCCCCGGTTTCCATCTCCACCTCCACCGGCATGGCATTGATCACATACTCCTGCCCGTCCAGAATTTCGGTTTTGGTGAATTTTTTATGGGAAACACAGGCGTTGAAGCTGATACAGTTCTTGCAGCGGCTGCTGCGGCCCCATACGGAGAAGCAGTTTTTCCCGTAATTCAGTTTTCCGTTTTTGGTGACGGAAAGTTCAAAGCATTCGCCGGGGTTCACCAGGCGCACAATCTCATATAACGGGCTCATAGCCTGCAGCATTTCCTGTACTTTGGCAATGGTCAGCCGGGGTACCGGGTTCTCCTGCGGCCTTTTTAAAAGGGTATCTACACTCACGTTGCATCGTCCTCCGGGTAATATTGGGGTGAGGCATTTAAGGAGACGCTGATTCAATGAGTTTGTACGATAACGAATCAATCAGCGTTTCCTTAACTCATATCATCTGATTCGTACTAACCTTATCTTCTTATTATACTAAAAAAAGCTGACTTCTGCCAGAAAAACACACCAGCTTATCTTTTGCGTTTGCATGCATCAGGGAGTTTCGAATCATTCATCAATCCGATTTCATCGTTTCGGAATTGTTTCATAACGGAGGCTTCTTTTCACCGTATTCTCCTATCTAAAGGCGCATAGCCCCTGCTCCGGATAAAATCCATTGTTTCCCCCGTATATACCAGGTGGGCCCGTTGCAATTCCCGCACAGTCCGGCAGCCTGTCAGCACCATGATGTCTTTTAAATCAGCGATTACATCCTGCAGATACGCAACGGCAGCCTCTTCCCCGTTCTGCATAAGTATTGTCAGCACGTTTCCGCTCATGGCCACAGCGTCTGCGCCAAGCGCAATCGCCAGAGCCGCCTGCCAGCCGTTACGGATACCCCCAGACGCAATTACCGTGTCCCATGGTTTCGCCACATGAGCCGCGTCAATGAGGCTCCAGGCCGTAGGAATCCCCCAGCTTGTAAACTTTTCATAGCGTGTGTTCTGGCCCCGGGCAGCCTCAATGGCTGCAAAGCTGGTGCCGCCAAGGCCGGCAACGTTAAAACAGGAAAAGCCCATAGCCTGCAGTTCCTGTATCTGTTCCGCCGCCATGCCGCAGCCTGTCTCTTTCATAATGATCGGAACATTCGTACAATCCTGCAGACGGGACAGGTTATCCCGGATCAGGGAAAACTGTTTGTCTCCCTCCGGCATAATCAGTTCCTGGGTCACATTCAGATGGATCTCCAGGGCGTCTGCCCGAATCATATCCACGGCAGCTCTTGCCTCTTCCGGCGTAGCAAGAGCGCTGACATTGGCAAAGAAGATGCCATCGGGATTCTCTTCACGAATCACCGCAAAGGTATCTGCATACTGCCCTTCTCTGACCGAACCGTACTGGGACCCTACCGCCAGGGCAACACCGGCAAGCCCTGCCACCGCAGCCAGTTTCCGGTTGATTTCCTTTACACGGTCCGCACCGCCGGTAATGGCATCAATCATCACCGGAACCGGCAGTTTAAGGTTGCCGATCCGGGTGCGTATATCCACCCTGTCCGGTTCCACCGGCGTCAGGCAGTTGTGCAGAAAACGGATGTCCTCAAAACCTGTCTTTCGCTCTCCGTCTCCTAATTCCAGCGCGTACCGGATATGATCTAATTTTCGTTGTTCCCGTATCATACCAATCCCCTGATAAAATCAATCTATTACAATCCGGCGGTGTGATAACCTGCTTTTACATATCCGCCCTGCAGTACAAATTGTTTAAAGCTATGCTGCAGACACCGTTTTAAACAATTTGTCACTAAAAACCAAAAAGAGGACGGAAAAACTCCGTCCTCTGCGATTCAGGTTTATTTGTTCAGACCTTCCAGCTGTTCCGCCATAGCATTATTGGAGAAGTTTTCTTCCGTATTGCCATCCATAAAAGCTTTCATTTCTGCTTTTTCTTCATCTTTCTTAGCGCGGGTCAGGGACAGTCCGATTTTCCGTTTGGCCTGATCAATCTTAATGATCATCGGTTTAACCACCTGGCCAATCTTCAGCACGTCTTCCGGTTTTTCCACACGGGTATCTGCCAGTTCGGAAACGTGAATCATGCCTTCTACTTTATCATTCAGACGAACCAGTGCGCCAAAGGGCAGGAAGCGTTCTACGGCGCCTTCCACTTCATCACCTACCGCAAAGTCGGCAGCAGCAGCAATCCACGGATCCTCCTGGGTTGCTTTGATGGACAGGGAAACGCGATGGTTTTCTTTGTCAACTTTCTTGACAAATACTTTTACCATATCGCCTTCCTTGGCAACATCACCCGCTTTTACGCTGCGGTCGTAGGACAGTTCCGTATTGTGAACCAGGCCTACCAGACCTTCCAGTACTTCTACGAACAGACCAAATTCAGCAACCTTTACAACTTTGCCTTCGTAGGTCTCGCCTTCTACGATTTCTTCATACGCAGCAGCTTCTCTGGCAGCACGGGCTTCTTTGGCAGCCGCGATACGGGCTTCACGGTTTTCCAGCCATTCCTGATGCTTCTGCGCCTTTTCCGCTTTCAGCAGGTCGCGGCGGGAAACAACAATGCGTTTTTTCTCCGCATTGACTTCGATAATCTCAGCTTCCATTTCTTTACCTACATACGGGGTAAAGTCGTCAATATGACGCAGTTCTACGTGGGAAGCAGGCATAAAGCCTTCTACGCCTTCGACTGCTACAGCCAGACCTACAACCTGTTTCGGTTTGTCAGAGTCCTTGTCGCGGCCGCGGGCTTTGATCACGCGTAATACCTTAACGGTTGCCGGGCGCTTTTCGCCTTCCGGCAATTCCTGTACCGTCTTCCATGCAGCTTCTTTTTCCGCACGGATCTTGGACAGGCGGATAAACTCTTCGGTAGTGGAACCCGGTACAACAACTGCTTCCACTTCATCGCCAACGTTAACCGTACCCATCAGTTCTTCCGGGTTTGCGTCCATTGCCCAGTCAGCCCAGGCAATCAAGCCCTCACGTCTATAGCCAAAAGAAATATAAACGCCTTCTTTATCTACCTGAATTACTTTGCCGGTAACGAGTTTGCCCGGATGCACGCCGTAATCTTCCATGCTGGCATCAAGCATCGCCTCGAATTCGTTACCCTCTACTTTGTTGATTTCCATGTTTTCCATCGCTTTGACAGCCTCCTTAATTATACGTTCCGGAGTGGATGCTCCGGCCGAGATACCGATTTTTCTGCACCCCTGGAACATTTCCGGAGAAAGTTCCGCAGCGGTTTCAATCTGATAGCACCGGGGGCAGATGGCGCTTACCAGCTCGGTCAGGTGCCTGGTGTTGGCACTGTTCCTGCCGCCTATCACGATAAAGGCATCTACCTCGGCAGCCAGTTTAGCCGCAGCATTCTGCCGCTCTTTGGTCGCCAGACAGATTGTCCGCTCCACCCGGTATTCACCGGGCCTTGCAGCCTGCAGCGCCTGCAGTATTTCCTCAAATTTCGCCAGTTCAAACGTGGTCTGGATGATGACGCAATATTTGGAAACAAGAGGCACTTCGCCAATATCTTCTTTAGATTCTATAATAATACCATTTTTTCCGGCAAATGCCAATATGCTTTTTACTTCCGGATGATTTTTTTCTCCGACGATAATGGGCAGGTAACCTTCCTCAAATGCTTGCTGTGCCTTGCGTTGGCTCGTTTTAACATTAGGACAGGTGGCATCTAAAATTTTCAAATTTTTTTCAATTGCCTGCTCATAAATGTCCGGGCCCACCCCATGGGAACGGAAAATAACCGTTTCCCCTTCCGAAAACTGGTCCAATGAGTCTTTGCATCCCACGCCTTTGGCTGCCAGTTCGTCTGTGAACTGCGGATTGTGGATCAGAGGGCCCAGGGTTGCGGCAGGCAGGCTGTTTACAGCTCCCTCTGCGATTTCCACAGCCCGTTTCACACCGTAGCAGAAGCCACAGGGATCAGCCAGGATGATTTTCATTTTCCGTTGCCACCGCCTTTCGCAGAACCAGGACTTCTTCCCGCCAGCGGGCGCCTAGGGCGTCCAGGCTTTCCCGTCCGGTTCCCATGTCGGGATCATATTCTATGGGTTTTCCGAAGATGACCCGTACCTTGGGCCAACCCGGATGCCTGCTTAAATCGGTACCATATATATAGGCCGGCACAATCTTGGCTTTCCGTTTGACGCCCATCATGAAGGCGCCGCCGCCGGCCCGGCCCAGTTCCCCGGTTTTACTGCGGGTACCTTCGGGGAATACAGCCAGTACTTTGTTTTCTTTTAAAATCGCGAGTCCGGTTTTTATGGCTTCCCGATCCATCTCTCCCCGTTTTACGGGAAAAGCTCCCAGTTTACGGATGAGAGCGCCGAACCAGGCAGGTTTGAAAAGTTCGGATTTTGCCATAAAATGCACTTTCCGTGTGGCTGCCGCACCTAATACTGGCGGGTCAAGCAGGCTCAGATGGTTACTGGCGATGACCACGGGGCCTTCTGCAGGAATGTTTTCCCGGCCGTAGACTTCGCAACGGAGCCATATTTTGAATACCCAGGGGAAAGTCAGGTGACAAAAATCGTATAAAGTCATATGTATACGTCCTTAAAGCATACTGTCAGGAAAAGGGTTCGCAAAACCGTCAACGATTGCTATTTTATGGACTTATTTGCCTGTGGCTTCGAAACTCAGGCTTCGCCTTCAAACAGTCGAAGCCACGACGGCAAATTTCGTCTCATAAAATTACGCAATCGTTGCCGATGTTTTGCTCACTCCTTTACCTGGCCGCAATATTACAATTAATCTTTATAACTGCTTTTCTTTAACCAATTCTAATACTTTATCCGTCACCTGTTCGATGTTCATAGCCGAGGTGTCCAGATAGATGGCGTCTTCCGCCTGACGCAGGGGGGAAACTTCCCTCTCCATATCCTGTTTGTCCCGGGAGGCGATTTCTTCCTGCAGCTTTTTGTAGTCTACGGTTTCGCCTTTGGCTTCCAGCTCCAGGCCGCGGCGGCGGGCCCGTTCTTCTACGGTAGCGGTGAGGAAGATTTTGCACTGGGCATCGGGAAAAACTACAGTACCGATGTCCCGTCCGTCCATGACGATGCCGCCTTCTTTACCCATGCGGCGCTGCTGGTCTACCATGGCGGTACGGACTTCGGGAACGGCGGCCACTTTGGATACCAGTCCGGTGACTTCGGCGGTGCGGATAGCGTCCGTTACTTCGGTTCCGTCTACGAAGACGCGGTTTACTGCGTTTTCGGGACGGAAGGTGATGCAGATTTCACGGGCCAGTTCGCCGGCCAGTTCCGGAGTGAAAGGTTTGCCTGTCTGCAGGAGTTTCCAGGTTACAGCCCGATACATGGCGCCGGTGTCGATGTAGGCAAAGCCAAGTTTCCCGGCCGCCAGTTTGGCGATGGTACTTTTGCCTGCGCCTGCTGGTCCGTCGATAGCGACTACAAATCCGTTATTCATAATTAATGTCACCTTTCTGTTATTAATGTTGTGCCCGGCTGATGCTGCCTTCATAGCGCTCCGCTAATGCTTCGGGCGTGTCCCGCGTCGCGTTGTCATGTGTAAAGTATTGATGCCCAACTTGCAAGATCTTCTTTAATGAACAGTTCCTCGCGCCCCTGCGGGGAGCACGCTCCGCTTATTCAGGCAGCATCAGCCGGGCAATCTGAACTTGATTGCACATATAATTCAAATCAAATAAAGGTTTACCGATTCAAAACCTGCTTCGCCGCATGTAATCCGGCCACGTAGCCGCTGCTGAAAGCAGTCTGCAGATTAAAGCCGCCGGTGTAACCGTCTACATCCATTACTTCGCCGGCAAAGTAGAGACCGGCGATGCGTTTGGCTTTCATGGTTTTGGGGTCAATTTCTTTCAACGCCACTCCCCCTGCCGTGACGATAGCCTCTGCCAGGGGTCTTGTTCCCACAAGGGGAATGGTAAAATGTTTCACGGTCTGTATAAGGGCCAGGCGTTCCTCTTTCGAAACCTGGCTGACCTGCCTCTTACCGTCCAGAAAAGCGGTATCCAGAACCGGTTCCACCAGCGGCTGGGGCAAGAGCTTGCGTACAACTTCCCCCAACCGTAGTTTACTGAATTCCTGAAAGTCCCGTATGAGTCTGGCTTCCAGTTTTTCGTCTGACAACGCCGGCTTCAAATCAATGGAGAGTTCCTGTTCCGGCTGATTGTAATGTTGCAGCCGGGCCACTTTCCGGCTCATGGTCAGGCAGATGGGGCCCGCAATGCCGCCCCGGATGAACTGCAGCTCGCCGAATTCTTTGGCCACGACTTTACCGTCTGCCAGTACAGAGGCTTCCACGTTTTTCAGCTGCAGGCCTTCCAGCTCTTCGGTAAAGCCCTCTTCCGGCTGGAGCGGTACCAGCGCCGGCAGCAGGGGTTCTATGGAAAGACCCAGCATTTCCAGTACCGGTACAAAATTTCCGTCGGAACCGGTTCCGGGGTAAGAGGCTCCCCCGGTGCAGACGATTACTGCACCTGCGTCCAGTGTATGTTCCGGTCCCAGTTTCATTTTGCCTTTGGTTTGGCTGCGGAAATCCTGTCCGTCCCTGCGGCCGTCGTTTTCCACGGTACGGTAACGGATACCTGTCACCTGTCCCGGTTTCACTGTAAAACCGGTAGCCTGGGCGCCGGTTACCAGACGTCCCCCCGCCTTCTGCAGCGCGGAACGAAGTACTGCGATGACATCTTTCGCTTTTCCCGTTGCGGGAAACACCCGGCCGCCCCGTTCTGTCACCGTTTCCAGTCCCTGTTCCTGAAAGAAGCGCAGCAGGTCATCGTTGGTAAACTGTTGCAATGCGCTGAAAAGGAACTTGCCATTTCCCGGCAGATTGGGAATAAATTCTTCCATGGGACAGGCATTGGTGATGTTGCAACGTCCTTTCCCGGTGATCATCATCTTTTTTCCCGGTTCCTTCATGCGTTCCAGTACAACCACGGAGGCGCCCTGTCTGGCAGCCGTGATGCCCGCCATAAGGCCTGCCGCTCCGCCTCCGATTACAATTACATCAGCCATTATGATTCCTTCTTTTTATGGTTTGGCCTTGCAGCATTTTCCCGGTTTGCCCTGAGGCCCGCGGTTCGTTTCGTCCTGCCGGTTCCTTTATATTCCGGTTTTTCTTCAGCTCTGCGCTTCGTCCGATGTTCCGGCTTGCGCACCGGCTGCCCTTCTGCCCTGCGTTCTAGCTTACGTTCCACGGCACGTCCCATTTTCCCTTCCGGATTCCGTTTCAGTCCGCAGGCAGCCCTCAACTCTTCAATCTCTTCATGAAAGAGTTCGCGGCAGTCCCCCCGGCGGAGTCCGTCCAGGGTCAGCGTCCCCATCATCACGCGCCGCAGATAGCGCACCGGAAACCCGATGGCGTCACACATGCGACGTACCTGACGGTTTCGCCCTTCATGGATCGTCACAGTAAAATGCGTCAGATTCTTTTCGTAATCGTATCCGGTCAGTACCACCACTGCAGGGGCCGTCATGCCGTCCTCCAGCTTTACGCCCACCCGGAGCAAATCCAGCTTCTCCTGAGGCACAATGCCCGGCACCGTCACCTCATAGGTCTTATCGACCTCATGGCTGGGATGGGTCAGAGCCTGAGCCAGTTCCCCATCATTGGTCAGCAGCAGCAGTCCTTCTGTATTGTAGTCCAGCCGTCCCACCGGATAGACCCGTTGGGGAATATCCTTAACATAATCTGCAACCGTTTTCCGCCCTTCCGGATCCTTCATGGTTGTCACCACGCCCCGGGGCTTGTAAAACAACAGATAGGTCTTGCGCTCCCGGTGGATGGGATGACCGTCCACCATAATGAAAGCATCGGGGCCTACTTTGGTCCCTAATTCTTTCACGACCTTGCCGTTTACCTTCACGCGCCCTGCAAGAATATATCCTTCCGCTTCCCGGCGGGAAGCCACGCCGGCCTGCGCCAGCACTTTCTGCAATCTCTCTTCCATTCTCTGTAATCCTAACTATGCATTATCTTTATCTGCGTCTTCCGCTTTACTGTCCGCCACAGCCGCAACGGTATCCGTCACTGTCCCCGACTCCGCTTCATCCTCCTCTTCCATCTCAAGGAGAGAAATCTGCTGCGGATGCCTGGCTGCATCCTCTGCCAGAATATCCGGCATGGCAGGCAGGTCTTTCAGCGTCTTTAATCCGAATACTTCCAGAAACCGTTTCGTAGTCTTATATAATATGGGTCGACCGGCCGTTTCCTTTCGTCCGGCTTCTGCAATCAGCTCCCACTCCAACAGTGTGTTGACCACGCCGTCCACCTTCACCCCGCGGATTGCTTCCATTTCCGCCCGGGTCACGGGCTGCCGGTACGCAATGATTGCCAGGGTCTCCATGGACGCATTGGACAACTTCAGCTCCTGGGTATTAGCCAGTTGCAAAATTGCCTCATGATGGCATGCTTTGGTACAAAGCTGCCAGCCTTCCGCCACTTCCCGCAGTTCCAGACCCCGTTTTTCCGTATTGTATTCTTCCTGCAACTGTCCCAGCAGCTCCCATGTCTGCGGTTTGTTCAGGCCCAGCAGTTCTGCCAGCTGCGGTACGCCGAGAGGTTCTCCCGCCGCAAACAGCAACGCCTCCAGCTGACCCAGCTTAAACTCCTGTTGCATCCGGTTCCCCTCCTATCAGCACCGGCTCCGGCACGTTACGCAAAAACAAATAAATCGGTGCAAACGCCATGCTCTGACTGATGCGCAACACCTTCAGCCGCAACAGCTCAAGTACGGCCAGAAACGAAGCCACCCGTTCACTGGTGCTTCCCGTCTTCACAAAAGCCTTTTCAAATTCAATCCCTTCCGGGTATTCTCCCAGCAATCTGACAATGTCCTGCATCTTTGCACTGACATCATACTCCTGCCTTTCCACCACCGCAATCTGACGGCGGAGAGGACCGGTCAGCCCGGCAAGGGCCAGAAGCAGTTCACTCACGGGATAGTAATGCAGATTGCGTAGTTTGTTATCGGCAAAAAACGGCTTGCGCGTATGCTGTTGCGCCGCAGCCGCCTTCCTGAGCTCCAGTTGCCTGGCCACCGCTTTGATGTGCCGGTATTCCACCAGCATCTGCACCAGCATCTCCCGGGGATCTGCCTCGTCCTCTTCTTCCGGGTCCGTCCTGGGCAACAGCATACGGGATTTAATCTGTAATAACAGGGACGCCATCACCAGGAATTGGCTTGCTTCCTCCAAATCCATCTCTGTCATGGAATGCAGATAGGCAATATACTGGTCGGTTATGGAAACAATTGGGATATCATAGATATCCATTTTGTTTTTTTCTATTAATTGTATCAACAGGTCCAGAGGGCCTTCAAATTGCAGGACCCGGACCACCGGATCGGCCATGTACGGACTCCTTCATTCAATTTCGTGCATGCGAAGCCGGGCAACTGTATTGCCGCGCAGGCTTCCCTTCCTCTTAAGGAAACGCTGATTAAAACAAAATATTGGCTATTCCGTAACAAAGATGCAGGAACCAGGAAGCCAGGGGGCCGATGATCAGATTGGAAATACCGCTGTACACAACGAGGATTAGGACAACAAACCCATAACGGCCTACAAAGTTTTCATATTTATATGCAGTCTCGTAGTCCATGAAGGTTTCCAAAATTTTAGAACCGTCCAGCGGGGGGATAGGAATCAGATTGAAGAAAGCGAACCAGACGTTATACAACATGAGCCAGTAGAGAAACTGGTTCACCATGTTGCTGGACATCCCCAGGCTGCCTCGGGCCGTCATAATCAGTACCGCCACAAAGCACAGGAACAGGTTGGCTACCGGTCCCGCAGCCGCTACCTTTAACTGACCGGAACGGAAATCTTTGTAGTACCGGGGATCAATTTCCACCGGTTTGGCCCAGCCAAAGCCGCACAACACCAGCATCAGGGTACCGATAATATCCAGATGGGCCAGCGGGTTCAGGGTCAGCCGCCCCTGGAGACCGGGGGTCGGATCGCCCAGGCTGTCGGAAACACAGGCGTGGGCATATTCATGGATAGTCAGCGCAATCAACAGCGCCGGCGCGCGAAACAATAATGTGGAAAAATCTAACACGGGTGTATCCTCCGTTTGCATGTTTTAATTATGTTTTTAATAATGAAGTAAATTTGGTGCGCATACATAACCAATTTATTATAGCGCAAAAGCCCGAGGTTGTCTATTGTAAATATGTAAAATACTGTGAATTCAGTAACGGGGGGAGGAATAGCAAAACTCCCTCCTGTTTGCTTTTTTATGGACTCATTCACCTGTGGCTTCGAAACTCGGGCTTCGCCCTCAAACAGTCTCGCCACGGACGGCTCATTTCGTCTCATAAAAATACGCAAACACTCACCATGTTTTGCTATACCTCCCCCCGTCACTGAATTTCATTATCCTTACATTTTATTTCTCTCTCAACTTGTGATATAATAAATTAAACATACCACTTGATTACCCTGTTCCACGGATTCCCCCCTTAAACAAAATATGCTACTACCATAATAATACTAAAAGAGGAGCGTGTTATCCATGCCATCACGTCAAGACATAACGCATTTCAGCCAGCACCTGTGGCGGAATATGAACGTACGGATCTACGGTGGGGCCGGCTGGCCGCTGCTGGTATTTCCTACCCAGGATGCCATGTGCGACAATTATGAAAATTTTGGGATGATCGATGAACTGGCCGAATATATTGATAAGGGACAGTTTCAGTTATTCTGCGTGGATACGGTGGACTGGGAAAGCTGGTCCGACATGTACGGCGACAAAGTGCTGCGGGCGGAACGGCAGGAAAATTATTACCGGTACATCGTTGATGAGTTGCTGCCCCTGATCCACGAGCACAATCAATCAGACCGGCGGCCATTCACCACCGGTTGCAGCATGGGGGCCACCCACGCCGCCATCATGTTCCTGCGCCGTCCCGATTTGTTTGAAGGCGTCATCGGCTTCTCCGGATGCTACGACGCCCACTACTTCTTCGGCGCCTGGATGAACAACACCCTGTACGACAATTCCCCCGCCACCTTTATGCCCAATTTGCCCGCGGACCATCCCTACATCAGGCTGTTCAATCAGCGGATCATCATCTTCTGTGTCGGCCAGGGAGCCTGGGAAGACGAAGGCATACGCACCACCCGCGTACTGGACGAAGCGTTCCGGGCCAAAGGTATCGCTGCCTGGTGTGACTTCTGGGGTTACGACGTAAACCACGACTGGCCCTGGTGGAAGAAAATGTACCAGTACTTCCTGCCCCACGTGCTGAACCACTGCCGTAATCACGGACTGGAAGACGAATAAGCGGAGGAACAACACATACGCGCAGGCGAACCTCCCGCATCTTTCCCAAATCGATTGGCGGATATAAGGAGACGCTGATTCATTCGTCTGCACGCTGACCGGCGCTTTTTGTGACTGACTGCGTCAATGTCCCTCAACGCAGCTACTCCTCTGTATAAGCGATTCGCACGCAAGCATAGCTTGCGGCTCTCTGCTTAGGCTGCGCCTTCGGGCCATTTCCTTGTCAGTTGCAAAAAGCCCTCGGTTATCGTACAAACTCATTTAATCAGTGTCTCCATATCAAACTCCCGCCTGAAAGGATCTCAATATGAACTTTATCTTTATCTCCCCGCAGTTTCCCCGCACCTACTGGAACTGGTGTGACCGATTGAAGAAGAACGGAGCCAACGTGCTGGGTATCGGCGATACCCCCTATGATGACCTGGCCCCGGAACTGAAACAATGCCTGACAGAATATTACAAAGTTGGAACCCTGGAAGATTATGACCAGGTATTTCGGGCCGTAGCTTTTTTCAGTTTTAAATACGGCAAGATCCACTGGCTGGAATCCAACAATGAATACTGGCTGGAACATGACTCCATGCTGCGAACGGATTTCAACATCCTCTCCGGTCCGGACGTAGATGAAATCCAGGCTTATCGCAGCAAGGCCGCCATGAAGCCCTATTATAAAAAAGCCGGTGTGCCAACGTGCAGACAGGCCCCTGTTACCACACAGGAAGAAGCAGAAAAGTTTATTAAAAAGGTTGGCTACCCCGTCATCGTGAAACCGGAATACGGCGTAGGCGCCGCTGCTACCTGGCGCCTGGAAAACGAGGAAGATCTGGCTGCCTTCTTCGCAGAAAAACCGGAAGACGCCTATGTAATGGAAGAATATGTATACGGCTGGATTTGCTCCTACGACGCCATAGTGGATTCCCAAAGCAACGTGCTTTTTGAGTCCATGAGCATATCCCCGCCCATCATGGACATCGTAAACGAGCAGATAGAACTGGTCTTCTATGTACCTCCGTCCGTGGAACCCCAATTGCAGGAGCGGGGTCGCGCCACAGTGAAATCCTTTGGTGTAAAAAGCCGCTTCGTCCACATGGAATTCTTCAAGCTTACCAAAGCCAAAAAAGGGTTGGGAAAGGTTGGAGACTTCGTGGGACTGGAAGTAAACATGCGTCCCGGCGGCGGTTACATGCCCGATATGATGGACTTTGCCCACTCTACTGACGTGTACCAGCTCTGGGCCGACATGATCTGCTTTGACGAGCGACGTCTGCCGGAAAATCCGGACCAGCAGTACTGCGTATATTTCGGGCAGCGTGACCGCTTCACGTATGTTCACAGCAAGGAAGATATCCTGGCAAAGTATGGCAGCCGTATCAAAATGTGTGAGCGCATGCCCGACATCCTCTCCAGCGCTATGGGTAACCAGATGTACACGGCCCTGCTTCCAACCAAAGAGGATATGGATGAGTTTGTAAGGTACGTTGGTGAAAAAGCGGAAAATTCCAAAGACGCCATCGATTATGAAGACGCTTACGAACAGGAAGAATGCCACCATGCAGACTGAATACGAAAAACGGATTAACAGAAAACGATAAACTGATTCATAATGCAAAAGCGACGGATTCACATCCGTCGCTTTACTAATTTCACTTTAAACCACAATAAATAGCAAGCTTTATTTTTGGCTCGTTATATTTAAGGAAACGATGATTAATTCGTCTGCACGTTGACCGGCGCTTTTTGTTACTGACTGCTTCAATGTTCCTCAACGCAGCTACGGCAACCCATTACAGGCAGCTTACTAACTCACACCCGGTTCCATCATTACAGGACAGCATTGATTACAGAATTGCTTATATACCTGTCAAAAAGGCGGCTACGGTTTCAATAATATTATCTGCACCTAAAATTCCACTGGCAACTGCGGCGCCATCAGCACCGACAGCTAATACCTGCTGATAGTTGTTCGGAGTTATGCCGGCTATCCCAACGATGGGGATACGTACGGCCTTGCGAATAGCCCGAAGACCCTCCAAACCTAACGGCACAGTATCTTTTTTTGTATTTGTGGCAAAGACCGCCCCACACCCCAGGTAATCTGCTCCGGCGGCTTCTGCTGCCAGGGCTTCCTGTACATTATGTGCCGTGGCGCCGATAATAAAGTGTTTTTCTGTTTGTAGAACAGATTTTGCAGTTTGGCTCATCGTGGCAGCTTCCATCCGATGGACGGAAGCACGCTCCGCCACCGTTTCAAAATCCGGTTGACAGGCTGCAGCGTTGTTGACTGCAAAAAGATCTGCCAATCTCCGTGCCTCTGCGACCGGTATATCGTCCTGCCCCAGATGTACCCCGTCAGCCCCCGACAACAGGGCGATATCTAACCGGTCGTTTACCAGCAGGGGTACGTTGTATCGGTGACACAGTCTGCGCAACGCGATTGCCTTTTCCAGCATACTTCTTCCCAGACCGGTCTTCTCCCGGTACTGTACCAGCGTCACACCTGCCTGCAAGGCTTCCTCCACCGCATGGAATAAATCTCTGCCGGGCGGCATACAATTTTCATCGGTAACCAGGTATAAGCGTAAATTAATGTTCTTCATAGCTGTAACGTGCAAAGAAGCCGATGACCACCCGGAAGAGTCTCGTCCGACGACACCGGGCAACGCCAGTACAGTGAGCGTTAGCAGTGAGCAGGCGGGAGACGGAAGGACATCGACTCCTCATAGTATAATTTTAAAAAACAGATTTCACCATGGCCGCAACATTGGCAGCCGTCATTCCGTAGTGTTCTGCCACCACGCCGCCTGGCGCCGAAGCCCCAAACCTATTGATACCCAGTACCCGGACTTCCCGTCCGGTATACCGCGTCCAGCCTAATGTCACCCCGGCTTCTACCGCAAACACAGGAACAAATTTTGGTAATACGCTTTCTTTATAAGCTGCACTCTGCTCTTCAAACACTTCCATGGACGGCATGCTCACCACTGCTACATCGATTTCTTCTTCCGCCAGCAGTTTCTGCGCCTCTAAGGCAATCTTTACTTCCGAACCGGTTGCGATGATCACCGCTTTAGCCAATTCTTTAGCAGGGCTCAGCACATACCCGCCCTTTATGGCGCCTGCCTGTACTGCTTCCGCATACCCATTCAGCACCGGTAAATTCTGCCGGCTCAGACACAGGGACACCGGTCCGGTCTTATGCTCGACAGCATACTTCCAGGCTGCCGCCGTTTCCAGCGCATCTGCCGGCCTGAATACTACGGAGTTGGGAATCATACGCAGGCTCATCACCTGCTCGATGGGCTGATGGGTAGGACCGTCTTCCCCCACCGCGATACTGTCATGGGTAAAGACGAACAGGGACTGGATTTCCATAAGAGCCGCCATGCGGATAGCAGGCCGCATAAAATCCGAGAACACAAGGAACGTTGCGCCAAAGGGGATTAACCCGCCGTGGACTGACAAACCGTTGACGATGCAGCCCATCGCGTGTTCCCGCACTCCAAAGTGGATATTGCGGCCGGTGGGTTCCGCTTTGCTGTAGTAACCGCAGGCTTTCATCACCGTTTTGTTAGAGGGACCCAGATCCGCACTGCCGCCAGCGAGCTCCGGCGCCAGTTCCGCCAGTTTCTGTAAAATATCACCGGAGGCAGCCCGCGTAGCCACACTATCCTTGTCTTTAAAGAGTTTTTCCAACTCTGCCAAATTGACAGTACGGTTACCGGAAAGGGAAGCTAACAACTCCCCTGTCAGTTCCGGATACTTGGTTCCGTAGGCTTTTAATAATTCGTTCCAGTCTGCTTCTGCCTGAGCACAGGCCGGAAGCTTACCGGCAAAATACTCTTTCACTTCGTCAGGTACCACGAAGCTCTGTTCCGGATCCCATCCGGCAGCTTCCTTGGTTGCTCTCAGCGCAGCGGCCCCCAGAGGTTCCCCATGACAGGAAGGACTGTCCTGCTTCGGGCTGCCGAAGCCGATATGGGTCCGCACGATGATCAGGCTGGGATGTTCGGTATCTGCTTTGGCTTCCTTTACAGCGGCTTCCAGCGCAGCCAGATCTTCGGAACTGTCTACCCGCAGCACCTGCCAGCCGTAGCCTTTAAAGCGGGTCTCTACATCTTCCGTAAAGGCAATGTCAGTGTTCCCTTCTATGGTAATTTTATTGTCATCATACAGGTAAATCAGCTTGCCCAGGCCCATTGTACCCGCCAGGGAAGCCGCTTCCGAAGCCACCCCTTCCATCAGGTCGCCGTCGGAAACCAGTCCGTAAGTGTAGTGATCGATAATCGCAAAGTCCGGCTTGTTGTATTTAGCTGCCAGCATACGTTCTGCCAGAGCCATGCCTGCCCCCATGGCAAACCCGTGGCCCAGCGGACCGGTAGATACGTCTACTCCAGGAGTGACGCCATATTCCGGATGGCCCGGGGTCTTGCTCCCCCACTGCCGAAAGTTTTTAAGGTCATCTATGGTAATTTCGTAACCGGCCAGATGCAGCATGGCGTACAGCAACGCCGAACCGTGGCCCGGGGACAGCACGAACCGGTCCCGGTTGAACCATTTGGGATCTGCCGGATTGTAGCGCATAAACTTATCCCACAGGGTAAACATCAGGGGCGCGGCGCCCAGGGGGAACCCCGGATGCCCTGATTTCGCCTTTTCCACTTCGTCTGCCGCTAAAAACCGTAATGTCTGTACGCAGGTTTCCTGAATCATAGTCATGATGTCCTCCCGGAATTAAAAATTGAGTAAATCTGTCGTTACGACTGTAAATAACATAATCTCTGACAATACATTATACCATTTGTGAGAGGATAATGCTATAAGAATTGCAATATAAAAAACTGCCATGCAAAACAACACGGCAGTTTTTCATTTAAGGCTTGTTCACTTATCAAACGATTCTTATTCTGCTTCTTTCTTGCGTTCTTCAATAATCTTTTCCGCCATCTTGGCCGGCACATCTTCGTAATGGTCAAACTTCATTTCAAAGGTACCCATGCCCTGGGTCAGTGCCCGCAGATCTACGGAGTATTCCATGATTTCCGCATAAGGAACCTGGGCTTCTACCCGGCTGATGCCTTCTTCTACGCTCTGCATGCCCAGGATACGGCCGCGCTTGGAGTTCAAATCACCGATGACATCGCCCATCATGCTTTCTGCACAGAGAACATACAGATTGTAGTAGGGTTCCATCAGAACCGGTTTGGCTTCTTCCATAGCTTTCTTGAACGCAATGCTGGAAGCGGTCTTAAATGCCATTTCCGAAGAGTCGACAGGATGGTAGGAACCGTCTACCAGAGTAATGCGTACGTCCACAACCGGGTAACCGGCCAGGATGCCGTGCTGCATGCAGTCCTGCATGCCTTTTTCCACAGCGGGGATGTACTGACGGGGTACCGCGCCGCCGAAAATCTTGTCTACGAACTCAAAACCGCTTCCCGGCGGCAGGGGTTCCATATCGATCACAACGTCGCCGTACTGGCCGTGGCCGCCGGACTGTTTCTTATGTTTGCCCTGTACATGGGCTTTGCCGCGGATGGTCTCACGGTATTCAACCTGAGGCGCACGCAGGTCGGCTTCCACGCCGAATTTCCGTTTCATGCGCTCCATGATGATTTCGATATGCTGGTCGCCCATACCGCTTACCAGCATTTCCTTGGTTACCGGGTTGCGGCTCATAATGATGGTGGGGTCTTCGTCCATCAGGCGGCTCAGGGCATTGGAAATCTTGTCTTCTTCCCCTTTCTTCTTGGCGAAAATAGCCCGGGTATACATGGGCAGCGGGAAAGCAATAGGAGCGAACAGCACCGGGTTGGCCTTGTCGCTGAGGGTATCGCCGGTTACCGTAAACTGTAATTTCGAGGTTACGCCGATATCGCCGGCGGTGATTTCTTTCATCGCAATCTGGTTCTTGCCGCGCATGGTGAATACGTTGGCAATACGTTCGTCTTTTTCACGGCTGGAGTTGTAAACCATGCTGTCGGCTTTGATGGAGCCGGAGAACACACGGATAAAGCTCAGACGGCCTACGAACGGATCGGAAGTGGTCTTGAACACCAGGGCCGCCATGGGGGCGCCTGCGTCACGGGTTACTTCTTCGCCGGTCGCAACGTCTTTTACCTTATAATCGTTCAGGATAGCAGGGTACGTATAGTCGATGATAGCATTCATAGTGCGGCCCAGGCCGATATTCTTGAGAGCACTGCAGCAGATCATGGGGAAAATGTGCGCCTGACGAATACCCTGGATCAGGCATTTTTTGATTTCTTCGTCGGAAATGGTCTCCCCTTCCAGATAACGCATCATGCACTCGTCGTCTGCTTCTACGGCGGCTTCTACCATCTTTTCATGCATGTCTTCCGCATAAGCTTTCAGGTCATCCGGAATCTCGATCTCATCGGAACCGTTGCCGTTCTTGCGATAGGCTTTCATCTTAACGCAGTCGATGACGCCTTCAAATTTATCTTCTTTACCCAAAGGCAATTCCAGAGGCAGTACTTTCTTGCCGAATTTATGGCGCAGGTTTTCCAGGATGCTGTCGAAGTCCGCATTTTCACGGTCCATCTTGTTCACCAGCAGAATGCGGGGCAGACCGGCTTCTTCCGCCAGCTTCCAGCACTGCTCGGTACCTACCTGTACGCCAGCGGTGGCATTGATTACGATCAAAGCGCTGTCTACAGCCCGGAAAGCGCCTTTTACTTCCGCAACGAAATCGGCGAAGCCCGGGGTATCGATAAAGTTGATCTTGCTGTCGCGCCATTCAACCGGAGCCAGCGTAGCGTTTACGGATACGCCGCGTTTAATTTCTTCCGGTTCATAGTCCGTGGTGGTAGCCCCATCTTCTACTTTGCACATACGATCAATCGCACCAGCGCGGTACAGCAAAGCTTCCGTTACAGATGTGGTTCCGGCCCCACCGTGACCTACAATGGCCACATTTCTAATTTTGTCGCCTGTATAAGCTTTCATGAGTGAATTCCCCCTTTGAATTATTTATACATGAATATATTAAACTAAAACAACAAAACAACCTATTTTGAAAAAGAAACAACAAACCGCAGAAAATACAGACAAATACAAGATTTCAGCCACCAAAATACTTAAAGATACTATACCAGAAAAAGCAACTAAAAACAAGTGAAAACAACCAAAAATGAAAGAAAAAAATAAAAAAATGTTGAATAAAGCGTTGAATTTCTTTTTGAGACCACAAATCCGGTTATCATAAAATTATGTTGAAAATAATGATACCAACAAACAGAACGCCGTTTCTTTCTTACCATCCTGCGTCCAGTGTAGAAGACGGCTGCAGAACAGGGAACGAAGCGTCCCAAAGGCCGCTTTTTCGTTCCCTTTATCTTTGCCGTCATCTACACCAGAAGCGCAGGGTAAGAAAGAACCGGCTACAGTTTTGACAAGGAAAACGCGGCTTTACTGCAATCCACAGAAAGGAGGCAACAAACAGGACGGCCAAAACAACAAAACCGCCTTACTGATACGGCCAATTAAGTGTTGACAAATTTCATCACTTTATAGTATCATACATGTATAGAATAACACGTCTTACATAAAGGCGCAAATTTTTTTCGTGTCGGTTTAAGTAATACAAACTGTATTTACTATAACAAAAATTTATTTAGAGAAAGGAATTAAAAAGTATGAGCGTAGACAACAATTGCACCTTAACCGGAAGACTGACCAGAGACCCTGAAGTACGCAGCGGAGCCAACGGAAAAGAATTCGTAACCTTCTCCATCGCCGTAAACCGTCCTTACAAAGACCAGAACGGGCAACGACCTGCAGACTTTATCAACTGCATCGGCAGCATGGACCGGATCGTAAATTTCCTGCGGAACTACTGCCACAAAGGCAACCTCATCACCGTAACCGGCGAGCTGGAAACACGGACGTACACCAACAAAGAAAACCAAAACGTAAAAGACTACCATATCCGTGTAAACGATGTAACCAACCGCACTCCCAAGAGTGAAAACAACGCCGGCAATTACGACAACAACGGCGGACCTGCCACTCCGAGCATGCCTCCTACCCCGAACACCAACAATAACAGCTTCGATGGCATGGGCACGGCAGTACCCTACGAAGAAGAAGTACCGTTCTGAGATGAAAAAACACCGGGCAGGCGGAACACCGCCTGCCCTATTTTTTTTAACGAAAGGAGACAATGACATGCAAACCAAATCCACAACAACCAAAATACTGTATTTCATTCTGTCCTTTTGGTTCACCCTGAACAGCAGCGCCTATGTAGCCACCGGGAACCCTACCGCCTGCGGATTATATCCCAAGGAAGGAATCACCTGTGCCGCAAACTACATCAATGGAATCTATGTACCCTTCGGAACACAGATCAAACTGCCAGACGGACGAACCCTATATGTGGAAGACCGAATGCACCCGGACTACGGGCACGACGCCATCGACATCTATGTAGAAGACCTGGATCAGGCAAAACAATGGGGCCGGCGGGACATTTACTGTGAAATCATATTAC
>JAFSPK010000075.1:0-6011 GCA_017443005.1 Acidaminococcaceae bacterium
AAAAGACTACACAAGCAGGAGGCACACATGAACATTATCGTCTGTGTAAAACAAGTGCCGGATACGACGCAGATCCGTCTGAATCCGGAAACCAAAACCCTGGTCCGGGACGGGGTGGAGAACATCTTAAATCCCTATGATGCGGAAGCGTTGGAAACCGCATTGATTTTGAAAGATAAATACGGTGCAAAGGTCACGGTTGTTACCATGGGACCGCCTCAGGCCAAAGATATCCTGAAGGATGCCATCGCACTGGGCGCGGATGAAGCGTACCTGCTCACCGACCGGGTGGTGGCCGGTTCCGATACGCTGGCTACCAGTATGGCGTTGGCTGCCCTGGTCAAAAATCTGGGCGAATACGACCTTATCCTCTGCGGACGGGAAGCGGCGGACGGCTGCACGGCGCAGGTTGGACCGGAAATGGCGGAGCATCTGGGCATCCCGCAGGTTACTTCCGCTCTGAAAGTGGAGTTTACCGACGGTCGGTTTGTAGTAGAACGGGAAACGGAAAACTGGGCGGAGACCCTGGCTGTTCCGGCGCCGCTCCTGGTGACCATGACCCGTGCGGAAAAAGAGCTGCGCTTTGCCAGCATCCGCGGCAAAATGAAAGCCCGCAAGACGGAGATTCCTGTCAAGACCGCGGCCGACCTGGGACTGGATGTCACCAACGTAGGCCTGAAAGCTTCCCCGACACGTGTTATCAAAGTATTTACGCCGGAAGTGCATAAGGTAGACACCCAGATCATCAAAGAAGAGGATGTGGATGTGGCCGTGGACAAACTGGTGGAAAAGCTGATCGAAGCCGGCGTGGTAAAACGCTGAGCCGTGTATCGTGGCAGTTAACGTAGAAATTTCACGCTGCACAGGCTGTGAGAACTGCGCGGCAATCTGTCCTACGGGCGCCATACAGGTGAAAAACGGTAAAGCTTCTGTCAGGGAACAGAGCTGTGTGGAATGCGGCGCGTGTATATATGATTGTCCTATGGACGCAATTACTCTTCCGAGGGAGGATTTCAATAATGGCAAAGACTGAAAATGCAATCTGGGTAGTAGCCCAGCTGGAAAATGGCGAGACCCTTGGCGTGACCTATGAACTGGTGGGGCAGGCCCGCCGCCTGGCCGACACGGTCGGGCAGAATACCGCTGTCATCCTGATCGCCAGGGAGAACAATGGGCATGCGGAAAAACTGATCGCTCAGGGCGCGGATGTGGTGTACACCGTGCTGGGCGACGAATATGCGGATTATAATGTGGAACTGTACACCAATGCCATCTGTGAACTGGCGCAGGAGTACAAGCCTAACGGTATCATGTTTGGCGCTACCATTGACGGACGGGATTTGGCGCCCCGTGTGGCAGCCCGCCTGAAAACCGGTCTGTGCGCGGACTGCACAGAAGTGGAAATGGGCGAGAACGGCCTTCTGAAATGGACACGGCCTGCGCTGGGCGGCAACCTGATGGGCACCATCGTATGCTCCGACATCCGTCCTCAGATGGGCTCCGTACGTCCCAAGATTTTTGCGCCTATGGAACCGGATGCCGGTCGTCAGGGCGAAGTAATCAATTACACTGTCAAAAATAAAGTGGAAAGCAAAGTGGAGATCCTGAAGAAGGAACCGCTGTCTACCGGCGGAAAGCTGAAGATTGAAGACGCGGAAGTCATCTGTGCCGGCGGGCGCGGTTTTGGCGACGCGGAACGCTTTAAGGTGCTGGAAGACCTGGCCGCTTTATTTGAAAAATCGGCGATTGCAGGATCCCGCGCGGCTGTGGACGAAAAGTGGGTAGACCATGCTTCCCAGGTAGGGCAGTCCGGTAAGACCGTCGCACCGAAACTGTACTTTGCCTGTGCCGTTTCCGGCGCGCTGCAGCATGTATCCGGCATGAAAGAATCGGAAGTGATCGTGGCCATTAATAAAGACGAGAATGCGCCGATCTTTGAAGTGGCTCATTACGGCCTGGTAGGGGATGTGCATGTCGTCATTCCCAAGCTGATTGAGAAGATCAAAACCTATAAGGAATCCTGAGGTACGGTTCTGTGTGGAAAGTGATTTATATTGCCCCGACACAGGAACGGGCTGAAAGTTTGAAAAAACTGCTGGCTGACAACGGGTTTCTGTGTCAGCTGAAGGCAGTGGGTTCGCATCGCAATGGCAAGGCTGCTGCCATTGAAATCTCTGTGCCTGTTTCGGAAGCGGAAGAGGCCTACGAGGTTTTGGCAGAGCATGGCTTTCGGCCATGAGCATGAGTGTGTTGTGAAATAACGGTACTGGGAAACTTGTGAAGCAACGGTACTGTCAAACAGTACGCAATAGGGAAGTTTATGGCAAATCAGGAAGAACGCATTTTTAAAAAAATATATACAGATTTTGATAAACGGCTTGATCAGGAACTGGACGAAGAAAAGGCAGAACGGCGCCGGCAACTGCTGTTGCAGGCGCCGAACTTTAAGCTGCTCAACGTGATGTTGGAAAATGACCAGTATTCTCAGGAACTGGCAGCGAAGCTGAAGGATGGAGGCCTGTATTACCTGCGGAGCAGGGAAGAAGAAAATGTCGAGAAATACATGGGCATCTTCCGGAGAACGCTGCAGTCCCATCCGTCCGTCCGGGAGGAGTTATTTAAACAGGCCGGTTTTTTAGGATGCATGGCTTATAAAAAGGATATTCCGCTGCTGGGCCGTTTATGCGGGGAAGCAGTACTCAGCGGTCTGCGCCTGCTGAAACAGGAAGATCAGGAACTGATCGAGCAGGGATATCTGCAGTTTAAGAATGTGACAAATACAGCCTTGCGCTCTCGTAACGAAGAGGATTTCCGCGAGCTTGTGAACGCGCTGGACCGTTACTGGAAAGACAACCGGATTTCGGTTACGCCGGGTCTCCTTGGCCTTTTGTCCGGCTTGCTATTTGTGGCGGCGGATAGACGTCAGATTAACGCTCTGATGACAGCATGTTCTCTCAGCCGTAACGTTTTGCGCCGCAACTCTGTAGAACCGGCCATGCAGCAACAGTTCGTCATGGACTGGAGCAATACGGCAGCGCAGATTGCACAGCGGGACTGGAAAAAAGAAAGCAGGCTGCTGTTAACGCACCTGTGCCTGTGTCTGGGTTCCTTGCGGGATGTTGCGCTGGTCAAGAAGGTGATGGCGGATGTCTCTATCCATATGCAGATGCAGAGCAAATGGGATAATTTTGAAACTGCTTTCAGGCTGTATTATCCCTGTCAGTTGTTTTCTCTTGCCCTGTTGCAGTGGGGCGTGCGCCGTTATCGTCACGCTCTGCAGTCTGAAAACGTCGTGGAACCGGAAACGGAGATCCGGGAGTCCGGAATTCTGGATATGGTGGAACACAAGATGGATATGCTGGGAGAAAAGGAAGCGGCTCTGGACGTAATCCGTTTTGTTCTTCATAATGTAAGGGATATGGCAGCTGCCTGTGCCCGGCTTCGGATGAAAGACGAATGGGAAATCTTTGTTTCCTGGCAGCGGGAATGGCTTTCTGCTGTACCGGATAATTGCAGGCGCAAAGAGCGGGTACGGCTGTTTCTGCAGATGGCAGCGGAATACTGGCGGAACACCCGGCCTTCCCGGAGCAGTAAGCAGTGGGAATTTATGACGGAAGTCGTCACTCCTTCGCTGTTGTCAGATCAACATATGGAATTGATAAAGGCAATTTCGTAAAGAGCTTTCATGTATACAGAATTTTTAGTTGAAGCTCCGAACGGTTCGTGTTATAATTAACAAAACTAAATAGGCATTACCTTTAAATCGGTCCTGTGAGGCTGTAAGGTGACTTAGCAAAGTAGTATTATGGAAGAAATTAAGCCTTCTTGCATCCTGCGGGACGAGAAGGCTTTTATTTTTTGGGAAACCGCCTGTGTCCCGGTCCGGCGTTGACAGAACCGGCTGACAAAACAAAAGGAGGGCGGATTTTCCAACATCAGACAGGAGGAACTGCAATGGCTAAAGCGACTGTGTCCCTGGCGGGCAGGGACATCCTTGACCTGGAGAGCTTCAGCGTCGAGGAAATCAACCTGATTCTGCAGACAGCTGCGGAAATGAAAAAGATTATGAAACGCGACATCAAAAAAGTACCGTCCCTTCGGGGCAAATCCATCATCAACCTGTTCTACGAGCCCAGTACCCGGACCCGTACTTCTTTTGAACTGGCGGGCAAATACCTGGGGGCGGACGTGGTCAACATTACGACTTCCACTTCCAGCGTGGTAAAGGGCGAGTGCCTGCGGGACACTATCCTCACCGTACAGTCCATGTGCTGCGACGCCATCGTCATGCGTCATCCCATTGAGGGGGCTGCCGTTTACGCAGCGGACGTGGCGAAACCGGTTATCATCAACGCCGGCGACGGCGCCCATGCCCATCCTTCCCAGGGACTGCTTGACATGTTTACCCTGCGGGAAAAGGGACTGAAAGACTTAAAAGGAAAGAAAATGGTCATCCTGGGCGATATTTTGTACAGCCGGGTGGCCCGTACCAATATTGCGGCCTGGAACAAGATGGGCGCGGATGTGCATGTGGCGGGACCACGTCCCCTGATGCCCTATGCCGTTGAAAGTTTGGGCGTAACCTATCACAAACGCATCGAAGAAGCCATTGAAGGCGCGGATGTCATCGACGTGCTGCGAATCCAGCTGGAACGCCAGAAAAGCGGCCTGTTTCCGTCACCCCGGGAATACGCACGCATCTTCGGTCTGAACGAAGCGCGGCTGAAACTGGCGAAACCGGAATGCGTAGTGCTGCATCCCGGTCCTATGAACCGGGGCCTGGAAATTTCCTGGGACGTAGGCTACTGCGACCAGGCGGCGATCCGAGACGAAGTGCAGAACGGCGTGGCCGTTCGTATGGCGTTGTTATTCTTGACACTGACTGGAGGTAAACAAATTGAAGCTGCTAATTAAAAACGGACGGGTGGTAGACCCCTCTCAGAAACTGGATGAAATCTGCGACGTGCTGATAGCGGACGGAAAAATCGCAAAAGTTGCGAATGATATAACGGATAAAGCCGATGAGACTTATGATGCCGCGGGCAAAGTTGTAGCTCCCGGTTTCATCGACATGCATACCCATCTGCGGGAACCGGGTCTGGAAGCCAAGGAAAGCATCCGCACCGGTACCATGGCGGCAGCGGCCGGCGGCATCACCACCATCGCCTGCATGCCCAACACGAAACCTGCTATTTCCACTTCTATTGTGGTCAGCGGTATTAAAGAACGGGCCGCGAAAGAAGGCTATGTGAACGTGGAAGTAATCGGTTCCATCAGCAAGGACGAAGAAGGCAGGGAACTGGCGGAGATGGGCGATATGCTGGAAAAAGGCGCGGTGGCTTTTTCCGACGACGGTCATTATGTATACAGCAGCCGCCTGCTGATGAACGCGGCCAAATATATGACAAGCTTTGACGCGCCGCTGATTTCCCACAGCATTGAAAGCGAACTGAACGCAGACGGCTACATGCACGAAGGCGCGGTTTCCGCCAAAATCGGTGTGCCCGGTGTGCCCTCCGTAGCGGAAGACATTGCCGTAGCAAGGGATGTGCTGGTAGCCGGTTACACCGGAGCGCATATCCATATTGCCCACGTAGCCAGCAAAGGCGCAGCGGATATCATCCGCCAGGCCAAGGCCAAAGGCTATCCGGTAACGGCAGAGGTCACTGTGCATCACCTGACCCTGACGGATGAAGCCTGCGTGGGTTACAGTACGGCTACCCGTGTTTCTCCTCCCTTGCGGAGCCAGGATCACGTGGACGCCATGCGGGCCGCCCTGCTGGATGGGACTATTGATATAATCGTTACAGACCACGCCCCCCATGCCCCGGAAGAAAAGGACGTGGAATTCCGCAAGGCTCCTAACGGTTTCTGCGGACTGGAAACAGCTGTCGGCGTTGTGTTGACGGATCTGTATCACAAGACCGTGATGACGCTGGAACAGGTCGTTGACAAGATGAGCTGCAGTCCGGCCCGGATTTTTAACCTGAAAGCCGGCACCTTAAAAGCAG
>JAFSPK010000015.1:0-9342 GCA_017443005.1 Acidaminococcaceae bacterium
CGGACTCGGGAACACTTACGGTTATGATGTGCATGCGAATTATTACGGCGCGCATGTGGGCGTAGGTAAAATTTTCCGCTATAACGGTGGCAGGAGTCTGGATGTATACGGAAAATATTTCTATACCAAACGGGACGGCGTAGAGTTCGATGCGGTACAGCATTACAATCTGGACAGCGTGGCCAGCAGTGTGTTGCGGATCGGCGCACGGTACGGCACTACGGATAAGAAGTGGAACTGGTACGGCGGGCTGGCGTATGAGTATGAGTTCGATGGGGAAGCCACCGGCACGGTAAAAGACACGGCAATCCGGGCGGCCAGCATCAAGGGCAGCAGCGTACGGGGTGAGATAGGCCTGCGCATGAATGCGACGAAGACGAACCCGTGGCAGACAGACATCAGCATTTACGGTTACGGCGGCAAGCACCGCGGCTTTGGCGGCAATGTGAATGTAGCGTATATGTTCTGATTGAATATCCGGAAAACGAAATGAGAGGCGTGGGATTCCGCGCCTCTTTTAAATTTCACTTTTGCAGTTATTCATAAAAAATGCCTGCCGTATTGGCAGGCATGGGAAGAATGTGCAGTCGCAATTATAATTAATTTTAAAATTTGAAATTACGCATATGTTCTACGTAAAAGGACAACAGTTACGCCAGTGCAGTCACTTCTTTAACAGAAAGATTGGTCAGTTTGGCTACTTTAGCAATTTCCATACCGTCAGCGAGCATGGCTTTGGCTATTTCAATTTTGCTATTCTGCGCGCCTTCTTTCAAACCTTCCTGTTTTCCTTTTTCCCGTTCGCGCTTTGCAATACGTTTCTTCATATCTTTAATTTCCATATCTAATGTCATAGCCTTCAACCTCCAATCGTCGTTATTCTTGATGCGCGTAGCTTCCTCGTCAAGCTTTTTCGTAAAACTGCTGTCGGGTTTTTGTCCGTTTACATAACGCAAAAATGCCGCCAGCTCTTCATCGTCAGTTTTGTCTGCCGCCTTCACATTCAGAAAGATGTTTTCCGTCAGATCGCCCATCTGCAAATTGCAGTTTTCACTGCAGCGATAGGTGAAATGATAAACAGGCAGACCGGCCCCAAAGGGATCAAAGGTACAGATAAAAATTACGTACGCCTTTCTCAATTCGCGATAGTGCATGCCCTTGCGCAGCATATTGGTGCCGATGATGTTCTGGTAGTAACGCGTCCGCAACGGCAGCTCGCGGATGATTGTCTTTTCATCCCGCTCATCGTAGTTAATCACGCTTTTGGTATCTGTCGTCTGCATTTCAATGTCAGCGACATTTCCGTCCTTATCCTCCACATACACATCAAGCCGGGTATTTTTACTGCTCAGCTGAGCCTTCATCGTTTTTTCCGTTTCCATGTAACGGATCGTTTTGACCTGTATGTGCAGGACACGTTCAAGAAGCTGCTTGCAGAGTGATTTGTTCCGCAGGGTTTCCTGAAAGAGGAAGTTATTTTTGATGGTTATCGCGTCCCAGTCAATGTTACTGTACAAATTTTCGCCTCGCTTTCGGACTGGCACAATCCTTCCGTAGCTTCATTTTATCGCAGTTTACTGTTGCGCGCAAGAAAAACCTGTATGAAAAGTGGATACGTTTTCTATTCCCGAGATTTAACGCGTTGGCGAAGTGGCAGCTTTCCCGAACAAAGCAATAAAAGGAACGAAAGAAGTGTTATCTGGAGACAGACAAATAAGACTGTCTATATATATAACAGAAAGCAGGCTGGAAAGCCGCATCGCTGCTGGAGTTACGAAAAAAGTCCGGTCACTTAAGTGACCGGGAGAGAAAATCAGAGGTTAGATAAATGGAATCTGTTTGCCATAAATATTTCCTGATGAAAACACGAAAAGCAATTGATTTTCACCGAATAGTCTTATATAATAATACTGCGAGGTGAGAATCGATGATTGTAACCTATAATATGCTTATGAGCGAGCTGGCTCATTACTCCAATCCGAGGCAAAAGCTAGGCAGATTGGTAAAGGAAGGGAAATATACACCTGTTGTCAGAGGATTGTATGAAACCGATAAAAATACTTCCGGGTATCTGTTGGCGGCCAGTATTTACGGTCCGTCTTATCTGTCATTTTCCTTCGCACTTTCCTGGCACGGACTTATTCCGGAAGCTGTTTATACATATACATCAGCAACTTTTGAAAAGAAAAAGAAAAAGGAATATAACACGTTGTTTGGCTGCTTTACTTATCGGGACGTGCCTTCGCTGGCATATCCATATGATATTTTGATAAAGAAAGAAAACGAGTATTATTTTCAAATCGCATCGCCTGAAAAGGCATTGTGCGATTTGCTTTACACCATAAGCCCGGTGGGTTCGCTAAAAGAAATGCGCAAGCTTTTGTGGGAAGATTTGCGCATGGAAAGCAGCGCTGTTTTTAGTTTAAATGCAAGTGAAGTAGAGCATTTATCAGGGTTGTATCATTCTACGAATGTTAGTCTGTTATCCAAATTGCTAAGGAGGCGGGCATGAGTAACAGAATCATTGAGCAGATGCTTGCAGCTTACGATTTAAATTCGTATTACGATAAAAAGAATGCAATGAAGTATTTGCAAAAACAAGAATGTTGCGTGAAACCGGGGGCAAATACTACGCAATATAATGTGAAGAAAGAGGAGTGGGACATTCCCGCTCCTCTTTTTAATCAAACTTAACTTACAATTTATACTTCATCTTCGTCCATAATCCCCAGCTTGCGTTTCCAGTACCGGGAATAGATGGCGCCCAACGGGTTATGTGCCAGCAGGCGGTCTTTCACCACCAGCGAGGTGACCGGGCCGTCGCAGTTGGCGGTAAAGATGGCGTCGTGTCCCACGCAGAGACCGCAGATGATAAACAGCTCCACGCCCTTTTCTTTTAAGAAGCGGGCCTGGAATTTGGGGTTGCACATGGCTTCGTGGTCCAGTTCCGGTTTCACCTGCTTCAGGCCAAACTCCTTTTTGGCGAAGCTGCAGTTTTTGCAGCAGACACTGTAAAATTCAAATCCCTGCTGCGTGTAATAGCGGGCGATGTACCGGGCTTCGGCGTTCAGTCCGATGCAGAAGGCCATGCCCAGTTTCTTATAGCCCATGGTCCTGGCAAATTCGCCAATTTCCTGCAGGCGGGTGATGTTGCTGTAAAATGTACCTTCCACATACGCGGCGGCCTGCATGATTTTCAGTTCCTCTTCCGTGTAGGCCTGTTTCACTTCTTCTTCTGCTACGCCCGTGCAGTTGACGCCTTTGGTGTAACAGGCGTGGGTGGGGCAGTTCGCGCAATCTGCTTTCATGATGTTCCTCCTTTAATCGGCTTCGCTGATTTTGTGGCGGATATGGATGAGGGCTTCTTCCAGAATGTCGATGACGTGCTGATCGTCCAGGGAATAGTAGATGCTTTTTCCTTCCCTGCGGGCCTTCACCTGGTTTGCCATCCGCAGCAGTTTCAGCTGATGACTGACCGCGGACTGGGTCATTCCCAACGCGGCGGCTATATCGCTGACACAGAGTTCGCCATGGGAAAGTGCGTTGATGATCTTCATGCGGGTCTCATCACCCAGCACTTTGAAAAATTCGGAAACGGCGCTGAGCTGTTTTTCTTCCAGCATCTGGTCCTGTACTTTTTTTACGATGACGGGATCGTAATTCAAAATCGGGGCGGCGCTTTCCGTTTTCCGGTGAGAGTGTTTGGCTGCGTCTTTTTTTATTGCCATTGCTTTAACCTGCCTGTTCTGTTTATTTGTGTCTATTGTAACTTAATCAGTATTATATCACACTATCTTGCATAGCGGAAAAAAATGCCTTGAAAAAAACACACAACAGGCATAAGATAGGATAAGGAAAAGAAAAAGGAAATGAAAATGAAAAAGAAGTTTTGCTTACCGTTTATTTTGCAAAACGGATTTAATCAGCGTCTCCTTACATTCTAACGTTGTATTGGTGATATGTCGAATACTTGATGGAAACGGCTTTTATACGGAGGAAACTGACATGAAACTGAAAAAACAGATGTTTTTGCCTGTCCTGTTATCTCTGTCTGTGTTTTTTGCTTCTACCGTGACAATGTCTGCATCTGCTTACGCCGCTGCCGTACCCCGTACTGCCGTAGTATGGGAACTGGCGGAAGCTGCGCCTAACAATACCGAGATTCCGGAAGTAAAAAAGGATAAAGGGAACACGCCCGGGCGTTCCGGCAACGCAAAATCCCGGGACGATTCTTCCTTCTTCGACAACCTGCTGGAAAAGATTGCGGTGATGTTTTTGGTGTACATGTTCCTGGAAGCGATCAACGCCTTGCTGAATGATTTCTTCCATGACGGGGATACAAAGATTAAAATTGTGCCGAAAGAAAAACAGGACCAGCCTGACGGCAAAGGAACGAAGCAGAATAAAAACATCAAACGGATTCCCGCCCAGGACGTGTAAAGGGGCGGCCAAAAAAAGGGCTGTAACAAAATGAAGTTTTTCACTGCATTTTGTTCAGCCCTTTTCCATTGCACAACAAGGAAGCACCGCCACATGACGGTGTTTTTTTACTGTCGTTTTTTAAATTCCGCAAACAGGTCTACCGGTTTTTCCGAGCACAAATTGTAGTCCGGACAGGCTTCCACCGCTTTGGCCCTGGCTAACTGCAAATCGTGATAGACGTCCCACTTGGCCTGCACCTGAGCGTGGCCGTACTGGCGTAAAATGTAAGAGGGGTGGAAGGTGGCGATGCAGTCGTAGCCCTGCTGTGTTTTGAACCATTTGCCCCGCTGGCGGGTGATGCGCATGGCCGGGTCGCCCAGATAGTGCATGGCCACGCTGCCCAGCGCCACGATGACCTTGGGCTGCAAAATGGCCAGTTCCCGCTCCAGCCAGATTTTGGCGCAGTAGTCCGCTTCCGCCAGGTCCGGCGTCCGGTTCCCTTTGGGTCGGCATTTTACGATGTTGCTGGTCAGCACCCGGTCCCGTGTCATCTGCACAGACCACAGCGCTTTGTCCAGCAGCTGGCCGGAAGGGCCGATCAGGGGACAGCCGTAGTCATCCTCTACGCCGCCGGGGCCTTCGCCGATAAACACGATGGGGCTGTCCGGGCAGCCGTACCAACCTACCGGGGCCTGGCAATCGCTGCGTAAATGACAGGAAGTGCACATATTTAATTGCGCGGCCAGTTCGGCCAGCTGATTTTCTTTTATGCTCATGATGGACCTCGTGGTATATCGTGATATAATATAACTGTCACAGTCATTTTACAGGAAATGGCCAGCCCATGTCAAAAAGAATATTGACTTCGGCAAGGGTAAAGGCCTGTTATCGTTTTCAGGAAGCCGCATCAAGGAATTTATGAAATTTACAGATACATATGGAGGGCGTCCGGACAAGGGGGAGAAGCAAATGAAAAAGATACTGACACTGTTACTGATGTTTGTGTTGCTGGCTTTCAGCACAACCGTATTTGCGGGCTGGAACGACCGGGACATTGTGGAACGGATCCGTGCAGTGGGCAATACGCCGTCTGCACAAAAAAAGGCAGACAGAATTTTCCTTGAGCAGGCAAAGATGTCGCCCGGCTTCCGCAGGCCGGTGGTGGCAATTGTCTATGAGAACAATGCCAAAACGAAGTACGATAAAGCCATTGATAAAAAACTGTTTGAATATCTGGATGCAGCGTTACCGATGCGAACTTATGAACTTGTTGACGGAAGAAAATGCAAAGCGATGCTGGCAGAAGCCGGTATTGAAGATCTTGCGGGTGCAGAACGGTCTGATGTCATTGCTGCACTGGCAGGCAGTGGTGTGGATTATTTCCTGTATCTGGGCGTAACTCCTGTACAGGTGAAAGATAAGTCAAGCTGGCTGGCTGCCGGGAAAATCGCCAACACGACATTGCCTTTCCGGATTATTGACATAAACAACAACAAATATATTTATACAAAAACATATACTGAATCCGGCAAAACGATGTCCGCAATTGGCGGCGTTGGCAGTAAGTCTGTTACGATGGAGATTATAACGCGGGTAGGCAAGCTGATTCAGTCTGCTATTGAAAGTCGTATGCCAAAATGAGTTTTTGTCAGGAGGCGGCATGATGAAATGGATGATATCATTGCTGTTAGCGTTATTCTTTTGTGTTCCGGCTTTTGTGACAAGTGAGAAAAATGTTGCGGCTGAAGGTAAGAGTATCCGGCAACCTGCATCTGTTTTGCTGCGCACCGTAACCGCTCCGGTTATCATGGACCGGCCCGTACGCCTCACGGAGTATCGCAAACAGCTGACACGCGAGTATGCATTTCAGCATTACGGAGAGGAATTTACGGAGATCGTTCCCCAGGCTGTCGTCGTGCACTGGACGGAGTCGCCGGAGGCGGATGGGGTGTATGAGTATTTTTATAAGGAAGCCAGGGCGGACGGCACGCTGAATGTCTGCTCCCAGTTTCTGGTGGACCGGGACGGCACCATTTTCCGCCTGACCCCGGAGACGATGCTGGACCGTCATGCCATCGGCTATAACTGGTGCGCTATCGGGATCGAGAACGTGGGCGGCGTTGACAAAAAAGAAGACCTGACCCCGGAGCAGTTGCAGGCCAACATCTTGCTCATCCGTTACCTGCAGGAAAAGTATCCCACGATTCGTTACGTGTGGGGACATTACCAGCAGACGGTGGCGAAGAAAAGCGGGCTGTATAAAGAACAAGTTCAGGGCTACTTTCACGGGAAGGTGGACCCCGGCCCGAAGTTCATGAAGGCTTTGAAGAAACAATTAAAAGATACGGGACTTCGATTTTTTTAGAAAGCGCTGATTAAATATTAATCAGTGTTTCTTTAACCCGTGAGTGATTGAATCCGCGTCTCCGTAATCGGGAATTATAAAAGAAGACGCCGGTAAAAGGACTGTGCGTTGTAAAGCGTGCAGGCGTTTTGCCGGTGTTTCTTTTAATAACTAATTATAATGTAACATTACTGTAACAATTACTGCAATTTGATTGACACTGTTCCGCCATGTTGGTAAAATTACTATGAGTAACTTTACGCTGAAGTAAGGTCTGTTTCGTATACCTTAAATGAGATTACACAGCGGAAACAATGCGAATGAAGCTGTTTGAATGAAGCGGTTTGTATATTTGTTGCATTTTGTATGAAAGACAAATCTGCAGCCGGAGTATTCTTTGTCAAAGGAAAAGGGGAAATCACAATGAAAGTTGCCATCATTATGGGAAGCAATTCCGACTGGCCCATTCTGGAGCCGGCGGAGAAAACGCTGAAAGAGTTTGGAGTAGAAGTGGAAGTGGTGGTGGCTTCCGCCCACCGCACGCCGGACCAGGTGCATGAATTTGCGGCCGGCGCCCGGGACAGAGGCGTGGAAGCAATCATTGCGGCGGCGGGGCTGGCGGCTCATCTGGGCGGCGTCATTGCAGCCTATACCACGCTGCCGGTCATCGGGATTCCCATTAGCGGCGGTCCGCTGAAGGGCATGGACGCGCTGCTGAGTTTTGTGCAGATGCCTTCCGGCGTGCCGGTAGCCACCATGGCTATCGACGGGGCGAAGAACGCGGCCATCTTTGCCGTGGAAATCCTGGCCGTGGCCCATCCGGAGCTGGTGGAAAAACTGGCGGCCTACCGGGTGAAGATGCAGGAAGAAGTGGCGGCCAAAGCGGCAAAGCTGGCGGCGGTTCGCGGAGAATAAGGACTTGCGTGTGCTGCGGGGTGTTAAGGAAACGCTGATTCATTCGTCTGCAGGCACAATGTGATATAAACAAAGAAAGGGAACGATTCCATCGGGTTTGTTACAGGAAAATACGACAGGAGGCTTTCATGAGCGAAGAAAAAAAGCAGCTGACCTATGCGGACGCAGGCGTTGACATTGACGCCGGCAACCGTGCGGTAGAACTGATGAAGGACAGCGTGCGGGCCAGTTACCGGCCGGAGGTCATCGGCGACCTGGGAGGCTTTGGCGGTCTGTTCGCGTTGGACACGAAAAAGTACAAAGAACCCATCCTGGTGTCCGGTACGGACGGCGTGGGCACGAAATTAAAATTTGCGTTTCTCACCAATAATCACAGCACCATCGGCCAGGACGCAGTAGCCATGTGCGTCAACGATATCCTGGTGCAGGGCGCGGAACCGCTGTTCTTTTTGGATTACATCGCTGTGGACAAGGTGGATTCCCAGAAAGTGGCGGACATTGTCAAAGGTGTGGCGGACGCCTGCCGGGAAAGCGGCTGTGCCCTGATCGGCGGCGAGACCGCGGAGATGCACGGCTTTTACGCAAAAGATGAATATGACATTGCCGGCTTCTGCGTAGGCGTGGCGGAACGCAGCAAGATGATTACCGGGGAAAAGGTTAAGGCCGGAGACATTTTACTGGGTCTGCCTTCTTCCGGCGTGCACTCCAACGGGTTTTCCCTGGTACGGAAGATTTGTTTTGATGTGATGAAGTTTACGGTAGATACCCCGATTCCGGAATTCGGCTGCACCCTGGGTGAAAAACTGCTGACGCCTACCCGGCTGTATCCGAAGACCTGCCTGCCGCTGATTCAAAAGTTTGACATCCACGGCATGGTGCACATTACCGGCGGCGGTTTCTATGATAATATTCCCCGGATCCTGCCGGAGGACTGCGACGCGGAAGTCCGTGCGGACGCCTGGGAGGTTCCCGTTGTATTCAAGAAACTGCAGGAGTGGGGCAACGTGCCGGATAAGGAAATGTACCGCACCTTCAACATGGGCGTAGGCATGGTGCTGGTGGTTGACCCGGCGGAAGCGGACGCAGTGCGGAAACATCTGAAAGAAAACGGAGAGACCTTCTACGAACTGGGTAAGGTAATTCCGGGTCATAAGACCACGGTGATGAAAGGCGGCGTTTTCGGTGAGTAAGAAAATCGGCGTAGTGGTCAGCGGGCGGGGAAGCAACCTCCAGTCCATCATCGACCACATTGCGGAAGGCAAATTAAATGTAGAGATTGCCGTAGTGGTCAGCGACCACAAAGAAGCCTTTGCCCTGGAACGGGCGGCCAAAGCCGGAATCCCCACGGCGGTAGTGGAACGAAAAGGCTGCAAGGACAAAGCAGAGTTTGAAGACAAAATTGATGCGGCGCTGCGGAAAGCCGGCGCGGAAGTGGTGGTGCTGGCCGGGTTCATGCGTATCCTCACCGGGCATTTCATCAGCCGCTGGGAACATAAGATTATCAATATCCATCCGGCGCTGCTGCCCAGCTTTAAGGGGCTGGACGCCCAGGGCCAGGCGGTGGACTACGGTGTTAAGGTAGCAGGCTGCACGGTGCATTTTGTAGACGAAGGCACGGACACGGGCCCCATCATTTTACAAAAGGTTGTGCCGGTGCTGGA
>JAFSPK010000076.1:0-9164 GCA_017443005.1 Acidaminococcaceae bacterium
GGATCATGCGTCCGTCGTCGATATGGTAATATTCCATGGCAATGTGGTTCATGGCGCAATAGTTGTGCAGCATGCTGCCATCGGTCATGTAAGAATAAAACCAGCATTCCCGGAAGCAGGCGAACAGTTCCCGCCTGACGAAAGCAATGATGGAAGTGAAGGTTCCGTCCTTTTCGCCAAAAGGATATAACGTGCAACTGTAACTCAGGTTTTTTATCGCATTGAATACTTTGTAATCTTTGTCGGACTTTGCGTATTCGCATTCGGGATTAAAACGGATGGTTCCGTCCTGTACGCGGATCATGCCGGTCTGCTGCATCAGTTTGATATCGGCCGGGCCGAAACGAATGCTGCCCGTCGGTTCATCCAGTTTGTGTCCCGTGCCTACCACGTCGCGGAATAACTGGGGAACTTCGTCAAAGAGCGCGATGTATTTATAGTTGCTTTCGCTGAATGTGCGTATTGTTTCATCATTGAAAATACTCCAGAGCGAGTGGGTGGTGACGATATTTTCCCCGTTGCGGATCAGCTCCAGAATGCTTTTGTTATAAGGCGGCGTTGCCGGACTTTTTAAATCCAGTTTCGCTCCATAGCGCTCATCCCGTTCCCGGATGGTGGGGACGAAGACAATGAACCGCAGGGGCTCCGGATCAAAACCTTTGTTATGGAAGCGGATCAGATCCATCAGGCTGGCGCTTTTTCCTATGCCCATGGGCGAATCGATGATGCGAAACGTAAGCGGCTGCTGTTTATGAAAAATATTTTTGGTAGTCACACTGAAATCTCCTTGTATTGTTTGGTTACGGAATCGCAAATGCGTTGCAGGTTGCAAAATAAAAATTGCAAAGTAAGGATACGCTGATAAGTCAACATTTCCTTTGTTTTCCGTACAAAAACAAATTATACGCTTGCCTTGTAATAAATGCAAGAATGAATTCATGCAGGAGTAAAACAGTTTCGCTGCAGATGATAAGAGCAAAGATCAAGAAGGATAGTCAAATAACCTGGGAATGATCCGTCATTCTGTAACAAACGTTTCATAATTTTTATGATCAGAAATAATTATTGCAAATTCAGATAAAATCTGTCTTTTTATTTGACAAGGAAAACAAGCTAACATATAATTATCCTAATAAAAATGATAGAGGCGCGGTAAGCAAGAGTACCTTACGGAGAGGCATCGGAGAAGTAAGGGAAAGGGATTGCCGCCGAAGGGTTGCATCCGGCGGGGTGCAATTCCTGGGCCTGAGGTGAATAATTTCAGGACTGTCGTTGCAAGGCGGTATTTGCCCTGCAGCGGAGAGCTATCTCAACTGAAGTGGATTATTACGTTTAACAGTAAAGCCTGCCGTTGGGATAACTCTCAACGGCTTTTTAATTTAATCAGCGTCTCCTTACACAAAATATAGATTGTGTTTGCAGGAAAATGTCAAATTGTTGTGGTAAATTGCTGACAACAAGGCAAAAATGATTTATAATATAAAAATAACAAGATTTAAATCTTTATTTAATTTTAAGAAGAAACGGGAGGGTTTGTTATGATCAAAGTATTAGTGAACGGAGCTTTTGGGCGCATGGGCAGCGAGGTGGTACGCATGGTTACTGCCAACCCCGAACTGGAACTGGTGGGTGGTGTTGACATCAGTGCGGCGGGGAAATCATTGCCCGACGGTAAACCGGTGTTTACCAATATCGGTGAGGCGCTGGAAGCGGTCAAAGCGGACGTAGTGGTTGACTTCACCCGTCCCGATGTGGTCATGGATTCCCTGCGTATCATTTTGAAGAAAGGCGTTCGCGCTGTAGTCGGTACGACCGGTTTTACCGATGAACGGCTGGCGGAAGTGAAAGAGCTGGCGGAAGCAAACAACACGGCAGCCCTGATCGTTCCCAATTTTGCGTTAGGCGCGGTGGTCATGATCAAACTGGCTACGGAAGCGGCAAAATATTTTAAAGATGTGGAAATTATCGAGAAGCATCACGATCAGAAGCTGGATGCTCCCAGCGGCACGGCCATCTTAACGGCACAGAAGATCGGGGCAGTGCGGGAAGCCCATAAACAGGGTCATCCCAATGAAAGAGAAACCCTGGCCGGTTCCCGTGGCGGCGATATCGACGGCATCCGCATCCACAGCATGCGACTGCAGGGGTATGTGGCTTCCCAGGAAGTGGTGTTCGGTAGCCAGGGCGAGACCCTGAAGATCATCAACGATACCATCAACCGCGAATGTTACATGCCGGGCGTGGCCATGGCCTGCAAGAAGATCGGTTCCCGTCAGGGACTGGTGTACGGCCTAGATCAGATTCTGGATTAATCGGAGAAACCTGCGCCGGCGCCTGTTGTATTGTTGCGGCGCGGGCGGTTCTCTTAATTAAGGTTATAAAATAAAGTCATAAAGGAAAAGGAGCAGTTTTTATGAAAAAGTACAACGTAGCCATTTTAGGCGCCACCGGAGCGGTAGGCACGGAGTTTTTAAAACTGATTGAGGAACGGGATTTCCCCTTTGCGGAATTACGGTTACTGGCCTCGGCCCGCAGCGCGGGAACCCAGCTTACGGTAAAAGGCAAAACATATATCGTGCAGGAAGCGAAAGAAGATTCCTTTAACGGCATTGACATCGCCCTGTTTGCCGGCGGCAGCATCTCCAAAGAGTTTGCTCCCATCGCAGTGAAGGCGGGGGCTGTTGTCATTGATAACTCCAGTACGTTCCGTATGGATCCGGAAGTGCCTCTGATCATTCCGGAAATCAATCCCCAGGCCATCCTGAAACACAAAGGCATCATCGCCAATCCCAACTGTTCCACCATCATCATGTGCATGGCGCTGAAACCGCTGTACGATCTGGCCCGCATCAAACGTATCGTCGTTTCCACTTATCAGGCAGTCAGCGGCGCCGGCAAGGAAGGCATCGACGAACTGACGGATGAGACCAAAGCTTATGCAGAAGGCCGGGAAATGGTTCCCCACATTCTGCCTTCCGCCAGTCTGAAAAAACATTATCCCATCGCCTTCAACCTGATTCCGCAGATTGATGTGTTCCTGGACAACCTGTATTCCAAGGAAGAAATGAAGATGGTCAATGAGACCCAGAAGATTTTCGACGATTACGATATGCGGATCACGGCGACCACCGTGCGCGTGCCCGTTTACCGCAGCCATTCCGAATCCGTCAATGTAGAGTTTGAACATGACCTGGATCTGGCGGATATGCGCAAGGCGCTGGAAAACTTCCCGGGCGTACAGGTGCAGGACAATCTGGAAGAACAGATTTATCCCATGCCGCTGTATACATCCGATAAGGATGACTGCTATGTTGGCCGTCTGCGCCGTGACTTCTCCAACCCCAACACCTTCAATTTCTGGGTAGTGGGCGACCAGATCCGTAAGGGCGCCGCCCTGAACACCCTGCAGATTGCAGAGTGCATGATCCAGAACGGCTGGGTTTGAGATACATGTTAAAACGCTCGCAGATTTTTCTGCAAAGAGTTTCGGCACGCTTATGAATGAAAATGTGATTACAATCCGATGAGTTAAAAAAGGAGAGAAAAATTATGAAGAATCCGTATTTTGGCAGAGTATTAACCGCGATGGTCACTCCCTTTGCTGCAGATGGAAGCGTTAACCTGGAAGCAGCAAAACAGTTGGTGGAATGGTGGATCGCCCATGGTACCGACGCTCTGGTAGTAACCGGTTCCACCGGTGAAGCGGCGACCATGACCCTGGAAGAGAAAAAAGCGTTGTGGACGACGGTTATCAAACAGGTGAACGGACGTATTCCGGTCATTGCAGGCACCGGTTCCAATAACACTGCAAACAGCGTGGAGACCACAAAGATTGCCGACGAGCTTGGCGTGGACGGGTTCCTGATCGTTGGTCCGTATTATAACAAACCGACCCAGGAAGGATATTATCAGCACTTCAAAGCGATTTCCGAATGCACGGCAAAGCCCATCATTTTATATAATGTTCCCGGACGCACCGCAGCCAATATTCCGCCGGCAACGGTGGCCCGTATTGCCAAAGATTTTAAGAACGTGGTGGCAATCAAGGAAGCTGCGGGGAACGTAGCCCAGGTTGCGGAACTGTTCCGTATTCTGCCTGCTGATTTCACCATTTACAGCGGCGACGACGGACTGTTGCTGCCCTTTGCGTCTGTTGGCGCCACCGGCGTGGTTTCCGTACTGGCCAACATCGGCGGCGAAATTCTGCAGGATCTGATGAACGCGTATGAAAGCGGCGACGTTAAGAAAGCTGCAGAAATCAACAAGAAGATGGTTCCGCTGGCGAACGCCATGTTTATTGAAACCAATCCGATTCCTGTTAAAGCAGCCGTTACCCTGGTTACCGGCATTGACGCAGGCGCGCCCCGTCTGCCGCTGACACCCATGACGGAAGGTGCTCTGGCCAAGATGAAAGGGATTCTGGCGGAGAACGGATTAATTTAAGTAAAATTTTTCCCTGATTTTTGCAACATTTGATATAATCAGACGTTGTGTTATCAGTAGAAAGTCTCATTTACCGGGCAAATTTCAAAAAAAGTTTGCAATTCAGTTCATAATAGTTTATAATTTGTTCACAAACTGATACAGACATCTGCCTGACCTGTTTTGGGAGAACTCGGGAAAGGCAGGTGCCGGGATCAGATTAAATTAAGCGTATTCTTTAACCGCAAGGTTATTGAATACGTTTTTTTTATGGGTTATAATATGAAAGAAGGGTGACCTGTTCTTTGGGGAGCAGGCCGGCAGGTCGCAGAGACCTGCTGATGCGATACGTTACAGGGATGGAGCAAAACTATGGGTAAGGTTCATGATTACTGGAAAAAGATTAATATGGTGTTTGCGGCGGCCTGCGCTGTTTCGCTTTTCATTTCTTCCCATGCGCTGGCGGGGATTGTTGAGTCGGGTGAACTGACAGAGCCGTCCTTTTGGATCTTAAATAATAATGCGGGCGATTCTGTGGTCTTGGATGAAGAAGGAATAAAACAATTCAACCGGAAAATCTGCGACGCGTCCCTGGACGTTACGGAAATGAAAAGCATTCCGGATCCTTTCCCGGTGAAGGAGTTCCTGCCCTGGATATCGAACACGTGGGCCATGCGGGGAACTGTATATTGTAAGGGCCGCGAACTGACGGAAGCAGAAAAGGACGCCATACAGAGTAATCTGAATCTGGCTGCGCTTCCCTCTGAAAGTGAAACGGTAGCGGTACTGTATGGTGTGACGGTTCGTCATGCACTGGTACGGAATCTGCCGCTGGCGGCCGGTCTGTTTGATGAACCGGATGATGTTTATTACGATAACGTGCAGGATTCCGTGCTGGAAGCGGGAGAACCGGTAGCGATCTTGCATGAGTCGTCGGATAAAAAATATTATTATGTAAGGATGTATAATCTGTTTGGCTGGATCGCCCAGGAAGATATTGCGCTCTGTACCAGAGAGCAGTGGCTTCAGTACGTCGATCCGCAGGATTTTCTTGTGGTTACCGGCAGGGACTTTTATACCCGCGTGAATGGGGAAGATGTATTTCATTTGATGGGGGCAAAGCTGCAACTTTTGCAGGAAAAGAAAAAACGCTGGCAGGTGCTGTTGCCGTATAAGGACAGAAAGACAGGTCTGCTGAAAGAAAAACAGATGTGGCTGGCCAAAGATGAATCACTGCACCGGGGGTACCTTCCGTACACTTCCGATGAGGTGATCCGCCGGGCCTTTAAGTTTTACGGTTCTGTATACGGATGGGGCGGCGCCATGCGCAGCGTGGACTGTTCCTCACTGGTAGGGTCGGTCTACCGGACCATGGGACTGGAGTTGCCCCGCAACACCTCCAAGCTTGTGAAAGTGCCGGGGGTCGTAACAGATTTCACTGATAAAAACCGGGAAGAAAGACTGCAGGCGATTGCAACGCTGAAACCGGGTTCACCGCTTTCCATGAAAGGGCACATTATGATTTATCTTGGCACGGAAAAGGGCGAGCCGTATGTAATTCATTCCTCCAGCAGTTATTATAAAGACGGCAGGAAGATTTATGTGCGCCGGGTACTGGTCAGCGATTTAGAAATGGACCGGAAAAACGGAAAGAGTTTTTTGGAAAATCTTATCAACGGGGTAACGTATCAATGATTGTATTAAAAAGCAGCAGAGAAAACATTGGACAGTATGAAAAGGCAGAAGCGGTGGTTCTGTTTTTGTGCAAAGAGTGTGCCGATCATATTCGTATGCTCGGATTGCCGGAAGAGTTTTACGAGGCGGTTGCCTATCAGATTAAAACGCAGGGCTACGGTTTTACGGATAAGGGAAGTATCACGTCAGCGCTGATGAAAACCGGGAGCGGTTTCACCCGTTTGATTTTTGCAGGAGTCGGCGCAGGGAAAGAGTGCACGCCGAACCATCTGCGCATGGCAGCCGGAAATGCAGCACGGGAACTGCAGAAATGTAAAATCAAACAGGCTGTCGCTGCCGCTCCGTTGCTGACAAATCCGAAACGGGGCCATTATCTGAAAGCACTGGCGGAAGGATTGTTGCTGGGAAGCTATACGTTTGATAAATACAAGAGCAAAATAGATACTGGTGAAACGGGCGGCTCAAACAAAAATGCAGAGGTAAACAGCGGGGTGACCGGCGCAGTGGGTGAAAATAAAGAAACTATTTCGGTAACCGTTTTCACTGCAATAGAAAACGCGGACGCGATTTTGAATGAAGCGACAAGTATCTGCCGCGCCATCTGCCATGCCCGGGACCTGGCCAACGAGCCGGGGAACGTGATCACGCCGGAGGTTTTAGCGGCGGAAGCAGTGCAGACTGCCGAAAAATATGAATTGGAAGCAGAAGTGCTAACCGTTAAAGAGATGCAGGAACGGGGTATGGGGGCAATTCTTGCGGTAGGCGCGGGCAGTGTACACGAACCCCGGATGATCATGCTGAAGTACGCCAAAGGAGGCGACAAACCCTTTACTGCGTTTGTTGGCAAGGGCATTACCTTCGACAGCGGCGGAATTTCTATCAAGCCGTCTGACGGGATGGGCGAGATGAAGGACGATATGACCGGCGCGGCTGCGGTGCTGGGCGCCATGGAAGCGATTGCGGCATTGCAGTTGCCGGTGAATCTGATTGGTATTATGGCCTGCGCGGAGAATATGCCTTCCGGTTCGGCGGTAAGGCCGGGGGATATCATACGGGCCGGCAACGGCAAGACGATCGAAGTGGATAATACCGATGCGGAAGGCCGGCTGGTACTGGCTGATGCCGTTTGGTACGCCTGCCGTAAGGGGGCGACAAAAGTGATAGACATCGCGACACTGACCGGTGCGGTGAGCATAGCGCTGGGTGAACACATGTCTGCTGTGGTTTCCAATGATGATGTCCTGGCAGCGTCAATTATAAAGGCCGGGCACCGTGCAGGCGAAGCCTGGTGGCAGTTGCCGATTTTGGAAGAGGCGGAAGAGATGCTTGCAAGCAAATGTGCGGATGTGATAAACAACGCAGGCCGTCCGGCCGGCACAATCACAGGAGGCGTGTTCATCGGGCAGTTCGTAGATAAAGGAACTCCCTGGGCCCATTTGGATATCGGCGGAACCTCCACCGCGAAAAAATCGGAAGGGCATCTGCCGGAAGGCTGTACGGCTTTCGGAACGGCTACACTGGTTGAACTCGCAAGGAGTTTTTAAATGGAAGTAATTGCGTTTGTAGGTCCCAGCGGTTCGGGCAAAAGCCACCGGGCCATCGGTGTGGCCCATCAATATCATTGCGATGCCATTATTGACGATGGCCTTTTGATAAAGGGCTCGAAGATTTTGGGCGGTACGTCGGCAAAAAGTGAACAAAATCGTGTACAGGCAGTGAAACGCGCGATATTTTATGAAGACAGCCATGCTTCGGAGGTACGTGAAGCACTGGCGCGGTCCACGATTCGCCGTATCCTGATCATTGCCACGTCTGACAGAATGGTGAACAAGATTACGGCGCGGCTGGTGCTGCCAGATCCGTTGAAGACGATTTATATAACAGACATCGCGACTAAACAGGAAATCAAAAAGGCGCATGAGTCCCGCCTGCGTTACGGAAAACACATCGTGCCAGTGCCTACTGTGGAACTGAAACAGCATTTCAGCGGTTTTTTTGCCAATCTTCCGTACAATATTTTTTCCAAAAACAAGAATGTGCGTCAGGAAAGCCGGTCCATCGTGCGTCCTGCTTTCAGTTACTACGGCACCATCCTGATTTCAGACTATGTCATTGAAGATATCATTAACCTGATTGTACAGCGCATGGTAGGCGTGGCGAAAACCCATTACATTCACGTCCGTCGTCGTACCGATAATAAAGGTTTGTCTGTCCACGTCGAAATCAATCTGTATTACGGTGTCAAGGTTTTTGAAGTGTCGAGGCTGCTCCAGCGGAAAATTAAGACCAAAGTGGAGTCCATGACCGGGATGCAGGTACAGCGGGTGAATATTTCTGTACGGAGTCTGGAATTGCAGTCGGGGGCGGTCCGCATTAAGGCGCAGTAAAGTGAAGTGAGAAGTTTGTAATTACTACTATGTTAATTGGTAATAAGCCTGTGCCAAACAGGGAAAAACAATTGACATTTTATCTAAAAAATATGATAATATTTTTTAGAATATGATTACAATTCAAGCAAAAAGTTTATTTAAAGGAGGGACATCATTTTGAAAATTCATGAGTATCAGGCAAAACAGATCATGAAGATGTACGGCATCAGCGTGCCCAACGGCAGCCCTGCTTTCAGTCCGGAAGAAGCGGCCCGTATCGCCAAGGATTTTGACGCGCCGATTGCTGTTGTGAAAGCGCAGATCCATGCAGGCGGTCGCGGCAAGGCTGGCGGGGTGAAGCTGGCTCATAACATTGACGAAGTAAAATATTTTGCTTCCCAGATTTTGGGCAAAGTGCTGGTGACCCACCAGACCGGCCCGGAAGGAAAGATGGTCAACCGTCTGTTGGTCGAAGAAGGCAGTAATATTGAAAAGGAATATTATCTTGGCTTCGTTATCGACCGGGAAACTGCCAATGTGGTCATGATGGGCAGCTCCGAAGGCGGCATGGAAATTGAAAAAGTGGCGGCCGAGATGCCTGACCGCATTTTCAAGGAATACATTGATCCTACTATCGGGCTGATGCCTTTCCAGACCAAACGGATGGCTTACAACTTA
>JAFSPK010000077.1:0-5372 GCA_017443005.1 Acidaminococcaceae bacterium
AGCTATTTCCGCGTGGCGACCCGGACGAGACTCGAACTCGTGACCTCCGCCGTGACAGGGCGGCATTCTAACCAACTGACCCACCGGGCCGTTTGTCAGTTCACCTGACGTTTTAGAATTATATCACAGGAAAACAAAATACGCAAGTTATTTTTACGTTGCATTGATTACTTTCCATAATTCTTCTGTTTTTTTGCGGAATCTATAACATTACAGACTCGTTTTTTACTTCTTTACCGGGTTGTTTTTCCCGGTACTGCCCCGTTTGGTCAGTTCCACGCCGTCATGGCACAGAGGGCAGTCTTCCGCTTTAAAGGTAGGTACGTCCAGATGCAGCAATGCTTCTGTCCTCACACCGAAATCTACCTTGCCGCCGCTGCGGTCTACCAACAGACCCACGCCGATCACATTTCCGCCATGTTCCCTCACCACGTCCATCACTTCTTTTACGCTGCCGCCAGTGGTCACGATGTCTTCCACTACCAGCACCCGACAGCCTTCCGGAATCTGAAAGCCGCGTTTCAGGGTCATCTTACCGTTTTCCCGTTCCGTAAAGATAGCGCGGGTTCCCAGTGCCTTGCCGGTTTCATGGGCCAGCAGGATGCCGCCGGTAGTAGGTCCTACAACCAGTTCGATGTTGTCGTTGGCGTAGCGTGCGGCAATCTCCTTGCACAGTTTTTCCGTATAAGCGGGATGCTGCAGCACGTTGAATTTTTCCACATACATGGGGCTGTGCAGGCCGCTGGTCAGCAGGAAATGCCCGTGCAGGACAGCCTGGGTTTCTTCCAGCAGGTGCAGTACTTCTTTTTCGCTTAACATGAATATCTCTCCTCCGATTATGCAATGATACGTTGTCAATGATTGTCACGGTTCGTTTCATGGGTTGCATCTGCTATAATGCAACGCTCAGGAAAACTTAAATTATTTTATGTTTTTTATTTCTTCTACAATCGCTGCGGCCGCCTGTTTTCGATCCGCCGCTTTCATGATGGGACGCCCCACCACGATATGGGAGGAACCGTTGGCAAAGGCTTGAGCCGGTGTGGTCACGCGGCTCTGGTCGTCCAGGGCGCTGCCTGCCGGACGCACACCGGGGGTTACGATCAGGAAGTCCGGCCCGCAGGCTTTACGGATCTCCTCCGCTTCTTTAGGCGACGCCACTACCCCGTCCAGTCCGGCTGCTTTGGCCAGCTTTGCCAAAGCCAATACCTGCTCCGCAATGGTATTTTTATAATTCAAATCGGCAAACTGCTCCTCGTCCATGCTGGTGAGGATGGTGACCGCCAGCAGCTTCGGGCGTTCTATACCAAGTTCTGCCGCTTTTTCTCTGATGGCAGCCGCTGCCGCTTCCATCATCTTTTTTCCGCCTACGGCATGGACGTTGATCATATCCACGCCCAGTTTCGTTTCCACTTTCAGGGCGCTGGATACCGTATTGGGAATGTCCTGCAGTTTTAAGTCAAGGAAGACTTTCTTGCCACGCTCTTTCAGGAAACGGATCATCTCGTTCCCTGCCGCGTAATATAGTTCCATGCCGACTTTATAATAGATTACCGCGTCCCCGATTTCCTCCACGGCCTGCTTCGCAGCTTCTGCCGTGGGAAAGTCCAGGGCTGCGATGAGTCTCGGATCGCTCTGCATGTTGTCACCTCTTTTGTACTCAAAAACCTCACATTGCCATCAGTGTTTTCCTAAAAGCCGGAATATCAACACCGGCCCGGAAGCGCCAGCCCGATCATATCCTGTATCTTTTTGATATTGTGCTTGTCCATGTATTCCAGAATGTCAAGACTGATGGTCTCCGCAATGGCCGGGTTCACAAAGTTAGCCGTGCCCACGGCAATGGCGCTGGCTCCAGCCAGGAAGAATTCAATGGCGTCTTCCGCGCACATGATGCCGCCCATGCCGATAATGGGAACCTTCACCGCCTGGGCCACTTCATAACACATGCGCACCGCCACAGGACGGATGCAGGGGCCGCTGAGACCCCCGGTCACATTGCCCAGCACAGGACGCTGACGGTAGATGTCGATCTTCATGCCAAGCAGCGTATTAATCAGGGAAAGGGCGTCCGTCCCTGCGTCTTCCGCCGCTTTTGCCATTTCCGTAATACTGGTCACGTTGGGGGAAAGCTTGGTGATGACCACCTTGGATGTATTCATTTTCACTTCTTTGACTACCTGGGCCATGCTTTTGGCGTTGGTGCCGAAAACCAGGCCGCCGTCTTTGATGTTGGGACAGCTTACGTTGATTTCCACCGCGTCTACGCCTTTCACGTCCAGCTTCGCCGCCAGTTCCCCGTATTCCTCCGGACTGGAGGCGTCGATGTTGACGATGACAGGCACGTTATATTTTTTCAGTTTCGGCAGCGTTTCTTTTAAAAAGTAATCGCTGCCCGGGTTCTCCAGACCGATACAGTTCAGTATGCCGGAAGGGGTTTCCACCACCCGCTGGCCTTTATTGCCTGCCCGGGGCGCAAGGGTGGTGCCTTTCACCGTAATGGCTCCCACCTTTTCCAAGTCCAGAAAGTCCGTAAATTCCAGACCGAAACCAAACGTTCCGGAAGCGGTGGTCACCGGTGTTTTCATTTTCAGCCCGGCAATGTCCACGGCCAGACGGTTATGATACAGATACCTTACCATTCCGTCACCTCCTCCGCCCAGAACACAGGGCCGTCCTGACAGACCTTGACGCGTTTGCCGAAGCCCTGACAGCTGCAGGACAGGCAGGCGCCCAGTCCGCAGGCCATGTACCGTTCCAGCGAGACCTGGCATTTAATGCCTTTTTCCAACACGGCAGCGGAGACCGCTTTCATCATGGGCGCCGGGCCGCAGACATACACGCAGTCGTAAGGAATACGCCGCAGCAGCAACGGGAGTTCCGCCATAACGGTCCCTTCCGTGCCTAACGATCCGTCGTCAGTGGTCAGGCCCATCCGTTCCACCAGGTTCTGATACATATCTTTCCAGAACAGGTCGTCCGCCGTTCTGCCACCCATAAGCACATCCGGCCTGATGCCGGCTTCTGCCATGCTTTCCGCCAGAAACAGCAGAGGCGCCAGCCCGGTACCGCCGCCTACCAGCAGCGGGTGTTTTGCGCTGCGGTCAAAGCCATGTCCCAGGGGACCCACTACGCTAAGCCTGTCTCCATTGCAGACGTCACCCAGAATGTTCGTCGCTTCACCCACAAACCGGTAGACCAGACGCACCACGCCACGCTTTCTGTCCACCCCGGCAACGCCCAGGGGACGGCGCAGCAACGGCGCGGTACGCCGGGAAACCTGCACGTTGACAAACTGGCCCGGTACCGCTTCCGCCGCAATTTTCGGTGCAATCATGTCAAGTTCTCTTGTGACAGTGTTTAACACCCATTGTCCGATCACTTTTGCTTCTTCAATATATTTAGTCATTCAAATCCTCCGGTACATTTCCGGTTTCAGATAAACAAACCCTGAAAGCTATTTTGCAAAACCTTTGCCAGTTTAGGGATTTACTTTTCGCACACTGCGCCGTCTTTCATGACGAACTTGCCGGCTACCACCGTCGCAACGGCTTTGCCCTTGCAATGTTTTCCTTCAAACGGTGTAACCTTGCCAACTGTGTAGAACTTTTTGGAATCTACCGTCCATTCTTTATCCAGATCCAGAATGGTAATGTCCGCCGGGGCGCCTGCTTTTAAGGCGCCGGCTTTCAGGTTAAAGATCCGGGCCGGGCTGCAGCTCATCTTGTCAACGACCTGTTCCAGCGTCAGCACGTTCTTGTGATACAGATCCGTCAACACAACGCCGACAGCTGTTTCCAGTCCGCAGAAACCGTTAGGAGCCTTGCGGAATTCCACGTCCTTTTCTTCCGGGGCATGGGGGGCGTGGTCTGTGACGATCATATCAATGGTCCCATCCAGCAGGGCGGCCCGCATGGCGTCCACGTGATCCTGACTCCGCAAGGGAGGAGAAACACGGGTAGCCGTACTGTACCCCAGGCAGGCTTCATCCGTCAGGGTCAGATGATGCACGGTGACTTCTGCCGTTACAGGATATCCTTTGGCCTTGGCCTGACGGATGATATCCGCCGCGCCTTTGCTGGCCACGTGGGCAATGTGGATATGGGCTCCGGTGTAACCGGCTACCAGCACATCCCTTGCTACCGCGATGTCTTCCGCTACGGAAGGCACGCCGGGCACACCTATCTTTGCAGAAACCGCACCTTCGTGCATGTAACCGTCCGCGTTCAGTTCACTTTCAATGCTGTGGGAAATCAGGGGCGCGTCAAAGCTTGTCATATATTTGGCCGCGTTCATCAGGAGACGGCTGCTGTATACGTAATGACCGTCGTCGGAAAAAGCCACCGCGCCTTTTTCCAGCATATCGCCCATTTCCGCCAGTTCCTTGCCTTCTTCGTCCTTACTGATGGAACCGATGACTTCCACGTTCACATAGCCTTCCTTCGCGGCCCGTTCTTTGATACCGCTGACCACAATGGAAGTGGAAATAGCAGGTTTCGTGTTAGGCATGCAGGCGATGGTGGTGATGCCGCCGGCCGCTGCCGCCATGGTACCGGTGCGGATGCTTTCCTTGGCTTCCAGGCCCGGCTCCCGCAGATGGGTATGCATGTCGATGAAGCCGGGAGCTACTACTTTGCCCGCAGCGTCATACGTCTCATCGGCTTTGTCCGTTATGTTCTTTGCAACTTTTGCGATTTTCCCGTCTGCTACCAGCACGTCGCAGATTTCATCCAGTTTCTGAGAGGGGTCTACCACCCGTCCGTTTTTAATTAGCAGCTTCAATTTGTTTACCTCCAGTCAGTGTCAGGAATAACAGCGCCATACGAACGGCCACGCCGTTCTGCACTTCGTCGCGGATCGCCGCCTGGTCGCAGTAGCCTACGTCCCAGGAAATTTCCAGGCCCCGGTTCATAGGACCGGGATGCAGTACCACGCAGTCCGGTTTCGCCAGCTTCAGCCGCGCTTCGTTCAGACCGAAGATGCGAGCGTACTCCCGGGGTGACGGGAACAGGCCGCTCTTCTGGCGTTCCAGCTGGATCCGCAGCACGTCGATGACATCCGCGCCTTCGATGGCTTCTTCAATACGTTTATGATAAGTCACGCCCAGACTTTCCACGGCGTAAGGCATCAGGGGACGGGGTCCCGCTACGTGCACGTCCGCGCCCATCTTGTTCCAGGCCGCAATATTGGTACGGGCCACCCGGCTGTACAAAATATCGCCCAGGATGACCATTTTCTTTCCTTTTAAATCTTTCAGTCCCTTTTCCCGCAGGGTGAACATGTCCAGCAGCCCCTGGGACGGATGTGCATGGGCGCCGTCGCCGGCGTTGATGATGACCGGCTTTGCCACGTCCGCCGCGTAAACGGCAGCC
>JAFSPK010000078.1:0-6444 GCA_017443005.1 Acidaminococcaceae bacterium
CAATACCATCACCGCCATCATCCCCGATTACGACAGCACAGCCGCCACACTGGAAATTCACACGGCAGAAAATGCCGCCATCGAAATGCAGCAGATTAAAACGCTGGAAGAATGGTTTGTAGAAACCTTTGGCCTGCCGCTCCGGACTATTATCAAAACCGAAACGCCGGAAGCCTGAGGTTGCTGCAAAAAGTCCGGCATCAAAAGTTCATTCAAATAAACCGGCCCTGTGTATGAGCAATCAACCATTGCAGCCGTTGAACAGAAAACCAAAAACAAAATTTTCGGAGCCCGCTTCTGCATTGATACATAACCAAAAACAAAATTTTCGGAGCCCGCTTCTGCATTGATACATAACCAAAAACAAAATTCCCGGAGCCCGCTTCCGCGTTGGTACAGAAGCAAAAACAAAATTCCCGGAGTCTGCTTCCGCGTTGATACATAATCAAAAACAAAATTCCCGGAGTCTGTTTCCGCGTTGGTACGGAAGCAGGCGTTCCGGGAATTATTATTTTGATTTTTGTTTTTCAGGAAAATCCGAAACTGCCGATTCGGTCAGTTTCCCGTGAAGATGCGGATTATGTTTTCTTCCTCAGTCCTTTTTCACCGGCTGCACTTCAAACATACGGCTCCAGGGAAGTTTGAAATCATATTCCTTTGCCACGGATCCCATCACCGGTTCCGCAACTTTGGTGATGCTTTCTTTGATAGCAGCTTCGGCAATGCGCTTCTGTTCCGGAGTAAAACCGGAATTCGGCATCTGCTTCGGCCAGATGACATGTTGATACACGTCCATCCGGGCGTTTGCCTGATAGGCCCAGTCGTCCAGGTAACGTACGGTCAGCAGGTCCTTCGCCGCGTTTCCTTCATAGAACGGGGATTCCATTCCCTGGGACAACGCAAAGCCCAGGGTATTGCCGGAGGTATTCCATCCGCCGTAGGCTGCAACCTGATACGCAAGCCCACGCCGGAACAGTTCTTTTACCAGCGCATTGTCGGCCCCGTTACCGTACGCGGAGTCGGAGACGATCACCTTTTTGCCCCGTTCAATATACGATTGCACCTTGTCCGCAAAGGCTTTGGTGTTTTTATCCGCAACCCCGTTGTTCTTCGCATCGGAAGCTTCCAGTGTCTTTCCGTTATACGGGGTGTTGACCAGCAAAACATAGTCTGCCGTAGCCGCATTCTTCGACGGGAATGCCCCCGCCGCAAAAATATGCTGTCTGGCCGATTCCGCCACGGTATCGTCTTCATACGTAGGAACCGTCTCTCCGCCCTTGCCGTTCCCGAATTCCGTATATACCAGCGGCGTGGTGAAGGTGAGCCGGTTGGCCGCCTGGGTCAGCAGAACCAGGCCCAGCTGGTCGGCGCCGGAGAAGAAACGGATTTTCGAATTGGAGAAATTGCTTACCAGGGAAGACATGTAACGGGCTTCCTTGTGAGCCTGGGACAGGGGATTGGTGTCGTCCCGTCCCACCAGCAGGTAATTGAAGCTGTCGCTTTCAATCCCGTGCAGCAGCAATTCCGATGTGCGGATATTGGTCCGTCGGCGATCGTAATAATCTGCAATCACATTACGGGGAATCGTACGATTCAGTTCCTGCAATTCTTTATTTTCTTTCCGCGACAGTCCCTGCAATTCGACTTTATCCCGCAGGGCTCCATGCCGGAACAGTTTGCCGCCCCACTCCTGATAATACACCGGTTCCACAGGCGCGGCGCTGGCTTTGGGCGAGCGCATGATCGTCACAAAGACATAGATGTCGGGAGAATGTACCTTCTTCTTCAGGGAAAGCAGCCGTTCTACCCGGGATTGCAGTACCGATGGCTCGATATGGTGGGTCCGGGAATCCACCAGGCCGCCGTAGATCAGCGCGTCAGCGCTGGCCACCACAGCCACCGCTTTCGGTGTATTCTGCTCCAGCCACTCCAGCAGCTTGTCAGGCTGACCGTCCCGGTCAGCAGAAGAAAGCAGTTCCTCCGGAGGAACCAGTACATCCCATCCCGCAGCCTTCATGGTGGCAACAGTGTAATCTTTGCATACCGGCCGGGTATCCATGGGAACATAGACCATGGTTCCCCTGCTTTTCACCGCAGCACGATCCTGCAGTGTTTCCTTTGCCGCAGATTCTTTTACATTCTCTGCTTTCCCTGCCGCACCGGCCGGTTCCGCGGCCCGCGCCGCACTCCCCGACAATAACAGGCATCCCAGCAGAAAACCGGTTACCGCCTTTTTCATTCCGTCACATCCCCACATGATGAAACTTCAGGGAGCGCCGTCACCACGGGCTCCCTGTTGTATTTTTCCATAAAATAACTCTGTTATCCTGCGCGCCTGATACTATTTTGCATACGTCGCCGCAGTGTTATCCTTCAGCAATACGTCATGGGCTCCGCCTTCCACAATGGATGTTGCGGAAACCAGGGTCAGTTTCGCCTTGTCGCGCAGCTCGCCCAGGTTCAGGGCGCCGCAGTTGCACATGGTGCTGCGGATCTTGGCCAGGGTCAGGTTCACGTTGTCCTTCAGGCTGCCTGCGTAGGGAACGTAGGAGTCCACGCCCTCTTCAAAGGACAGCTTCTGGGAACCGCCCATATCATACCGCTGCCAGTTCCGGGCACGGTTGGAACCTTCGCCCCAGTATTCTTTCATGTAGCTGCCGTTCACGTTGACCTTGTTGGTGGGGCTTTCATCGAAGCGGGCGAAGTAACGGCCCAGCATCAGGAAGTCCGCGCCCATGGCCAGGGCCAGGGTCATATGGTAATCGTAGACGATGCCGCCGTCGCTGCAGACGGGAACATACACACCGGTCTCTTTGAAATATTCGTCACGGGCTTTGCAAACGTCAATCAAAGCGGTAGCCTGCCCGCGGCCGATACCTTTGGTCTCGCGGGTGATGCAGATGGAGCCGCCGCCGATGCCGACCTTGACAAAGTCAGCGCCGCAGTCTGCCAGGAAGCGGAAGCCTTCCGCGTCAACCACATTGCCGGCGCCTACTTTCACTTTGTCGCCGTAGTGATCGCGAATCCATTTCAGCGTGATCTTCTGCCATTCGGAGAAGCCTTCGGAAGAGTCGATGCACAATACGTCCGCTCCTGCTTCTACCAGAGCCGGTACCCGTTCCGCGTAATCCCGGGTGTTGATGCCGGCGCCAACCACGTGGCGTTTCTTATCGTCCAGCAGTTCCAGCGGATACTCTTTATGGGATACATAGTCCTTGCGGAATACCATATACAATAAGCGGCCGTCATCGTCAATGATGGGCAGCGTGTTCAGCTTGTTGTCCCAGATGATGTCGTTGGCCTGCTGCAGGGTGGTATCCTTTTTTCCTACGATCAGTTTGCTGATGGGCGTCATAAAGTCCCGCACCTTTGTATCCAGATCCATGCGGCTGACACGGTAGTCGCGGCTGGTGACGATGCCTTCCATCTTTCCGTTTACCGTCCCGTCACTGGTAACAGCAACGGTGGAATGACCAGTCTTTTCCTTTAACGCCAGCACATCTTTCAGCGTGCTGTCCGGCGTAATGTTGGAATCGCTGACGACAAAGCCGGCGCGGTGGCTCTTCACGTTCCGCACCATCTGCGCTTCGTCCTCTATGGTCTGGGAACCGTAAATGAAAGAGCAGCCGCCTTCCCTGGACAGGGCCACAGCCAGTTTGTCATTGGAAACAGACTGCATGATGGCGGAGACCATGGGAATATTTAAACTGATAGCCGGTTCTTCACCTTTTTTGAATTTCACCAGCGGGGTGACCAGCGTCACATTATCGGGAATGCATTCGGAAGAAGAATACCCCGGTACTAACAGATACTCACTAAAGGTATGCGCAGGTTCATCGTAATAAAAAGCCAATGGTAACACCTTCCCTTCTTTGAAATATTTTAAAAAATATAATAGCACAGAACTGCAAATAATGCAAAGGATTTTGTGCGGAAATTTCCATGAATACAAAACAAGTCGCTTCTAACGAAAACACCGCCTGCATCCCTGCAGATTCTTACTTCCGGAACAACGCGCGCCAGGCAATATCCTTCCGGTAATGGGCCTTTTCGAAACGAATCTTTTCCACGGCCCCGTAGGCTGCGTTTTTGGCGCTCTTAATATCTTTGGCCAGTGCGGTTACCCCCAGCACACGGCCGCCGGCGGTCACAACCTTGCCGTCCTTTTCTTTGGTTCCGGCGTGGAACACCACCACGTTTTCCATCGCGCCGGCTTCTTTTAATCCGGTAATGACTTTCCCGTTCTCATAAGAACCCGGATATCCGCCGGACGCCATAACCACGCAGACGGTAGCCTGGTTCTTCCATTTTACCATGGAAGCATCCAGCGTACCCGTGGCGCAGGCCAGCATGATCTGTACCAGATCGCTGTCCAGCAGGGGCAGCACCACCTGGGTCTCCGGATCGCCGAACCGGCAGTTGAACTCTACCACTTTCACGCTGTCGCCTTTGATCATCAGGCCGGCGTACAGACAGCCGCAATAGGTTCTGCCTTCCTTATTTAATGCGGCAACCACCGGTTTCAAAATGGTTTCTTCCGCCTTGATGCGCAGGGCTTCCGTCATCACCGGAGCCGGAGCATAAGCCCCCATACCGCCGGTGTTGGGTCCTTTGTCCCCGTCGTTGACGCGCTTATGATCCTGAGACGCCACCATCGGCACTACGATCTTGCCGTCGGTAAACGCCAGCAGGGAGGCTTCCTCGCCTTCCATGAACTCTTCCAGCACCACCCGGGCGCCGGCTTCGCCGAATTTATGATCCGCCATCATGTCATCAATGGCAGCCATAGCTTCCGCTTTAGTCATGGCCACCACCACGCCCTTGCCGGCCGCCAGTCCGTCCGCCTTCACAACGATAGGCGCGCCCTGTTCTTCCACAAAGGCTTTGGCAGAGTCAATGTCTGTACAAACCTTAAACGCCGCAGTGGGAATATGGTACTTCTGCATCAGATTTTTGGAAAACGCTTTGGAACCTTCCAGCTCCGCCGCGTTCTTGTTGGGCCCGAAAATCGGCAGTCCTCTGGAGCGGAACACATCGGCGATACCTGCCACCAGCGTAGCCTCCGGCCCCACCACCGTCAGATCGATGCTTTGCTCTTCCGCATAATCCGCAATCTCATTCAGATCATTCAGATTTAAGGAAACACATTTGCATTTGGGAAGTTCCGCGATGCCGGGGTTGCCCGGTACCACACGGATACTCTGCACCAGGGGGCTCTGGGCGATTTTCCATGCCAGAGCATGTTCCCGGCCGCCTCCGCCAATTAACAAAATATTCATGAATCACGCCTCACAATTACTAATTTTGAGAGTGGATGCGCCGCAGTTACATTCCTGCAGCCGCGCCTTCCCGGCATTGCCGTTCTGTCGCGCACTCCCCTCAATTTTACTTATTCTTATTTTTCCAGCTGTTTCTGCAGATAGCCGGTAATCATGGCATCATATTCGGAAGTATGTTTGAATGCTTCCATAGCCAGGGATTTTCTTGTTTTCAGGTCGATGTCGCCGTCTTTCTTCAGCATATCCATCAGCTTGCCGTAGCGCTCCGGATTGGTGATGATCACCACGTCGCGGAAATTCTTGGCCGAGGCCCGCACCATGGCCGGCCCGCCGATATCAATATTCTCAATGGCCTCCGCTTCCGTTACCCCCGGCTTTTCAATGGTCTGCTTGAACGGATACAGGTTGACCACCACCAGATCGATGGGGGTAATGCCGTGCTCTTTCATCTGGGCCATGTGTTCCGGATTGCTGCGCACACCTAAAATCGCGCCGTGGATCTTCGGGTTCAGGGTCTTTACCCGGCCGTCCATGATTTCCGGGAACCCGGTCACGTCGCTGACATAGGTTACGGGAATGCCCGCGTCCTTAATGGCTTTCATGGTGCCGCCGGTAGAGATGATCTCCACCCCGTTCTCATGGAGGAACGCAGCCAGTTTGGTAATGTCCTTTTTGTCGGAAACGCTCAGTAACGCTCTCTTGATTTTCATACGTACTCCTCTCTGCCTTCTACCTTACTTATCCTTTTACGTTCTCAAATTCTCTCAAAACTGAATTCAAAACGAATCTGTAAATTTGCGTCGCAACAGCAACGCGAACTATCAAAACTAATTTTATCTTGCCACATAAACCTTCCGACCCTTTATGGTCAGTCTGCCGTCTGCCCAAAGCTGGATTGCTTCCGGCAGGGCCTTATGTTCTTCCTTTAAAATCCGGGCCGCCAGGGTCTCTTCCGTGTCATCGTCCAGCACCGGCACAACCTTTTGTAAAATGATGGGGCCCGTGTCCGTGCCTTCGTCTACAAAATGCACCGTGCAGCCTGCTACCTTAACACCGTAGTCCACCGCCTGGCCCTGGGCGTCCAGCCCCTTGAAACTGGGCAGCAGCGCCGGATGGATGTTGATGATCTTATGTTCCCAGCGGCTGATGAAATGCCCGGTGAGGA
>JAFSPK010000079.1:0-79397 GCA_017443005.1 Acidaminococcaceae bacterium
AAAGAAAGCATGTCATTTGCGCCGTTCAAGTTTCGAGAAGTAGCATCGGAAACATGGGAAGATGCTGAATTTGCAAATACGCTTCGAGATACAAAGTTCCTGTTTATTGTGTATCGTTTTGATAAGGAAGGCGTTTTGCGTCTGATGGGCGGACAGTTTTGGAACATGCCATACAACGATATAGAGGAACATGTTAAAAATGTTTGGGGGCGTACAAAAGATATTTTAAACGCGGGCTGCCTGACTGTAACTATCCGTAATAACCGTATGATGAACAACTTACCTGCTCAGGCGGATAATCCGGTTTCACATGTCAGGCCGCATGGCGCGACACGGTTAGGCACGACGAATCTGTTGCCAGAAGGAACAAAAGTTAACATTGCTTCGACGGACGAATCCTTTGTATGGCCATATGAAGATAGATTTCCTACGCAATGTTTCTGGCTTAATAATACTTATATTCTTTCCCAGTTGAATGATGAATTCAAAAAAAGTATTTGAGTTTGTGCGTTTTTTGTAAGTGCTTGAATATTAAAATTTAATCAGAGTATATTAAATAATGTTCAGTGTATGTTGCGAAATCGATGGGATTGATTATTTATGAAAAGAAGAGAACCGCCGGCGACAAATGAAGCCGTGAGGCATTCGATGCGGGGGAATACAAAAAAAGATACTTCTATAGAACTTTTGTTAAGGCGTGCGCTTTTCAAACGCGGCATACGTTATCGGAAAAATGTTAAAAGCATTTTGGGAACGCCGGACATTGCAATAAAAAAATACAGACTGGTTGTTTTTTGCGACGGCGATTTTTGGCACGGAAATAATTATCATAGCGTAAAATCGCATAAGGAATTCTGGGATGAAAAGATAAAACGGAATCGTGAGCGAGACTTGGAATATACAATTCGTTTACGTGACGAAGGATGGACAGTTATTAGATTTTGGGAAAGCGAAATACGGAATGATTTGAATTCTTGTGTAGAAAAGATATTAGTTGTAATAAATAATAAAAAGAGATTAAAATAAAAAAGTCCTCAAATAATTATAAGGAAAGGAGTTTCCCTTAATATCATTTGTCATCACGATGAGGATTTGTGGCGACATCCCTTGCTCGTTTTAATTGTTTCAGCCAGTGGAGAATCTGAAATTCGGAAGCGGATTGGATGCCGTCAAAAGAATCAATGGCATCTTCGAGACTTTCAAAAGCAATAACATTCGGATTATATGTTTTGTCAGGTCTGTTCAGGATGGAACGTAGTTTGCGAAGTTCTTTCAGCCATTGTACTGTCTGATAATCTCCCAGCGTATCATTAAATGGGTTGGTTTCGAATCGGCGGATTGCTTCAGAGAGGCTCTTGTAACCATCTTCCGGAATGGTTAATTCGGGATAATTTTCTTCCGGTGCAATGTCCAGTAGTCCCATTGTGTCGTCTTCCATAAAATCTTCATACATGTCTTTCAGTTTTTCTTCGTCGTCACATTTGGTTTCAATGGAAACAAGTGCTTTCACAAAATTTTGGTAATCTTTTTCCTGCAATTGCAAAAGTTGTTTTTTCATTTTTGCAAATTCCATGTCCGGCACCTCCATAATTTTTGCTTTGGCGATCGTAGTATAGATCGAATTATGGAAGATCGCAAGAGTAAAGTTTTAATAAGCAGAATATATAGCGTCAGGAAACTTTTTTATTTCAGGATTACATTATGACCAGATACATTGTTTTTGATGTGGAAACGCCTAACCGATACAATAACCGCATAAGCGGGGAGCGGGCAGCGTGTGTCCTTCCAAACCTGGGTGTGGAAGGATGACAATTATCAGCTGACGCAGTATATTATTGATGACGGGGAAACGCTGCAGGTCAGCAAGTTTGCCTGCGAATACCGGGCTGTCCGCAGAGCAGAACTGACAAACCTGCTGTTATCTAATGGTTGTAGTGACGTAGTTTGGAAGTTCCCGGAAGAAACCGGTTTCTATCAGCCGGTTGTGGTTGCGAGAAAGAAATATAATTTCCTCTTTTCTTTTGGCGAAGAATGTGCTATAATAATCACGAACAATTGTTCAATAAAAATAGAGAGAGGTGGTTGTTTTGGAAAATGAATCTGAAATTATGACCCCGGACGCTGCGGAAATACGTAATCGTATTTACACCATCCGGGGGAAACAGGTGATGTTGGACAGTGATTTGGCGGATCTTTACGGTTATGAAGTTAAAAACCTGAACCGGCAAGTAAAACGGAACATAAGAAGATTTCCTAAAGATTTTATGTTTCAATTGACACGGGACGAGATGGAAATTTTGCGGTGCCAAAATGTCACCGCAAATGTTAAGAGCCGAACTCTTCCTTATGCATTTACTGAGCAAGGAATTTATATGCTGGCTACTGTTCTCAGAGGTGAATTGGCAGAGCAGCAAAGCATTTTCATCATGCGAGCGTTCCGGGAAATGCGCCACTTCATCGCCAACAACGCCGCGCTGTTTGACCGGATCAGCAAAGTGGAACTGAAGCAACTGGAATATCAAAAGCACACTGATGAGCGTTTTGATCAAATTTTTGAATATATTGGCAGTCACAAAGAAACAAACCAAAAACTCTTTTTTGACGGACAGATTTATGATGCGTTCAGCCTGCTTATAGAATTGATTCAAAAAGCAGAGCAGGATATTATCCTGATAGACGGATACGTTGATGTGAGCACGCTGAACTTATTAGCAAAGAAACAGTCCGGAGTGCCTGTAACCATTTATACATTCCAAAAGACAAAGCTGACGGCGCAGGATATTGCTACCTTTAATGCGCAATATCCGCAGTTGGATGTAAAATACACCAACACGTTTCATGACCGTTTCCTGATTTTGGACGGAAAGACGGTGTACCTTATCGGGGCATCGCTGAAGGATGCGGGTAAAAAAAGTTTTGCCGTTTTGCTGATGAAAAATGCAGCAGAGGCGTTGCTGGAAAAGTTGGAGAGTATTTAATATGCTGACTTATAAACTGAAAGTGAACTTAAATTTTGGTTTGTTTAAAATCGCAATTTGCGACTTTGAACAAAAGCAGGAATATATAGCGTCAGGGATTTTTTTTATTTCAGGATTACATTATGGCCAGATACATTGTTTTTGATGTGGAAACGCCTAACCGGTACAATAACCGCATAAGCGCTATCGGCATCAGTGTGGTGGAAAATGCAAAAATCATAAAAGAGTATTTTTATTTTGTGAATCCGGGGCAGCGGTTTGACTGGTTCAACACGCAACTGACCGGCATAAGTGCGGAGCTTGTGGCGGATGCGCCCACGTTCCCGCAGCTGTGGAAAGTAATTGAGCCGGTCATGAGCAGCGGTATTCTGGTTGCCCATAACGCCAGCTTTGATATGGGCGTGATTCGCAAATGTCTGCGTGATTACGGCATTGCGTGGAAACCGCAGGTCAGGGGATTGTGCACTGTGGTCATGGGCCGCAGGCTCTGCCCGGGAATCAGTCACAGGCTGAATGACCTGTGTGATTACTATGGCATCTGCCTTAACCATCACCATGCAGATAGTGACAGCCGGGCCTGCGCAGAGATTTTGCTTCATTACATGGAGATGGGAGCGGAACCGGAAAAGTTTGTGCGAGTATATAATATGTGGTGAAAAACGGAAGCCGCAGCCTGTTTTCATTTACCAAAACAAGCTGCGGCTGTGTGCGATGATTTTTGCGAAGACAAACGTCAGGCGTCATGAACGAATAGCTTACTTGAAGAAGCAGTAAGAGAAAGGCGTATAAAACAAGATTAATTATTTCCCTTTCTTGCAGGAGTTTCTATTATAAATGTAGAATAACCAAAGGCTGATTTTTTAGAGCTGCCATAAATGGATTTGCTGCAAAACGTTTTCAGCAAAAGAATTAGCACGGGAAGCCTGTCGTATAATCTTGTTTTGTTCTCCTTTAAGTGAACTTTAGTGAATTTAATGCACTTTTTAAAGTGAAAATGCACTTTTTGAAATGGAAATGCACTTTTTCTGAAAAAAGTACATGGGTCTGAACCCAGTGCTAATGCGGTTTGTGTGAATTGAATGTACTTCCTGCACTTTTTTCCGCACGTTATAGTTATATATACACACTTTTTTATTATATGATTTCAATAGTAAAAAAAGTACATGAAGTACATCCGGTACGTCAAAAGCCAGTGCCCGGGCGTGTTAGGGGGCATGTACTTTTTGATGTACTTCCTGTACTTAATGCACTTTTTATATAAAACAGAAACACGGAACTTATTTTTAATGCAGGAGGTTTTTCAAATGGAAGGTATTGAAAAAGTTTGTCAGTTCCTTGATGAAGCGCATGTGTATTACCTGGCGACGGTGGAGGGGGATCAGCCCCGGTGTCGTCCGTTTGGCACATCGCTGCTGTATGATGGAAAGCTTTATATCCAGACTGGTAAGGTGAAAGAAGTTTCCAAGCAGATTGCCGTGAATCCGAAGGTGGAGATTTGCGCGTTCAACGGTGGGAAATGGCTGCGGGTTGCCGGTGAACTGGTGAATGATGACAACCGTGATGTGAAAGTTGCCATGCTGGAGAAGTTCCCCACATTGAAAAGCATGTACAGCGCGGATGACGACAATACCCAGGTGCTGTATTTTAAAAATGCGGTGGCCACGTTCTCTTCGTTTACGGAAAAACCGGAAGTGATTAAGTTTTAAGGAGACGAATTAATCAGTGTTTCCTTAAGTAAAATTCTATAGTTAAATCTACATTGAAGCGGCAACTTTTAACATTTTGTCAATGGTTGCCGCTTTTCTTTTTAAAAAAAGTATGCTACAATAAATCCGAACATTAGTTTAAAGCAAAAGATATTGTAAATGAAAAGAGTGAACCTACCGGGCAGGTTGTTGCCAGGGACACGGCTCACGATAATGGAAGAAATTTTGATGGTAAGGGACACGGTTATGGATTCATAAATGTGAAACAGGAGGAAGAAGACATGAAATTAGCAGAAGCATTGCAGGAACGTGCAGACATTAATAAAAAAATCAGCGAACTGAAGCGCCGGTTGGAAAACTGTCTGCTGGTGCAGGAGGGGGAAGAACCGGTGGAAGATCCGATGGTTCTGCTGAATGAGCTGGACAGCGCGACGGACAGATTGGAAAAATTGATGGCGTCCATCAATGAAACAAACTGCAACACAAAGGCTAACGGCATGAGCCTGACCGAAATCATTGCCAGGAAAGATGCGTTAAGCATCCGGTACTCTGCGTATAAAGAGCTCGTTTATACTGCAGGCAACAACACATACCGGGCAAGAGGATCGGAGATTAAAGTGAAAGCCGTCGTTAAAGCAGCTGAACTGCAAAAGACGGTGGACAAGCTGGCGAAAGAGATCCGCCTGTTGGACAATCTGCTCCAGGAAACAAACTGGAAAACGGAACTGGTGGAAAAATAATCTGCCGGTCTCCGTGAAGCTTTTGTTCCATCATAATTAAGAGACGCTAATTAAATAGTTGGTAGTCTTGCAGGGGGCGTATCAGGCGGCAACTGCCGGAGTTGCATGTGCAGAGAAATTTGCCAATTATTCACACAACGGGCGTGTGCTAAAAATCGTTAGGCCCTGATTGCGTACGAATGCACTGTAATTGGTTACGATTCATTACCGGATATGAACTGCGAGGCGAGGGTGGTGTAGGGGAATTTGAATTTATGCAGAAATGAAACGCAGTGCTTGTCTTTTTCAGGCAGGCGCTGTTTTTTGTTGGCATCGGAACCCGGTTCCACGCTACGCGGGTCAGTTGTTCCGGTATGTGGTATGTGATAAAATATAGTAGAGCCGAATAGTTTGTTTCAAACAAAATAAGAAGGACTGGTTGATGCCGATGCATAATAAGAATGAGATGGAAGTTTTTCATGCTATGGATTTTGAAAAAGACGCATACTTTTACAGACACCGGACCAAAATAAAATGGAAAAAACTATCCAGTGCTGTTTGCGCGTTGGGCATTTTATTCGGGGTTTTGGTTATGCCGCAGCATATGGCAGCGGCGGAAACAAAAACATCTGCCGTCACCGCTCTGTCATCGCTGGACGTAAAAGGAGGGGCTGCCGTGGATACCCGGATTGAACAAAGCCAGGTGGTAAAAGTTAAAAATGTTTGGGAAACGTTGGAATGGGTTGGCCGCCGGCCGGAAGAATTAAAGCTGGCGGGAGCCGATGCTTCCGGTAATACTGGTATTGATTTCTCCGGCGACTGGTATGGACACGTAGTGAAAGGAACTGCCTATGTGAAGAAAAATTACAGTTCTCCCCAAAGGGAGGCTGTTGTATATGAAATTTTCTTTACGGATGGCCTTCCGTATTACGATGCAATGATCCGGGATATAGAAAAACGGTATGGCAAGCCGTACATTCAGGCAGAGGAACCGTACGTGGAGTCTAACGGGGGTTGTGTGCAGCACGATTACTATTGGACGGGAAAAGGAAGTATCCATATCTCCGTTGCGGAAAAGCATGATTTTTACGTTTTCCGGTATCATCTCTCGGAGAAACCGAAGCAGGTGAAGTGACTGTTGTAACAATTGAAAGGAAAGATGACCGTAAACGTTATGAAGTAATTGCGTTTTGATTAAACAGAAGAATAAATAACTGCGATGAAAGGATGGAAACAAGATGAAAAAAGATTTGGGCGTATTGGAAGCGGTGTTCCCGATGCCGGTGCTGATGATTGCAACGTACAATGAGGACGGGACGGTGAACGTGATGACTGCGGCCTGGGGGCAGATTTGCGATTTTAAGCAGATCGCGCTCTTTTTGGATGAAGGCCACAAGACCGCGCAAAACATTTTAAAAACAAAGGCCTTTACCGTGGCGATAGCGGATCAGGCGCATATGGCTACAGCGGATTACTTCGGCATAGTTTCCGGCCATAAGGTGCCGGACAAGTTTGCCCGTTCGGGTTTTACCGCGGTAAAGAGCAACCATGTCAACGCGCCTGTTATTGAAGAGTTTCCGCTGGTGATGGAGTGCGAGCTGGCCGATGTGCTGAAGAAGGGAAGCTTTTTCTGTGTGGTAGGGCAGATTGTGAACACGGCGGCGGAGGAGCGGATGCTGGACGCTGAGGGCAAGGTGGACGTGATGAAGCTGAACGCGCTGGTTTATGATACGTTCCGGCACGGGTATTATGTGTGCAGCGAGAAGGTGGGGCAGGCGTTTAAGGAAGGCGCCGCGCTGAAGGACAATTAAAGGAAATGGATTGAGCATATTGCCATATAACAATGTATAACATCCCCGAAGATTATTCTGAGTTATAATGAAATCTTTTGCACAAAAACTTTTCGGGAAGGATGCCCGTTACAAGTTCCGCCACTTCTTCAGTATTATGATCCCGATCCTCGTTACGCAGTCGGCGATTATGGGAATGAACTTTTTTGATACGGTCATGAGCGGACGGGCCGGAGCGGAACAGCTGGCAGGTACTTCCATCGGAACCAATCTGTGGATGCCTGTCTTTACGACGATAAACGGGATTTTAATTGCCGCTACACCCCTTACGGCCCATCTGCTGGGGGCGGGAAAAAAGGCGGAAACGGGGCGCATCGTCCGGCACGGGCTTTTGCTCGCTCTGTTGTTTTCGTTTCTTTGTTTTGCGGCAGGCTTCTGTTTTCTGGAACCTTTTATCCGAAGGCTGGGACTAGAGCCGCAGGTGGCTTATATTGCCAGGTTTTATCTGGCAGGCATTGGCATCGGTATCATTCCGTTTTTCATGGGGACGGTACTGCGTTCTTTTATTGATACGATGGGCGGTACCCGTCTCACCATGCAGGTCTATCTGGCGACCCTGCCCCTGAATATCATTCTGAACTACATCCTGATTTTCGGAAAACTTGGAATTCCTCCGCTGGGAGGTATCGGCGCTGGGATTGGCACCGGTATCACCTGCTGGTTTCTGTTCGGGATGTTTGCGCTGATTATCCGCTGGCATCCTTTGTACCGTGACATTCATATAGTCACGGTACTTTCCCGTGAGCCGGAAGCGAAAGGAAAAGGGGGAGACAGAGCGGAATCTGCAAACAGTCCGGTACATAATCCGGCAACGAGGACGGATGGTTCCGCCTGCTGCAGCCAAAGCAGCCGGTTCAGCAGAGATCTTATACTGGAATATTTGCGTATCGGCATACCCATCGGTCTGTCCATCTTTATGGAGACCAGCATCTTCGGCGTGGTTGCATTTATGGTGGCGCGTTTCGGTACCGCTGCCATTGCGGCCAGTCAGGCTTCTATGAACTTTGCCGGCTTTGTCTATATGCTCCCGCTGAGTGTTTCCATGAGCATGACGATCCTGATTGGCATTGAGGCCGGCGCCAGGCGCTGGATCAATGCTGAACAGTACGCCAATGTGGGGCTGGCTTTCAATTGGACCTGTGCACTGATTCTTCCGTCCCTTTGCTTTCTGCTGCGATACTCCATTGCCGGCATGTATGTTACAGAACCCGAGGTAATCGGGGTATGTGTCCGCTTTATTGCCTACAGCTGCCTGTTTATTATGGGGGATGCGGTGGCTGCTCCCATCCAGGGAATCCTGCGGGGATATAAAGACGTCAATGCTCCGTTTTATTCCAGTCTCATCGCCTATTGGGCAATCTGCATGCCGCTGGGGCTTTTCCTGGATTACAGGCTGGGCCACGGTCCCTATTCGTACTGGCAGAGTCTGGATATCGGGCTCTTCTTCTCTGCACTGATTTTACTCCTGCGCCTGAAGTACGTGAGGAAAAAGATGCGGGAAGAAGAGTAAAACAATGATATCGTAGTAATCAGTGGCTCTTAATTATTTTTTTGGAGCGAGGTGTTTGATGAAGATGAAAATGTTCACCGTAAATAATTTGAAAAAACTTTCTGTTGCGGTTTGCGCTTTAGGCATTTTGGCCGGCGCCGTGTTGCTGCCGGTAAAGGCGATGGCGGCGGAGACGAAAGCGCCCGCTGTCATTACGCTGCCTGCACCGTTTACCAAAGACGGCCTTACGGTGATGGAAGCGCTGGATCGTCGGAGAAGTTCCCGCAGCTTTGCTGACGCGGCATTGCAGGAGAAACAGTTGTCCGCATTATTGTGGGCGGCCAACGGCATCAATCGGCCGGAGTCCGGAAAACGTGTGAACCCTACCACTAAGGGGATTTATTGTATTGATGTGTATGCGGTGATGGCCGGCGGTATTTATAAATATAATCCGGAAGCCCATGCGCTGAACAGGGTTTCTCCGGTGGATTTCCGCCCGCAGATTAATGCAAAACAGACCTTTGTCCACACGGCTCCGCTGACGCTGTTCTTTGTGTCCAATCCGGTTCCGCCCAGAGACCCGTCCCATCCGATAAACCCGGAACGGCAGCATGCGAATAACTGCCTGGTGGCAGGTACGATGTTGCAAAGCGTGGCGCTGGTGGCGGCCAGTGAAGGGCTGGGAACCTGTGTGCGCGGCTCCGTTGATAAGGCAGCCTTTGTGAAAGCGGCTGGTCTTTCCAAAGAACAGACGGTGCTGATTTCCCAGACCATCGGCGTACTTCCGTGAGGAACAAATAAAGGAGAGGTATTGACAATATTGCCATATAAATGCATATAACGATGTATAACGCCCATATCCTTGCGTAATGCGGGAATATGGGCGTATATAGTCTGATATGGGGTTTCTTACAGTTTATGTTTGGATAAATATTGTTTCAGTTCTTCTATCATTTTATCGCCGTCAAAGTTTTTGAAGATTTTAATCATGCAGCCGCTGATCATCGGGTTCATATCAAGCCCCATTTCTACGGAATGGGAATCTGTTTTGAAACCGTAGCAACGTTTGCCGATACCGTAAGCGATACCCAGCTCCACGCAGGCGCCTTCATCGGGAACACGGCCGTCTATATTCATAAAGACGATATCCGCTTTTCTGACTTGTCCGGCATCCAGTTCAAAAATCATCTTAATGAGTTCTTCCTCGGTCTTGCCCTCCAGTTTCGCGGCTTCAATCCCGTCGCGCTGGGGTAAAAAGACCTGATAGCCGAACTCTTCCAGCAATTTTGTGATTTTTAAATTGTACTCCTTTTCGGCCTGGTTAAACATCGGGCCTGCAAAATATACCTTATTTCCATGCCCGACGGTTTTGCTGATTTTTGTTTTGAACGCGTTCTCACCGGCTACCTTGTTTGCACCGCCATTGCCGCCTGCGTAGGCGGCGAATGAAAACAGCATCGCTGCGCACAGTATTACCGCACCTGCAATTTTTGACAATTTTTTCATAAACGGACTGCCTCCTTTGCTTTGTTAGTAACGTATTTGTAAAAAAGTATTTACGTTGCCGTAGTAATCAGGGCTTCCTGCTTTTTTATTATATCAAAACCGCCATGGGATTACTACAGATAAGTGAAGCCGGTGGTGTTTTATCAGTTAATTTGTTATAGGAACCTACGCAAGAGCAAAGCAATTTTCCAAGGCCGTTTTGTTGTAATTATGTTATAATAATAAAGAGACGGTTGGAAAGTCAACCTCTTTATTTGGTATAATAGTATTATATAAATGGAAAAGAAGTAGGAGACGAGTATGACGGGCCGGGATATCGGAAGGTCTGCGTAAAATATTACAAGGATAGACAGGAGTGTACAAAAATGGAATTCAAGGAAGTTGTTAAGAATCGTTATTCCTGTAAAAAATTCAGCGACAGGCAGGTAGAGAACGAAAAACTGACCGCGATTCTGGAAGCCGGGAGACTGGCCCCGACGGCAAAGAACCTGCAGGAACAGCATGTTTACGTGGTGCAGGTGGAACAGATGTTAGCCAAAATTGATGCGGTTACGCCATGCCGTTACGGCGCGCCTACTGTACTGGTCGTTGCCTATGATAAGAACAACGTGTTCACATATCCCGGCGGCAAACGGGACTCCGGGGTGGAGGACGCTACCATCGTGGCTACGCATATGATCCTGGCTGCCGCGGATGAAGGCGTGGACAGCTGCTGGATCAATTTCTTTGATCCGGAGAAACTGGCGGAAGCTCTTGAGCTGCCGGAAAATGAAGAAGTATTGATGGTGATGGACCTGGGTTATGCGGCAGAAGGCGCAGGACCGCTGCCTAACCATACGAACAGAAAACGGATGGAACAGACGGTAAGCTATATGTAAAAGCCAAGCAGTGCAAGACTGCGGACAAACTGATTACGTTGGCATAGGCCGGGCGGCTGCGGCGGCGCAGCTTTACAGAGAGGAGTCACGATAAGGACTGGAACTGTGGAGTAGCAGTGAAGAAAATGTGATAAATTCGAGTTTCACAGGACTGGAGACGTTATAATGAGTTTGCGAAGAAAACTGTTTCTGTTGATTTCTGCTGTAATCCTGTGCGCAGGGTTCCTGTTATCGTCTCCGTCGCATAATAGGTCGGCTGAATCTGCCGGATTGCCCGTTGGCAAAAGCAGCTATGGATTTGTGGAACAAACCGGTGTAACAAGTGATCCGATCCGGATTTATGCGTATCGGTCGACAGGATGGAAACCGGGAAAGGTAATTGTAGTTGTTTTTCACGGTTCGAATCGAAACGCAAAGAATTATCGCTCCGGATGGGTTGGTCCTGCAGAGGATAATAATTTGCTGATTATCTGCCCGGAGTTCACGCAGGCTAAGTATCCCGGGATACGATACTATAATACCGGAAACATAATGGACCGCATGAGCGGCAATGGAATATTACAACCCCAAAGCAGATGGGTTTTCCCGGCGATAGACCGTATTATCAATGATATTAAAACCCGGACAGGCGCGCAGGAAAGCCCGGTTGTAGTTTTCGGGCATTCAGCCGGAGGGCAGATGGTTCATCGATATGCGATCTTTGGAGGAAGAACGGATGCCTGTTTGATTATGCCTGCAAATTCCGGGTGGTATACGATGCCGGACACAAAAGTTTCTTTCCCTTATGGACTCGGTGGAGTTCCTGTGAGCAGAGAAAAACTTGTGTCGGCTTTTGCAAAACCTGTAGTTGTTTTGTTAGGTGAAGAGGATAACAAACGCAATTCAAAGCTGCGTACGACTCCGAAAGCTGACAGACAGGGGCTGAATCGTCTGGCCCGGGGAAAAAACTTTTTTGAAAAAGCAAAAATAAAGGCTGCAGAATTGGGCGTACCGTTTAACTGGAAGTTTGTGACTGTTCCCAAGGTCGGACATCAGGGAGCGAAAATGGCCAATGCGGCTGTTAAAGTTATAAATAGTATGTTTAAGGACAAAAAAACAGGGCCGCTTTCGTTTTATAACGGCAGCGTGCCCTGTCTTTTTTATTCTGTTATCAGTTTTTGGAATTTCCAATGCACTATGGCTTAGAAGCTGCCGCCTTTCGCTAACCAGCGATTGGCAGCTTCTTCGGAAAGGTAAACAAAAGCGGAAGCGGAAAACAGCATCATGAACAGGGTTACGAGTACAAACAGACGAGTTTTCATAACAAAAAACCTCCCGGATAATAAAATGAGTGAATCTGCGATATGCAGAGTTGTTGCTTATATCAATTATATAGCAAATTTCGGGAAATGAAAGGAACGATTTACCGTATAAAGGTTTAATCAGTGTTTCCTTAACCGCATGTGGATTGTTTTACCGTAAAAGAGAGTTCTGTCGTGAGAAAGAACTGTTTGCAAAAAAACAATTTAATTTTTGCGGATTTTCTTTTATAATAGAGTTGAGCAGAAAGGCGTAAAGTAAAGTGGCAAAGAACGAACGTTGCGTTGGTGACGGACAGGAGATTGCCTTTGTGTAAAGCGATTATACATAATACACATATTACTTGTTTTATTGTTAGCCGGAGGAGGGTACCATTATAGCAAATGCGAAGCGCGATTTTATTGTTGAGAAAGTGAAAGAAGTTCTGGCGGCGCCCAGCTGCTGCCCGGAATTAAAAGACGCGGCGCAAAAATATCTGGCGGCGCTGGATACCGCTGACGAAAAGGCTGCCGGGAAAATTTTAATTGCGGAACTGGAAGAAGATGTGCAGAGTATAGATGATACGCTGGCGTTTTTCTGTTCCGATGCGGCCAAAGAGATTTTTGGCGCGGAGACAGCGGCGAACATGGCGGAAACCGCGAGAAAAGTTAAAGCGACAGGGGCCAAAATCTGCTTCTGTCCGGCTTGCACGGCAGGCAAGGCAATTCTGGATCACAAGGAAACGCTTTTGGAATAATGCGAAACGATGAGTAAACAAGATTTTACAAATCACTGGAGGTGTATGGAATGAAAAAACTTACCGGTATCCTTGTAGTGTTATTTCTGATGATTTGCAGTTTGGCAGCAGCTGCCGGTCCGGAATTCCGTTCCAACGTAAGCGCTTCAAAATGGCTGCAGGTGAAAGACAGCGTCATTGATGTGACGGATAAGGACGGGCTTATACTGAAGGTCCAGTGGCCGGTCTTTTCTTCCAAAGACGATTCCCACGGGCACCTGATCGCGTCGCTCAAAAAAGAGAGTGACCAGCTCCGCTCCTTTTTCGATAAGGACATGCGGGAATCGAAAGAGCTTGCCGCCAAAGGGCACCGGGACATCCGCAACAGCCGCTGGCTCGTTTTTGTGAAGCTGGAACGCGATGACGCAAGGGTGCTGAGCCTTCTGGAACAGTCCTTTCACCTGGATCTTGCCGGAGAACGGTGGGGCTATGAAGGCCTGAACTATGATGCAAAAACAGGAAAAAAATTAAGCAGTCTTGACGTGTTCAAACTTTCGAAGGAAGAACTGGCCGATACGCTGTTGGCGAGGCTGACAAAGAAATATGGCAGGAAAGTCCTGGGACAAAATCCGAGACGGATGATTCTGAGCAGGATCAAAGACGATTCTGACATGGAATTCCTGCCCTGGATCATGACCACGGAGGGCGTAACGATTCATTTCCGGAGCGGGGACTTCCATGCCGGTTCCAGGCCGCTCCCCATCACAATCCTCTTCCGCGAGGAACCGGAACTCTTCAATAAAAAATATATGCTGAAATATTGAGATAACACATGAAGGGAAGCCCGATTGCATAAAACAAAATACAGCGCTTGCCGTTTTGCTGTGCGGCGGACAAGCGCTGTATATTTTTATGCCGTGATGGGGCGGTGTCAGTCTCAAAAAACACGGGTCAGCGTGCAGACGAATTCATCAGCGTTTCCTTAATGTTATGGTTGTTCTTCTTCGTTAATAATGAAACCGATGCGGCGGCTGCTTTGCTTTTTATCCTCTTCTTCTTCCGGCAGCGGCTCATCGTCTGGCGGACGCTTTAATGTAATCAGGCAAAGGGTAAACTGGGAGATGTGCTGGATCATTTTCAGGGCTTCCCCTGTGTTAGGGTCGAAACCGTACAGCACAATGAGGTCCGGGTTCCAGTACCCCAGGCGCTTGATGATGATAGGCCGGTTGGAGAACGAGGCTAGGCTCATGGCCGCCACTTCGTCCGGCGCCAGGCTCTTTTCAAAGTTTCGGATCAGCTTGTTGATGCGCTCGCACATGTTGGCGGCGGCGGTTTTGCCGACTAACGAATGATTCATTTGTTTCCCTCCCTGTACATGTGATGGAATTCGGAGACACGGTTCCATAGGTTTATGCAATGTCCTCTGTCATCGCGCATGGAAATGACTCCGTGTTGCTTTTACTGTCTGTCGCTTTGCCGTTGCGGATTTGCTTGCAGTTTTCCGGTTATTTTCTTATAATACATTATAACATGAAATGCATAGAATACTATGACACAGGTTGGTTTTATTATGAACAGTAAGTTTTCAATTAACCGGGCAGAGGCAGAGAAGAGTTTTCACGACTACACTGCGGCCTATGATTTGGACGATGCCAAAGTTGCGTTAAAAGTGGAGCACACGTTTCGTGTGGCGGAGCTGTGTGATACAATTTCCGACAGCCTGGGGATGACGGGGTACGATAAGGACCTGGCCTGGCTGCTGGGGATGCTGCACGACATCGGGCGGTTTGAGCAGGTGCGCCGGTATCATACGTTCCGTGACGCGCTTTCCGTGAATCATGCGGAGCTAAGTGCGGACATTTTGTTCCGGGAAGGTCTGATTAAAAATTTCATAAAGGTGGAAGACGATCCTGCAGAATCTGATGACTATCTGCTGACGGAAAAGGCCATACGGCTGCACAATGTGTTTCAGCTGCCGGATGACCTGACAGAGCGGGAGCTTCGCTTTGCCACCATTTTGCGCGACGCGGACAAGCTGGATATTTTGCGTGTGAATGTAGAGACGCCGAGAAGCACGATTTACAATGTGCCGGACGAGATTTTTCTGGATTCGGAGATCACGGATGAAGTGTATGAAGCGATGCTGCAGTGTCAGAATCTGTTCCGTAACATGATGAAGACTCCGGCGGACCTGATGCTGGGACATGTCTCTTTTGTGTTCGGACTGGTGTATCCGGTGAGCGTGCGGCTGATGGGGGAGCAGGGCTATCTGGAAACGGTGCTGCAGTTTCCCAGCCGCAACCCGCGGACCCGGCAGCGTTTTGCGGTAATCCGCCGGGTAGTGCATGACTATATGGAAAAGAGGTTATCTGGTGTCCTTTTTTAATTGCCAGCGGAATTCCTTCCAGTTTTCTGCAAAGGCGTTGCGCACACCGCCGGGCGTGTTCTGCGCCTTTTTCCATTTTTCTGAATAAATCCACCTCATATTGAAATCTGCGGGAGAGGCGCCGGCAGAATAGGCTTTCACATAGTCGCTGAGTTCTTTTTCCTGCATTTTCTTTCCGTTCCGGTCTTCCGCATAATCGAAAATGGCCTCTGCTGTGGCAGCTTCCATGAAAAGACCGTAATTACCGTATTCCGTTCCAATGGTCTGCACTTCCACGGTGCCGTTCTTCAGCGATATGACCTGCCGGTACAGGCAAAAGCCAAGATCGCGCACGCGGTTTAATGTGTATGTATGATAAAACCGTGTCTTATCGCCTGAATTATAAAAGCTTTCCCGTAACGCTGTCAGATTGGGCGGAATAATTTTATCCGGGAAATTGAATTTCAGTTCTTCCAGCTTTTTGCCGTCCGCGCTTACTTCAAACCCGCGGACCCGCATGGTGATCGGAACGGTTGCTACCAGGGCCCGTCCCTTTTCTTCGTTGTTTCCTTTGTCGTTCATACCGGGAACGGGATTCCGTACTGCCCGGACAAAGAAAAGTTCCAGCTGTTTGTTTCCGTCAAGGTCGGTGACGGCGCACCAGCCGTCGTCCTGCAGCCAGTCTCTGTAAAAAGCGTCGGCGCCCCATACGGCGGCCTGCTCCGCAAGGAAAGAGATTTGTTTCTCCGGGCTGACGGCTGCTTCGGCCCCTCCTGCGGCACTGATGGCAACTGCTGCGGCCAGGACCAGGGGTTTGGCATGTTTGAATTTCATGATGGGGTTCGCCTCCTCGTGTTTCTTTAATGGGTGTAAAATCATTATATCAGAATCATGGCAGGAATACTATCTGAAAAAAGGGACGGAGACGCTGATTCCTCTGTGTTTCTGAAGAACGTTTCCCGCAAAAAAAGCACTTCCGGTGTTGGCCGGAAGTGCTTTTTACAGTTGCGTCATCAATACAAAAAGTCTATGGAAAATCTTGCCAGAGAAAAGCATTTATATGAAGAATCTTTAAAGAAAAGAATCAGAATCAGTTCATCGTCCTCGACAGACTCTTTAAACTCAATTTCTTTTTCTTTTAATTCACGGGCAGGCAGAATATAGTAATAAGCGATATCGGATGTATTATATTCCAAATCGCTGAATGTATAGTCCCTGCTCATAAGGTGAAGAATAACAGGATTTTTCATAATAAAGGCCCTCCTAGGAAAAAGTGAAATACTGATTCTGAACCTCCTTATAGGTCAACTTATGTTTCATTAAATATATTATATAGTAAATCTTCGAAAATTGAAACAGAAATTTTCTCAAATGGAAGCCAGGCCATAATCTTCCAATATGCCGTTGACCTGCCACACGGTCCTCTGGTTATGGGAAATGCAGTAAGAGATAACCAGATCGGTAATCTTGCTGCGGGACAGGGCGAACCCGGCCGCGTTCAGGAAGGCGTCTGTCTCTTCCGGAGAAAGTTTTAACGCCAGAGCCAGCCGGACCGCAGTATTTTTATTAGGCTGGTAATGAATGTTGCTCAGGATTTTTGAAAAATGTTTTCGGTCTATGCAGGCTTCGGTATAAACTTCCGGTGAATCCATATTCTTTTCTTTCATAAAACGTAGCAGACGCTGCGTAAAGGTTTCTTCCACAGAAAAGTCTCCCGGTTTCGGAAGTTTTGCCGCAGGCTGGTAATCTTCCTGCAGCCAGTGGCGCAGCATGGAAGAAGCGCTGCGTTTTCCGCCGGCAGCTGACGGAGCGGATTCCATTGCGGAAGCGCGTCCCATTGCAGCTTCTTTTGCTTCGTCAGGCTCCGGGGCCGTTCTTTCTTCCGATATAGCTTTCGAAAAACTGATTTTCTTTTTTACAGCATCTTCCGACGCGGACTTTTTTACTTTCTTTGCAGCGGGTTTTCGCGTTACAGGCGGTTCGCTATCTTCAAAATCCAATAAGTCACTATCACATGACGTACAGGCGTTTACATCATGAAGAGTGAGACTCTCTACGACAGAAATCTCTTCTGCCTGTGTATCCTGTTTTGCCTCTTCTGCGTCGAAATGGTAGTTATCCCGGATGTATTCTGCTATCTGTCGGAACATATCCGTACCAGGGAAGCGGGAATAATCCGTGTGCCGCCGGACGTGTGCGTTGTAATTGCGCCCGCGCAGGTACAGCACGATATAAATTTCCATGTCAGCTTTTGTTTCGTAGATAAAACGCTGGCAGGTGTCGTAGGCAATCTGCAGCGCGTCGTCATAGGGATAGCCGTAAGCGCCGGCAGAGATCAGGGGAAAGGCTACGGTCTTGCAATGATTCTGTTGCGCCAGTTCCAATGAGCGCAGATAGCAGGAGGTCAGCAGCGTTTTTTCATGAAATGCGCCGCCCTGCCAAACCGGGCCTACTGTGTGAATGATAAATTTTGCAGGCAGGTTGAAACCGGGAGAAAGTTTTGCCTCGCCGGTAGGGCAGCCGCCCAGGGTTTTGCAGAAGGCGTGGAGCTGCTCCGCCCCTGCCGCTGCATGAATGGCGCCGTCTACACCGCCCCCGCCCCGCAGTTGGTTATTGGCAGCGTTGACGATAGCGTCTACTTTCAGTTTGGTGATGTCGCCGCGGATAAAAGTTACAGGCATAATGGTTGCTCCTACGCAGCCGGGCGAACTGCCTGCTGTGTTGCTTTCGTTTCCCGTTTCACGGAAGCTTCGCTGACCGGGAAGGTGAAATAGGTGTCCGGATAGGGCTCGTCTTTCAGCGTGAAATGCCACCATTCTTCTGCCAACGGTTTAAATCCGTGAGCCAGCATCGCTTCCCGCAGGATCATCCGGTTCCGATACTGTTTTTTTGTTATCTTTTTGTAGTCCGGGTGGGAAAGCTGCCCAAAGTAATCGAAGGTGCCTCCCATGTCCGCTTCTTTTTCCGTGGTCATGTCGAACAGGGTCAGGTCTACCGTACTGCCCCGGCTGTGACCGGAATGCTCCATTATATAACCCTTGGGGAACAGCACGTCTTTTGTCAGTTCCGGATAAAAATAGGGCTTCATGCGGGTATCTTTCACATCTTTTGCCCAGCGGACGAAATGGGAAACCGCCATCTGGGGACGGTAGGCGTCGTATATTTTTAAACGGTAGCCTTTTTTCATTACGTCATCACTGACTGCTTTCAAAGCCCGCGCCGCTTCTTTTGTCAACAGAGCGGTGGGCTGATGGTATCCGTCGATGCGGTCTCCTACAAAATTATACGTAGAGAAGTAACGGATTTCCAGAATGGCGTCCGGCACTACATCCGTTAAAAGTACAAAGTCCGAAGCATCGTTGGACAGTTTGACGTCATCCTGGGCGCGGGCTTCCTGTCCGCAGAAACCAAACATGCTGACACAGAGCAGCAGGACCATAAACAGTTTTTTCACTTTTTCTTCCTCCTCTTTTTAGGTTTCCTTATCTCTTATACAAAAAGTCCGTTATCAGACCCGCTACGTAGCCTATGCAGATGCCGCCCAAAATGTCGGTGGGATAATGCACGCCCAGGTACAGGCGGGAAAACGCAACCAGCGCAGCCATTAAAAATGCGGGGATGCTGTAACGCTTCGGCAAAATGCGGCTGATGATAAAGGCTACGGCAAAAGCCAGGGTGGTGTGCCCCGATGGGAAAGAAAATCCTTTTGGACGCTTGATGAGAGGCTCCAGAGCCGGTATTTCCAAAAAGGGGCGGGGGCGCATCACTGCTTTTTTCAGGTAACCTTTTATAAAATCCCCCAACAGGCCGCTGACCACACAGGCCGAGGCGATGGGGAAAATCCTCCGTTTTTCCCACAACAGCATGAGGACTACGTAGACCCCAAGGATGATGACACCATAATTGGCGATTGCTTTAAAAAACGGCGTCAGCGCGGGATAGCGCAGATTGTTTTGTATAAAAAGCAAAAGAGCTTTGTCGACTTGGAACACTGCGTCGGGAATCGCAACAGGCATGGTAACACTTCCTTTTTATTTACACTAGCAGGACGCGTCTCCTTAAAACCGGTCCTGCAAAAAATTAATTTCTTCTTATCTTATATATTATACTATATCTGCAAAGCTTGCGCAAAGGGAATAAGGTCTGCGAAAAAATAAGCTATCTTGTTTCACCGGTGTGGGTAAATAAAAATTGTTATTAAAAATTTTTACAACCTATGCTACAATAAAAGAAAGCAAAAATAATTCGTTGAAAAAACGCTGCAATGCAAAAATAAAAAGTGAAAAATACATTATGTGACCTGACTAATTTTTGGACAAGAAGTGTTTGCTAAAGGAGGCGTGAGAATGAAACGGAGACACGTGTTTTTGACGATGATGATGATAGTGATGCTTTTGCTGATTTCGGTTTCTGCCTGGGCCATGTTGCCCGAAGACGGTATCTACGAAAAGAAAGACGAAAGCGGCAATGTGACCGCCAGGATGTTTATCATCACGCTGGACGGCAAGGCTTCGGAAACCCAGGAAGGAAGGTCTATGAAAACTTCCGCCGGAGCGCCCATTATCGCGCTGCAGGCGCTGGACAGAGGCGGTAACGTGACCGAAGAACTGGCAACCTGTTATATTTGGAAAACGGACACGGCCGGCGCGGGGGAAACGGGCCTGCGTCTGCGGGGCGAAACCATGCAAAATGCATTGAAGAAGAACAGCAAATTTACCCCTGAAGTTTTCAGTACGTCTTTTGACCAGCAGGTGGGATTCGGTTTTGTCAATGAAGGAGAGGCCAATGCGTACAATTGCAGCGATGCGTTGAACGGAAAGTACGTGAAAAAAGCTGATGCAACGGAATATTATCCGGTATCCGCACTGCTGTACGCATATGAAAAAACGTTAAACGCAAATGCATTTTACAATCGTAATACCTCGCCTAATACTTATACCCTGAGCGATGAAGAGGATGCGAAACCCTGGCACGGAGACTACTATGTGCTGAACGTGAGCAATCCGGACCGGCAGGACATGTGGACCGTAACAGCGGATAAAAATCTGCACATTGTGATGGAAAACCATCAGCATAATTATTATTTCCTGTTTGTGAAGAAAGATTACAACGCAGAGCCTTCCTGGGTTGGAATTACCTGGAGCAATTTCACCGGAACGGCTATGACCAGCACCAACGCATTGTACTTACATCGCCACATTACTCTGAACGCCCCGGAGATGCTGGAAAATCCCGATACGTATATCCGTATGACGGATTTCTATAGCGGCGAAGGACCCAATGCGATTACTACGAATAACATGGCAATCCTGCAGCCGGAAGACAACGACGTGATGCGGTTGGGCCATGCGAGTGTGAGTGATGACGGAAGGATCCGCTTCTTTAAGGAAATGGGCCGGGCTTCCATCAAAGGGGATGGCGTGCGGATCCGTGAACAGCCCAACACCAACTGCGGAATCCTGGGCGAAAAAGATAACGGCTATCCGCTGACGGTTTTGGGGTTTGTCAAGGAAACCGGGGAAAAATATCTTGTGTTTAAATGGGCCAAGGTAAGACTGGACGACGGCACGGTGGGCTATGTGAGCGCGCAGTTCATCCAGGGGATTGATACGCCGTATGATTGAAAAATGTTAAGCAAAATAAAATTTTTTTCATGTTATAAACCAGCGCTGATAATAATTGCGCTGGTTTAAATTTGTCTCTCGACATTATATCACCGTAGTGATATAATATATGTGCACGGAGGCAATTAAAATGAATCATTTAATCACTATATACCATGGTTCCAATCAAATTATAGAAACTCCTGCTTATGGCAAGGGGAAAAGGAACAATGATTTTGGGCTTGGGTTTTATTGTACCGAAAGTAATGAACTGGCAAAAGAATGGGCTGTTTCATCCTTGCGGGATGGTTTTTCGAACCGGTACACGTTAGACACCGAATTTTTGAACATCCTCCGGCTAAACAGTCCCAAATATACAATTCTCAACTGGATGGCAGTTCTTGTTTCTCATCGTCTGTTTTCAATCAGGAACCCGGTTGCAAAGCGGGCAAAACAATACCTTATCGACATTTTTGGCGTTAATGTGAATGCCTTTGACCTGGTTATCGGTTACCGGGCGGATGATTCCTACTTTGACTATGCGGAAGCATTTTTGAACAACGGGATTACAGTCGGGCAATTGTCCCGGGCCATGCAGCTTGGCAAGCTTGGCGAGCAGATTGTTCTTAAATCGGAGTTTGCTTTTTCCAAGATTCAATACGAAGGTTTTGAAATTGCTGAGAAATCCACCTGGTATGTTCTGCGCAAAGCAAGGAACGATGAAGCAAACCAAACATATCTTGATATTTTGGAAGAAGAAGCTGACGGGCTATACATTCAAGACATCATGAGAGGAGGCATTACAAACAATGACCCGCGCATACCAAGAAATTTACCTGAGTAAAGCGCAATCCGTATTGGGCGATGCTTTCGATTATGCTGTCAACACCTGTAATATCTCTGGAGATGATTTTACAAAACTGTTTATGGCAAGCACGGCCAGCAGGCGCATGGAGAACGGCGAACCGTCCCTGCTTGCAGGAAAAAGCGGTATAGAGATTGCTGTTGATGTAGTACGTGAAACTACCGGCAAAAAGATCGACACCCCGCCACAGGAGCATTTCGGCCGTTCAAAAGAATACTGGGCCGGCTGGGCGATCGCTTATTACCAGTGGTTTTCAGCAAGAAAGTACAACGACATTTTCAAGGCGATTCCCTTTGATGACCTTCAGAAAATGTACTACACATTACACGAAGCAGACATTTCCAAATTCGTTGATATTGCAGATAAAAGAATTAAAGAACATTTTAATGATACAAATTTAAAACGCATCCGGGCCGCTTACGGCTGTTCGCAGGCAAAGCTTGCAAAACTGTCAGGTGTAAGTCTCCGGTCTATCCAGATGTACGAACAACGTAAAAAGAACATCAACAAGGCAAGTGCGGATTCTTTATATAATATTGCCAAGGTACTTGGATGTACAATGGAAGACTTATTAGAGAATTGACTTTATTAGAAGAAGACAAATAAAGCAAAAGGGACTGGACAGGAATCAATCCTGTTACCAGTCCCTTCTTTAGAGAGGGTATCATGTGTTTACTTATGAAGGTGTCTGCAAAATTTTCAGGAAATTCTGTACACTGTATCAGTTATAAATTCCGTGACAGCATTTACACGCAGTAATTTCTTTTTTTAATCTGCATATACATATTGCACGTTGTCTGCATGGTGATGTCCGCTATTGGCAATGATGGCGCCGAGGATACCGCCTACGATTAATGCGCCCAGCCATTCGTCATTGCGCGAACGGCGATAATCATCGTTGGGATAACGATATGGAGGGGGAGGCGCCGGGTATTGCTGTTGTATTACAACAGGTTCCCTGTGATGCGGGGTGCTTTTGTGAACGACGGGCCCGCGGTGGATGGAGCCGTTTCTATGATTCATGGATCGACCGCGATGCGGAGTGCTTTTATGCACGGAAGGACCGTGGTGAATAGAACCGCCCTTGTGTATGGTCGGGCCGTGATGAATTGATCCGTTCTTGTGCGTCATGGGCCGGCCTTTGTGCATGCCGGTTCCCTGATGGATGATCCCGTCTTTGCGGTGCTGTTCGCTTCTGTGAACAGAAGGGCCGTTTCTGTGCATGGTTGAACCCTGATGTTTAGGAGTATTCTTGTGAATTGTCGGCCCCTGATGACCGGAACTGCTTCTCTGCATGGGACGGCTTTGGTGTTTAGGAGCGCCCTGATGCGATGTTGGTCTTGCCTGATGGCCGGAACTGCTTTTATGTACCGGCCGGACCTGCTGTGTCTGCGGGGGACGCTGTCCGCCGGCATGACGGGCCGGCGCCGCTTCGGAAACTCCCATCAGGAAAGAGGTGCTGAAGAAACTTGTCATCAGTGCGATTGCCAATATTTTTTGTAATTTTTTGTGCATCATCATGATAATCCTCCGATTCGGCTTTTGCCGTACTTATTTCCGGAATGAACTGATGTCAGGCTTGTTTGCTCTTTGTCCACCGGCATCAGCTCTTCATGTGTTTGTATCCGGCAGCTCCTGCCGGATATTTTTGTTATCTGTATCATAACAGCAGGGTGCGGCAAAACCGTGACTTAAATAAGTTTTTTTTGTGTTTTTTTAATCAGCGTTTCCTTAAGTATGAGAAACAATAATAGCATTTCCTGTAAAAAGAATAACTTTTTGCCAAAACGGACTTGCAAGAAACACGATTATAGAAAAACAGAAAAAAATGTGTTACAATAATGCAGACGTTTTAAAATATAGGAGGACAACATGGTTGACGCAAAAAAAATAGAGTTTGAATTTAAAAAATATATGGACATGTACAAAGCGGATCCGGAACTGGGCCGTCTGATGCAGCAGATGACCTTTCAGGAACTGTTTAATGAAAAATTTATGAAAGAGAACAGCAAATTCACTTCCATGGATGATATGCTGTTCAAAAGTGACTTCGGCCTGACGAATCCGCTGGAAATTGAAAAAGTAAATCAGGAAAAATGGAATGCATTTATTGCGAAGAACACGGAGTGTGAAACCTGGCACCAGTTCGGCAAACTGGCCATGATTGAATGGATGAAGACAGTCATCGACCTGTGGGCCAAGGTGAAGGAAAAACAGGCAAAGGATGCCAAAGAAGCCAGAAAGGCGGAGAAGAAAAGCCGTAAGTAATTTCCCGGATGAATAACGGGACATAATCGGTAAGGTCACGGTACGTCTTGCTGTTTAACGACAAAAGCAACGTGATAACAGGAGGTTTAAACATTGTGGTATTGAGCAACAGCACCTTTACAGAAACCATGGGATGGCTGGAACAGGAATTGTCCAGAGCCAAAATTTCCCAAAAGGAAATCCTTACGGCTCAACTATTGCTGGAAGAAACATTCCTCCGTCTGTCCAAAGGGGCCGGGGATCCGGCGGATTTTTCGGTAACGGTTACGTTGCACCGCCGTTTTGGCGATATCAGTATGCGTCTGGAATCCCTTGGGGAGCAGTATAATCCCCTGGTGGAAATGACCGAGGTAAACGAAGGGAAGGAAGATGCTTACGGCCTTGCCATACTGAAAGCGCACCGGGAAGAGGTGGGTTATTCCAGGAAGAACGGAAAGAATCTTGTTTCCATACGGATCCACAAATCCGCATCCAAGGATTTCCGCAATACGGTTATCGGGATTGTACTGGGGATTGTCTGCGGACTTCTGTTAAAAGAGACCGTGAGCGCGGATGCGCTGGAACAGATCAATGTCACGCTGGCCGGATCTGCGCTGCGGATGTTCATGAATGCGCTTTCCATGACCATCGGTCCTATGATTTTCATCTCGGTCATCGCCGGTATCACCCACATGTCCAACGCCACCGATGTAGGACGCATAGGCGGGAAACTGATCATGTTGTCCCTGGTGAAGCTGTTTGTCTGTACGGTATTGGGGGTTGTGTTTGGACTGATTTTCTTTTCCGATGGCCTGTCCGGGCTGGCGGCAGCTGTCCCCCAACAGGATATGGATGTTAAGCCGGGCTTATCCCTGCTGGATATGATTACGGGCATCATTCCTGCCAACCTGATTCAGCCGTTTGCTACCGGGAATGTGCTTCAGATGCTGTTTTTGGCCTGCTTTTTCGGTATCATTGTCAACCGGGCAGGGGAACGGGCCAACGTAGTGAAAGAGCTGATTGAATTCTTTAATTTTTTCTTCATGGACGTCATGAACGTAGTGGTGAAATTTATCCCCCTCGTGGTGTTTTGCTCCATGGTGCAGCTCATGCTGACCACAGGAACGGACGCGCTGCTGTCCCTGGGTATTGTGCTGACAGCGAATGCGTTCGGGATGGCGCTGATTGTCCTCGCGTCCGGTCTGTTTGTAACCCTGGCGGGAAAAATTTCACCGGTTCCGTTCCTGAAAAAGGCTTTGACCTTTGCGCCGATTCCGTTTTCCCTGAACAGTTCCAACGCCTGTATCCCGATGACCCTGAAGCTTTGCGCGGAAAAACTGGGCGTCGACTCCCGGCTGGCCATGTTCTCCATACCGGTGGGACTGCAGTTTAATATGAACGGCAGCAGCTTTTATACTGCGATGATAGCGGTTCTGATGGCGCGTTCGTTAGGCGTGGGACTGAATCTGAATACCCTCGTGACGCTGACCGTATCCACGTTCCTGGTCTCGGTGACCATGGCCGGCTGCCCCGGCAGCGCTATCATCGGACTGAGCACGGTGTTTGAGGCGGTGGGGATACCGACGGCGGCTGTCGCCCTCTTTCTTCCCATAGACAGCCCGGCGGGAATGTTCCGCACCGTGGGCAATGTAACTTCGGACGTCGCTTCTACGATGATGCTGGCCTGCAGCGAGAAGCAGGTAGACAAAGAGACCTATACGGCGGAGTAGGTCCGTTTCGGTTTTGTTCCCGGAATCGTTTACGTGTCGTCACGTTTCCTATGATAAAGAGAAGAACGTACAGAAAAAATAAATACCATGAATCTATATTCCTTTTCGGTTTGCCGTTGCGGATTGCAGGCGGAAAAGGAATTTTTGTTTTCAGAAAAACAACTTGCGATATCACTTAATTCATAGTAGAATATAGGCATATATTACAGTAAGAATACAATGATATTGCGTGAAAGGTTTAACTTTCCCTTTCCCTATGGAACCGTTGCAGTTTTAAGGAGACACTGTGGTATCGGTGTTCCTGAAGTTTTCCGAAAGAGGTGATTGCAGTATGCGGATTTCGACAAAAGGGCGGTATGCCACGCGGCTGATGCTGGACCTGGCAGTACATTACGAATGCGGATATATTCCGCTGAAGGCAGTGTCCCAGCGGCAGAATATTTCCGACAAATATCTGGAACAGATCATTACCCAGCTGAGCCGGGCAGGCCTGGTGCGCAGTGCCCGGGGCGCCCAGGGCGGGTACCAGCTGACGAAACCCCCGGAAGAATATACCGTGGGGGATATTCTCCGGACTACGGAAGGCAGTCTGGCGCCGGTATCCTGTCTGGAAACCGGAAGCGGCGTCTGCGAAATGGAACGGACCTGTGTGACCCTGGAGGTCTGGCAGCAAATTGAAGAGGCAGTGAATCAGGTGGTAGACCACATCACTCTTGCGGATCTTGTGAAACGGTATCATGAAAAAGCCGGCGCCGATTATGTGATTTGAGGAAACCGTTGTAATTATCAAGTGTTTGCAATAATCAGGAAAACGTTATTGAAATATTTTGATTAGTAATGAAAGAAGGATGCCTTATGCTTACAAGAGAAGAAGCCTGGAAATTATTAACTGAGTTTAATAAAGACCCGTTCCACCTGCGCCATGCCCTGACGGTGGAAGGGGCCATGCGGCATTTTGCCCGCACATTGGGATATACGGAAGAAGAAGACTTCTGGGGCCTGGTGGGTTTGCTCCACGATCTGGATTTTGAACAGTACCCGGACCAGCACTGTAAAAAATCCCAGGAGATCATGCGGGAACGGGGGCTGGGTGAACGGCTGATCCATGCAACGGCCAGCCACGGTTACGGGATTACGGTAGACATCAAACCGGAACATGAGATGGAAAAAGTCCTGTTTGCCTGTGACGAACTGACGGGACTCATCGGCGCCTGCGCTTTGGTGCGTCCGTCTAAAAGCGTGCAGGACATGGAAATGAAATCCGTGAAGAAAAAATTCAAAGATCACAGATTTGCGGCAGGCTGTCACCGGGAAGTCATCCAGCAGGGCGCGGACATGCTGGGCTGGACGTTGGAAGACTTGATTACAAAAACCATTGAAGCCATGCGCGTGGATGAAGCAAAGATTAATGCAGAGTGCGCTGCATTTGAAAAATAATTAGTGTAAAAAGATAACGCAAAACTGTTCACGTTTGCTATTCCATGGACTTATGCGCCTGTGGCTTCGAAACTCGGGCTGCGCCCTCAGACAGTCTCGCCACTGCGGCGCATTTCATCTCATGGAATAACGCAAACGTTCACAATGTTTTGCTTATATCTTTTCACACTTAAATATTTTTGAAAGAGCCTAAAATGAAGCAAAAAGTTTTAATGGCCATGAGCGGCGGCGTGGACAGCAGTACGGCGGCACTGCTGCTGCAGGAAGCGGGCTATGATGTAATTGGTGTCACCCTGAAGATGTTTGAAAACAAAGCCATCGGGCTGACAGGGGAAACAGACAGCAGTTTTGCTAACGTGCGGGACGCGAAGCAGGTTGCGGAAAAGATGGGGTTTCCCCATTACGTGTTTGACTTCTGTCCGTACTTCCGTCAGTTTGTCATAGACCACTTCATTGCGGAGTATGAAAGCGGGCGGACGCCCAATCCCTGTGTGGACTGCAACAAGAATGTGAAGCTGGGGCAGCTGTTTTCGAAAGCGGAAGAACTGGGATGCGACTACATTGCCACGGGCCACTACGCTAATGTAAAATTTAATGAAGAAACCGGACGCTGGCTGCTGCTGCGGGGAGATGACAGGCAAAAGGACCAGAGCTATATGCTGTACACCCTGACGCAAGCACAGCTGGCCCATATCCTGTTTCCGCTGGGGCATCTGCAGAAGACGGCCATCCGGGAAAAAGCGGAAACGGAAGGGCTGGCCAATGCCCAAAAGCCGGACAGCCAGGATATCTGCTTTGTGCCGGACGGGGATTACGCCCGGGTGATTGAGAATATGACAAGGCGTAAGCCGCAACCGGGAAAGTTTATCCATCTGGACGGTACGGTGTTGGGCGCCCACAAAGGGCAGCTGCATTACACCATCGGGCAGCGGAAAGGACTGGGGATTGCCTATCAGTATCCGCTCTATGTGGTCCGGAAAGATGTGGAAAAGAACATTGTGTACCTGGGACCGCAGGAGGCGCTGTTCTCTGACACATTGATTGCGGAGCGCTGCAATCTGATTTCCGTTCCGGAACTGAAAGGACCGGTGCGTGTCACGGCCAAGCCCCGTTACCGGGCCAAAGATGTGCCGGCTGTGATTGAACCGTTGGATGACGGAAACATCAAAGTAACGTTTGATGAACCACAGCGGGCGCTGACACCGGGTCAGGCTGTGGTGTTCTACCAGGATGACGTGGTGGTCGGCGGCGGTACGATACGGTAAGAAAGCAAGGATAGTTTTTATTCAGGTATTTTTCTGTTGTTGCAGTTTTATTTGGAAACGCAGTTCCGGCGACTCCGGAAAACCGGCAACAAAAGAAATGCAAAAGAACAGCAAAAGGAATAGTTACTCATGAAAAGGAATGTTAATCAAAACAGGATGATACGGGTACTTGCGGCAAGTCTTTGGCTTGCCGGCATTGCCGTATATCCGTTGCAGGGCGAGGCGGCGCTGCCGACCCATCCGCAATCAGATTCCACTATTGTAGGGAATGCTCCGATCGGAAGCAGACACGAAACAGTTAAAATCCGGGTGGTCCGGCCGCAGACCGGCAGAGGGAGACAGGCCGGCGATACCGGGGAAAGGATATCCCGGGGACAAACATCGATGAAACCGGCGCCCGGAAGAAAGGTACAGCCTGGCAGGAGCGCCGGAACGACAATAAGGCCTTCCAATACTATGGGGTATACAGAAGCTGAACTTCGGGAACGGATGATTCGGCAGCATACCCAGATCCGGCCGGATTTCCGCCTGGTATCCGGCGCGTTTGTGGGATCCGGATACCGCCCGGGAACCATGGACGTTAAGATTCCAAAATTATTTTTCCCGCCGGATACAATGCGGGACGTGTCAGAAACTTTTTTGGAAAATCCTGACGGGACCTTTGGTACGCGTGCTCCGGAAGATCAGTTAAACGGGCTTTCATCCTACGGGGCGGAAGCGCAGCAACAGTTGCAGGGTCAGGGGAGCGGGAATGCCGGGGAAGGCAGTTATCCGGTACACAGCGGCACGGCGTCTGCCAGAGCGAAATATAAGACAATTACGGTACAGGTGCCTGTGCCTGCGCCCTCACCGTTCCGTCCGCTGGCTGCGGGAGACTTCCGCTGGTTCACCAACAGCAGAGGGCATTATGTGGTAGCGCTGCCTGCTTCCATGCCCTATGATCCGTTGCAGAAACTTCCTGCGTTTGGCCCTATGCTGCTCCGAAATATCTCACAAAAAGAATTTATGGCGGTAACGGCAGACGATCCGTCAGATACCTATTACTATAAAAATCAGGATACGTTCCCGGGTTACGGAAAAGCCGTGCCTGTGTTTACGGAAACAAGGAAAAATATCCAGGGGGATGATGTAAAAATACAGTATATCCGCCGCTATATTGGCGGAGAGCATTGCCTGATCGTGGACAGCGCGGGGCAACGGGCGGGCAAAACTTACCGCACTGCCATCGTGTTCCCGGAAAGCAAGCAGTATGAATATCTGCCCAAGGCTCTGTATATGATCGAAACGTTAAAAGGAATGTGATGAGGAGACGGAAGCAGATGGAACATGCTGAAGTAGTACGCAGGATGATTTTGTTTGACAAAGGCGATGCACGCCGTATCCAGCATTTTCTGAAAGTGTATATGTTTTCCGCCATGATCGGGACAATGGAAAACCTGCCCCCGGAACAGCAGGAGATTTTGGAAATCGCTGCTATTCTCCATGACATCGGCATTCATCCGGCGGAGAAAAAATACGGTTTCAGCAATGGAAAGCTGCAGGAACAGGAAGGACCTGCTTACGCGCGGGCATTGCTGGAAGAGGTCGGCGGGTATGCGCCGGAACTGATTGACAGGGTGTGCTTCCTGATTGCCCATCATCATACCTATGAAGGAGTGGACGGGCCGGACTGGCAGATTTTGCTGGAAGCGGATTTTCTGGTGAACTCCTTTGAAAAAAATATGCCGGAAGAAGCAATAAAAAAAATGCGCTCCCGTGTGTTTAAAACCGGGAGCGGCATTGCGATGCTGAATAACCAGTATGGCTATGAAGAATAAAAAGATTTTAGGAGACGCTGAATAATCAGTGTTTCCTTAACTTGCCTTAACGTAACTTTTGCAACGCTGCCGCGTTTTCCACCAGGATGACGCCGGCAGCTTTCATTTTTTCCAATGCGGCTTTGGTGGTGTCGGGAGCGATGCCGCGGCAGGCGGCTTTATTTAAAATGACGGTGAAGCCGGCATCCTTTAACTGCAAGACCGTGTTCAGCACACAATAGTCTGTGGCCAGGCCGCCGCAGATGGCGGTGGTGATGCCGTGCTGCCGCAAAAATTCGATGATGCCGGTGCTGCGTTTGTTGGCAAGGTCGTGGTAGCAGGCGCCGTAGGGATGTTTGTCCGGCTCAATGCCTTTTAAACTCTGAAAAGCATACGCTTCCGGGTCAAGTCCGTCGATGAAATCGAACCCGGTTGAACCCACGATGGCATGCTTCGTCCAGTACAGATCCAGATCGGGATATCCCTTAATAGGAGAAAGACACGGATGCTCCGGCGTGGCGATCCACTTTGCGTAAGGGGAATGGGCGTCCCGGGAGGCAACCCGGAGTGCAGCGAATTCTGCCTGGGCATTCAATTCCGGCACAATCTTGTCTCCCTCAGCTACCGGCAGTTCGTCGGGGCAGACAGGGGTAAAGGTTTTCTGTGCGTCGATATCAAAGGCTGCAATAAACTGTTTTGCGGGTAAACGGAACGTAAACATGGTATTACCTCCTTCTTCCAAATCTGAAGTCGTTTACAACCCCGGACAACGGATGAACCCGTATCGGTTTCCGGTCCGAAAATGTTTTAAAAGCATTATATATAATGCAACAGCTTGTGTAAAGTCTTTTCCAACGTAAAAATCAGATGTTTTATAAAACGAACACAAAATATGTTTAAAATAAAAATTTTAATAAAATGTTCGCAATAAATCTCTTGACAAACGAACTGTTTAGTTATATTATGATTATAACAAACGAACGTTTAAAAGAGGTGAACAAACATGAAGAAATTTTTACTGGCTTTTGTATTAGGCGCTATGCTGAGCGGTGGTTTTACATATATGACGGTTTCTGCTTCCCCTGAAATTTACGAGAAGCAGGTCGTTACGGTCCATACCGGAGATACCCTGTGGGATATTGCGGCGGACTGGAGCGGCAAAGAGGAAGATATCCGTGAAGTGATCCTCCGGATCCAGAAAGAGAACAAACTGACGGGCAGTGACCTTTCCGTGGGACAGCGGCTGGTGATTCCGGTACGCAGAACCGTGGCGGATGTCATTGCCGAACAGAATGAACGGAACGCCGGCAGCGCACAACTGGCGGCAAAGTAGAAGATACGCTGAAGGCGAGAACCGGTTTTGCGAAAATTCTTCTAAGAATGCTGGCTATGTGCTGTAAATACCGTTATTTTAAATATTCCCAATAATCTCCCGGCACGACAAGGTCGTGACCGGGGATTTTTTTATGGTCGAACAGAGGAAGCAGGTCTGTTGCTTTCAATGGCTCCGGCTTGCGGATCTGTCCCAGGAGCCAGGCGATATATCCGATCAGCGGCTCCGGACCGGTAAGCTGCTGGCGGAGGAAGCCCATATCCGCTGCCTTGTCCCGTTTGGCCAGGCGGACGCCGTCTTCCGTGATCAGCATAGGAAGGTGAAGGTATTCCGGAACTTGGAAGCCCAGTATCCGGAACAGATAAATCTGCGGCGCGGAAGAGCTTAGCAAATCGCTGCCCCGGACGACCTGGGTCACCCCCATCAGTCCATCGTCTGCAGTGACGGCCAGCTGGTAGGCAAAAACCCCGTCGCTGCGGCGGATGATGATGTCGCCCCAGTCATGGGATAAGTTGAACTGCTGCAAACCATACTGTCCGTCGCAAAAGGTTATGTTTTCATCCGGTAAAATCAGCCGTGCGGCCGGCTGGCGAGTTCTTCTTTTTTCCTGCACTTCTTCCGGGGTGAGGCGGCGGCAGGTGCCGGCGTATACTACGCGGCCGTCCGAAGCATGGGGCGCGTCAGCCACATGCAGCTGCGCCCGGCTGCAGAAGCAGGGATACACAAGCTGCAGGTCACGCAGTTTTTGAAAAAAAGATTCATAAATGGAAGTGCGTTCGCTCTGGTAGGGAATATCGCTGTTGTCCCATGTGATACCCAGCCATTCCAGATCGGAGATGATCTGATCCGCATTGGCACGGGGGCAGCGAACAGGATCCAGATCTTCAATGCGCAGCAGAAATTTTCCCCCTGCGCTTTTGGCACATAGCCAGGCTGCCAGCGCCGTATATATATTTCCCAGGTGCATCCGCCCGCTGGGAGACGGAGCAAAACGTCCCACAACTTTCTGCTTCGAAACAGGTTTTTTATTCATGGCAGTGTTCCTTCAATTAAATTATAATTCTTTTCTTTGCGATTCAGATGACGGTTGTACGGTGTATCCGTTAATTGTTCATAAAGATTTCAACTTTTATTATAGCATAAAGGATATAATATAAAATACAAGAATAAAACATCCTGTAATGAGGTTTAAACTTTTATTGCAGTTTATATGAAACGGTGAATTACCCAGCCAATCTGGGAGAAAGGATAAATCCGATACGCTGCACTGCGGATCGGATTGTACGTGAAATTATGGCAGAAGATGAAGTAAAACAGACAAACGGAGCAAACGAACAGACTTCTGAGGAAAGCAGGACCGCTGCGGAGGAAACTGTTCAGGCTGAGGACGCTGTGAAGGAAACCGCGGAAGAGGCTGCCGGTGATTCTGCAGAAGAAAATGCCGGCGAAGCGAACGAAGAAGTTGCCGGCGATACAAAAGAAGAAAAAGCGGAGCTTGAGCCGCTGGAGGATATTGACACGGAATGGGAAGCGGAAAAGCTGTGCCGCTGGGGCGCGGCCCGTGCCAGCGTGCTGGTAGTGGCTCCGGTCCTGGGTACCATGGCGCTGATTGCCAATGAAGTATACATGATCACCCGGCTGGCCGACCTGCGGGGCGTGAAGATGTCCGAAGGGACGGCTTTGGGACTGTTAGGTTCGCTGGGCGCCACCTTTATCGGACAGTCTGTTTTCACGCTGCTTCCGATCGCGGCAATTCAGATTCCGCTGGCTGTGTCCATCACCTACGGCGTAGGCAAGGCTGCCAATGCCTGGCTGAAGGCGGGACGTCCGGAAGACGTGGCCAGTTTCCGGGAAGTGTTTGAAAAAGCCCGGAAGGAAGGGGCGGAAAACGCGGAAGCTTTCAGCAACATGGACTGCAAGGACGAGCCCCTGGGTGACGAAAGCAAAAAATTTGACCTGAACGCCCTGAAAGAAAAAATGAAGAATGTGAAAGGGGAAGACCTGTTTGCCGGTGTAAAGACCACGGCGGACAAGGCCGAATCTACCATTTCCCAGAAGATAAAAGATTTCAATGACCGCATCGTAAATCCGCTGAAGAGCAAAAGCGACCGCTGGATTTCCGCCCAGAACTGGCAGCAGCTGTCCCGGGGCGAGCTGGTGATCCCGTACAGTGAGATTAAATCTTACATGACAAAAGCACTGGCCGGCAGCGATTTTGCCCTGCTGGACATCGGCTATCTGGCGCCGGATTATCTGCGGATGAATCTGCAGCATAATACATACGGCACGCTGGAGCTGAAACTTTCCATCCTGGACTTTTTCGTGGACCAGAATGAAGCGGTTGCCCATATCAAAGTGGACGGCTTCGACATTTTCAATAATGACTTTGCGTCCCTGGTGGTGAATACGGTCGGTGACAAACTGATCGTCGCGATTATTGACCTGATTTTTGATAAGGTGGCCATTGAGAACAAAGATGTGGAAGTTACCTATGAGAACGGCGTAATCGGCCTGGATTTCACCAAAACGCTGCAGGAAAGCAAAATCGGAAAGACCCGCTTCCTGAAAAAATCCGTGCTGGACGTGCTGCACCTGACAAACCTCAGCGTGATGGAAGAAGGGCTCAAGGTAAAGGCCAGCGTCAAGCTGTAAGCGGCATCCGCGCAGAAAGAAACGATGACAGAACCGGAGCGCATTAGCAGACACTGCCATATATGTTTAACTTAATAAGAAGATACTCTGCTGAAGCCGTTCTGTCGAAGATCCGGCTTCAGCATTTTCTGTTTGGGGTTTCCGGCAGCCGTACATTTTTGCCAAAATCTTGCTTTTGGTGTAAAATATAATGGTATGCTGTATAAGTGTTTGTATTTTAAGAAAGCAGGAACCGGATGACGGTTCCCGGTCTTTGATTCTGTTTAACTGACAAGCCGGGAAAAAAAGCTGTGTTTCCGGCAGGAGGAATTTGTGGCGTTAACGTATCGCAGGAGAACGTCCGCAATGGTGGAAGGTGCAATCTGTGCCGCCATTGCCATCGTTTTTAATTTATTGTTTGCTTACGTTCCCTTTATGGGAATTATTTTGAATTTAATCATGCCGTTGCCTCTGGTGGTCTGCGGCATGCGGAACGGGATGCGCTGGAGCATTATGGCTGCGGTGGTGTCCACGGTCCTGGTAGCCATGACAGTGAATCCGATCCATGCGCTGTTTTATATCGGTGTGTACGGCGTCATGGGGATTGTGCTGGGCGAATGCATGCACCGTCACCTGCCGGCACAGAAGCTGTTGCTGTATGCATCTATCGGGGCGCTGGCCAGCATCGGGATCAACATGCTGCTGGCCCTGTATGTGATGGGTATCCATCCTGTGGATATGATGTTCCAGTCGCTGGACGACGCCATCCCGCAAATGGCGGCATCGTTTAACACGGGGAGCATGACACCGGAACAGTCGGCAGCCTTTACCGCCCAGATGACGGAAATGGTCTCCATGATTAAAATTATTCTGCCGGGAGCCATGCTCTTGATGGCGCCAATCCTGGTGATGATCAATTACTGGGCGGCCCGTAAGATTCTGGCAAGGACCGGGGAAACCTTTCCGGAATTTCCCCCGGTGGACGAATGGTCTTTCCCGCCGGTTGTGGCGCTTATTTATGTGGCGGCCCTTTTTGGGATCCAGTATTTTATCAATGACCGGACCCATATCGGTTACACGGTCTGCGCCAATGTGTGGGCCATCTGCAGCATGCTGCTGATGGTGCAGGGGCTGGTGTTCATCTACTGGTACCTTAAAACCCATAACAAACCGCTGTGGTGGATGCGGATCATTATCCCCGTTTCCATGTTTATTTCCCTGTTTGGACTGATCGTGACGTATATCGGCGGTTACGATATTTTGTTTGACGCCCGGAAGCTCCGGGCAAAGAAGAATGCGGCGGAACGGGAACAGAAAAAGAAGTAAGGGTTCCGCAGCAGGATTGTCGTACCAGTTACGAAGCAATATGAGGTGATTGAAATGTTTGGAAGCAGGAGCCAGTTTTCCAACTGGAAAGAAATTTGTATTTACGTGCTGCTCATTGCCCTGCTGGTAGTCGGAATCTGTTTCCTGCAGCCGCTGTTCATTCCGGCTGGAGTGTTGCTGCTTATTATAGTAGTCTGGTTTGCCCGCCGGGCTTACACCCAAAAGAAACAGCTGCTGTCTGATTATCTGGATGACGTGATTCGCAATATTGAGCGTTCCGTACACTATTCCACCAAGAATCTGGATGTAGGTATCGCAGTATTCTCCAGTGACGGGAAGCTTCAGTGGAAAAATGAAAAATTCCAGGAGTGGACCGGATTAAAGTCTCTGGAAAGGAAAAAACCGGAAGAAGTGCTGCCCGTACCGGAGAATGCCTTTGAGACGATGTGCGTGAAAGATGACTGTAAGGTCATCCAGATGCGGGGCCGGTATTACCAGATGCAGTACTTCAGCGTACAGAACCCGGCAAAAAACACGGAAAGAAAAGATGACGCACCCAGCACGCTGATGGTCTATCTGACGGATATTACCGAGTGGGAAAAACTGAAGCAGCGCTTTGCGGAAGAACGCATGTGCCTGGCCTGTGTCCGTTTTGACAACTATGAAGATGTGATGAAAGGCCTCAGCGAAAGCGCCCGGGCCAATCTGAACGGGGAAATCGGCGAGATTCTGAATAAGTGGGTGGAATCCCTCCAGGGGTTTGTGGTGCGTTCCAATAAAGAAAACCTGGTTGTGGGCATCAACTATAAGAATCTGCAAAAAGCTATAGAAGACAAATTTTCCGTTTTGGATAAAGTGCGGGAAGTCCGGCAGGAGAACAAACTGGCTCCTACCATCAGCATCGGTATTTCCAAAGACGGAGAAACCCTGCAGGAAATCAGCCTGCACGCATCTAAGGCGCTGGACCTGGCGCTGGGGCGCGGCGGCGACCAGGTGGTGGTGGAGTGTGACAAGCAGATGCAGTATTTTGGCGGTACCAATGCGGTCAGCGCCAAAAGTACCCGGGTGCGCGCCCGGATTGTGGCGCATACCATCCGGGAGCAGATGGAGCTTGCTGACAAGGTATTTGTCATGGGCCACGCCAATGAAGATTATGATTCCATCGGCAGCGCCGTCGGCATTGCCAAGCTGTCCCTGTCCCTGCAGAAACCGACCTTTATCGTAATCAGCAACCGGAGCACTTCGCTGCAGAAACTGAAGAAGGTTGTGTTTAACGGCGAATTAAACATTTCGGAAGAAGATAAACTGTACGAAGGTCTTTTTGTACACGAAGAAGATGTACTTGAGGAAATTTCACCCAACAGTCTGCTGATGCTGGTAGACCATCACCGGGCCGTATTAAGCGCCAGTCAGAAAGTGCTGGAAGCCATCCCCCAGAAACGGATCATCATCGACCATCACCGGAGGGCCGAGGATATTATCCAGAATACGATCCTGAAATACATGGAACCGTCTTCATCGTCCGCCAGTGAGCTGGTGACGGAACTGACAGGCTACTTTAACGACAAGCTGGAATTCACCAAAGGGGAAGCCACAGCACTGTACAGCGGACTGGTGGTAGACACCAAGAATTTCAACGTGCAGACCGGCGCCCGTACCTTTGAAGCGGCGGCGCTGCTCCGTACATCCGGGGCGGATCCCATCCTGGTGCGGCAGCTGTTTAAGGACGATCTGGAATCCTTCCGGGACCGGTACCGTATTATTGCTGAAGCGGAGACGCCATTACCTCATCTGGCTATTTCCATCAACCGTGATGTAGAAAATTCCAGTGACACGTCTATCCTGGCAGCCCAGGCGGCAGATGCCCTGATCAACGTAACCGGTGTTTCCGTCGGCGTGGTGATTTCCGCATGCACAGACGGAAATGTGAATGTGAGCGCCCGCAGTGATGGCAGTGTCAATGTTCAGGTCATCATGGAAGAACTGGGGGGCGGCGGTCATCAGACGGTGGCCGGCGTGCAGCTTCAGAATGCCGATGCGGATGAAGTGAAACAGCAGATCATCGAATTAACGAAAAAACAATTAGACGAAGCAGAGGAGAAAGAGAAGAATGAAAGTAATCTTATTGAGTGATGTGAAAAATTTAGGTAAAAAAGGCGATATTGTGGAGACGGCAGAAGGCTATGGCCGTAATTACCTGATTCCCCGTAAACTGGCAAAAGAAGCCAACACCATGAACATGAACCAGGCACTGCAGGATAAAAAGGTGGCGGAACACCGGGCTGCCCAGCGTAAGGATGAAGCCGTGATGCTGGCAGCACAGGTGGAAAAGGTTACTGTAAAACTGAAATTGAAAGTAGGCGCTAACGGCAAGCTGTTTGGCGCTGTGACCTCCAAGGATGTGGCGGAAGCCCTGATCAAGCAGACGGGACTGGAAGTGGACCGCCGCAAGATTGAACTGAATGACACGGTGAAGCTGCCGGGTTCCTATACGGCAGTAGCCAAACTGCATCCGGAAATTTCCGCAAAGTTCAATGTGATTGTGGAAACTGATGAAAATTAAAATTTTGACAGTATATACCCGATGTTTCTTTAACAGGTGTTAACTATGCAGGACAGAGTGCCTCCGCAGAATATAGAAGCGGAACAATCCGTAATCGGGGCTATGCTCATTGACAAAAACGCGGTGAGCGTGGTAACCGAAAAGCTGATGCCGGAAGACTTTTACCGGCAGGCTCATCAGGTCATTTACAGCGCGATGCTGACGCTTCATTCCAAGAATGAGCCAATCGATATGATCACGCTGATTGATGAACTGAAAAAAATGAACAAGCTGGATGACGTAGGCGGCGTTTCCTATGTCACCCTGCTGGCCAATATTGTGCCGACGGCTGCCAATGCCAAGTTTCACGCCCAGATCGTGGAAGAAAAATCTGTGCTTCGGCAGCTGGTGGAAGGCGGTACAGCGATTGCAGCCATGGGCTATGACGGTTCGGAAGACGTGCGGGACATCATGGACCAGGCAGAAAAAACCATCCTCCAGATTTCCAACCGGAAAGGGGGAACGGATTTTGCGGCAATCTCCGATGTGCTGACGGAAACCATCAACCACATCCAGATTGTGTTGGACAGCAAACAGGCCATTACCGGCGTAGCCACCGGATTTGTAGACCTGGATAATCTGACGGCAGGTCTGCATCCGTCCGACTTTATCATTTTAGCCGCGCGTCCGTCTATGGGTAAAACCGCCCTGGCCCTGAATATTACCCAGAATGTAGCGATTCGGGGTTCCCGGGAAGGGGAGCCGAAGAAACGGGTCGCTTTCTTCAGTCTGGAAATGAGCCGGGAACAGCTGGTGCAGCGTATGCTCTGCTCGGAAGCGGATGTTAACGCCCAGCGGCTGCGGGCAGGCGGATACGACAGAGATAAGGATAATGATAACGCGGATATATGGAACAATCTGTGGATCGCGGCAGACCGCCTGGCCGGTGCCCAGATCTTTATTGACGATACGCCGGGGCTTTCTATCATGGAAATGCGTTCCAAGGCGCGGCGCCTGCAGGCGGAGGGCGGCCTGGACCTGATCGTTATCGATTACCTGCAGCTGATGCAGGGGTCGGTGGGCCGTAATAATTCCGATAACCGGCAGCAGGAGGTTTCGGAAATTTCCCGGGGCCTGAAAGCGCTGGCCCGTGAACTGAACGTGCCGGTACTGGCTCTTTCCCAGCTGAGCCGGAGTGTGGAAGCCAGACAGGTAAAAAAACCCATGCTGTCCGACCTGCGTGAGTCCGGTTCTCTGGAACAGGATGCGGATATCGTTATGTTCCTGTACCGGGATGATTACTATAAAGGCGCGGACGAGGAACCGACTCATATTACAGAACTGATCGTGGCCAAGCACCGCAACGGTCCGGTGGGACGGGTCAATCTGTTCTTCCGGAATGAGTGCACGAAGTTCATCAGTCTGTCAAAGAGGGACGACGGCTGAAGATAAGACGGATACTGCAGCAAGGATTCTTGCGTTTGTGAAAAAAAGATTGCCGGAACTGCTGTGCAAATCAAACGCAGCAGACCGGCAGACCGAACGGCGATTGAGCAAGGCAATATAAACAGTTTTTAATTGCAGATGCAAAAGGGGGACAACAAGATGATTCCGAGATACACGCGTCCGGAAATGGAGAAGATCTGGAACGAACGGAATGAATGGCAGACCATGCTGGATGTGGAGATCGCTGCCTGCGAAGCCAATGCGGAGCTGGGGCGCATTCCCAAAGAAGCGGTGGAGGTCATTAAAGCCAAAGCGAATTTTGATGTAGACCGTATTCATGAGATCGATAAGGAAATCAACCACGACATCATCGCGTTTCTGTCTGCCGTGGCGGAATACGTGGGCGACGAAGCCAAATATATCCACATGGGCCTTACTTCCACGGACGTGAAGGATACGGGCCTGAACGTACAGGTGAAGCAGGCTTCGGACGTGATCCTGAAAGATCTGGAAAAACTGGCGGAAGTGCTGAAACGCCGTGCCGTGGAATTCAAATATGTGCCTACCATCGGCCGTACCCACGGCGTGCATGCGGAACCGACCACCTTCGGCCTGAAGCTGCTGCTCTGGTACAGCGAGACCCTGCGGAACATTGAGCGGATGAAACGGGCCGCGGAAAATATGTGCGTGGGCAAACTGTCCGGCGCCGTCGGCACCTATGCGGACATTGACCCTTATGTGGAAGAATATGTCTGCAAAAAACTGGGGCTGAAAGTGGAATCCGTTGCAACCCAGGTAGTGCAGCGGGACCATCATGCGGAATATATCTCCACGTTAGGCGTCATTGCCGGAACGTTGTCCCAGATGGCACTGGAAGTGCGTCACCTGCAGCGCACGGAAGTGCGGGAAGCGGAAGAATATTTCAGCCCGAAACAGAAAGGATCCTCCGCCATGCCCCACAAACGGAACCCGGTGCGCAGCGAACGTATCTGCGGCATGGCCCGGCTGGTGCAGGGCTATGTGCTGCCGGCTTTTGAAAATATTCCCCTGTGGCACGAGCGAGACATCTCCCACTCCTCCGTGGAACGGGTGATGCTGCCGGACGCGACTATGGCGCTGGATTATATTCTGAATGAAACCATCAACCTGATCGACCGGCTGCTGGTGTATCCGGAGAAGATGCTGGAAGACCTGAACATGACCGGCGGCCTGATCTACAGCCCCCGGGTGCTGCTGGCCCTGGTAGCCAAGGGCGCCTTCCGGGACACGGCCTACCGCTGGGTACAGCGCAACGCCATGAAACGCTGGCTGGAGGGAGAAGATTTCTACGAGAACCTCTGCAAGGATGAGGATGTACGCAAGTACCTGACGCCGGAAGAGATTAAGGAATGCTTTGATTATAAGCCCATGCTGGTGCATGTAGACAGAATTTTTGCAAGGTTCGGGCTGTAAGTCAGTATTGCCGGCAGTGTCAACTGATTCGTAAACCGGGTTCAGCAGTGCGTAACTGCCTGTTGTGCCGAGGGTGCGGAGCAGGGAAACCTGCGACAGATAAATTCGAAATGTGTTTTAATCTTTGAGGGGAGATGTAAACAGTATGTCATCAGTGGTTGTAATCGGCGCCCAGTGGGGCGATGAAGGAAAAGGTAAAATCGTTGATTACCTGGCACAGAAAGCGGACGCGGTAGTGCGCTACAGCGGCGGCTCCAATGCGGGACACACCGTAGTGGTAAATGACGTGCCCTATAAACTGCGGCTGCTGCCTTCCGGGATTTTATATCACGGGAAGATATGCGTGCTGGGCAACGGCGTGGTAATCAACCCCGGCGTGGTGCTGCAGGAAATCAAAGAGATGCACGACAAGGGTGTGGACATCAGCCGCATCGCCATCAGCGACAGGGCTCACGTGGTGCTGCCCTATCACCAGAAGCTGGATGTGCTGCAGGAAGAAGCTCTGGGCGAGAATAAAATCGGCACGACCCGGGGCGGCATCGGACCCTGCTACATGGACAAGGTAGCCCGGGTGGGCATCCGCGTCTGCGACCTGATGGACCCGGAAGTGTTCGCGGAAAAACTGAAAGTCAACCTGGCTGCGAAAAATGAGGTCATTACGAAAATTTATGGGGCAGAGCCTTTTGATTACGAAACGGTGCTGAAGGAATATCTGGAATACGCGGAGGAACTGCGTCCTTATGTAACGGATACCGGCGTGATTCTGGACGAACTCTTTGCCCAGGATAAAAAAGTTTTGTTTGAAGGGGCCCAGGCAACCTTCCTGGACATTGACCACGGTACGTATCCCTACGTGACCAGTTCCAATCCCACGGCGGGTAACGCCTGCGTAGGCAGCGGCATCGGTCCCCGGTTCATCGACCATGTGGTAGGCGTAGTGAAAGCCTATACCACCCGGGTCGGCGCCGGTCCTTTTGTAACGGAACTGCTGGATACGGACGGCCCCGGCCACCAGATCCGGGAGACCGGCCACGAGTACGGAACCGTGACGGGACGACCCCGCCGCTGCGGCTGGCTGGATGCTTTCATGCTCCGGTATTCCGTGCGCCTGAACAGTCTGGACGCTATTGCGGTGACCCGCCTGGACGTGCTGGACCAGATGAAGAAAATCAAAATGTGCGTGGGCTACAAGATTGACGGCGTGGAGATCAAACAGATTCCCGCCAGCCTGAAAACCCTGGGTAAGGTGGAACCGGTCTATGAAGAATTCAACGGCTGGATGTGCGATACCACGAAATGCCGTAAGTTTGAAGACCTGCCGGAAGGGGCGAAGAAATACCTGCGCCGCCTGTCGGAAGTGGCCGGCGTGGAACTGGGCATCGTGTCCGTAGGCCCTAACCGGGAGCAGACCATTGTGCTGAAGGAATTGATTTGAAAATGAACAAAATTGTATTAGCCTATAATTTTAAACCGGAACGGCTGCAGCAGTTGCGGCAGGTCTGCATGATCTTAAAAGTAAACTGCAAAGCCGTGCCGCTGGAACAGTTTGACGACGCCGTGGGCTTTGTGGCCGGTGTGAAAGACTGTCCGCAAAAGGCGGTGAATCCGCCGGAGAACCAGGAAGACAAGCTTGCTGAAACGCTGGAGGAAGCGGCGAAGAAAGCAGGAGCGGATCCGGACGTTGTGAAAAAAGCAGCCATACAGTTAATGATGGAAGCTTCGCAAAAGGAAATGGTTTTTCTGTGCGGCTTTGACATAAATATGCTTAATAAATTTCTTGCCGAGGTGAAACGGGGCAAGTTAAAAGAAATTGAGCTAAAAGCCGCGCTTACCAAGTTTAACCAACATTGGAGCGGACGTCACCTGCTGCAGGAAATTGCAGCAGAACATGTGTATATGAAACAGCAGGGGAAGAGTATGCATAAGTAATAAAGAATGAATTTGAAGAATAAAGTTATGCTCTTTCGCTTCTGCGGCTGCGGGCCGGAATTCATTACACCGGAGTTTGCGCCGATTTTGCTGAAACAGAGATTGTGAACACCAAAAAAGTTCCCTGAAGCAAAAAAAATAAAAAATTTAAACGCCCGTGCATTGTTTCCACAACGTCACGGGCGTTTAACTATTGAATCGACTCAACCTCTGCATTGGAATCACTCCTTTAAAATTTTTCCATATACTGCTTTAACTATTTCGTGGGAACCACTCCTTTCTCAATTTCACTCGCGAAGTATCCTCATTTCCTTTTCCAAGATTTCCCTTGTGAGGGGACTTTCGGTACTTCTTTTGTTCACTTATATAATAGCAGGAATTATCAGAAAATGCAAGAAGATTATATGTTAAGGATGTTACAGAATATAACAATAATGTGACGAAAGTGAAAAATTCTGGCAGGTAAAACAAAGCAAAAAGGACAAAACCAAAAAGAAACAAAAGGAAACCAAGAGGAAAAAACAAATTGGTTAACTTAAACAAAAAAACAGGTTGACAAGGTGCCCGTAAGTATTTATAATTAGAAACGTGGTTAACCTTTATTATAAAAAAGATAACAATGTGCGATTCGTCATTTGCTGATGAATACATTGCGCAATACTAATTCCGGAGATGATCAACATGGAACAGACTTCTGTAACACCGATGCACCGTGAAACGGCGGCAGATAAGACTCGCAACCTGACGAAGATGGCGTTGTGTGTCGCGTTTCTGGCAATTTCTTCGTATCTGGCGTTCCCGCTGCCCTTTACGCCGGCTATGGTTGTAGGGACAACGATTATTGTAAATATGACAGCATTCATTTTAAAACCGAATGACGCATTTTTGGTAGTACTGGCCTGGCTGCTGATTGGCGCCATCGGTGTACCGGTGCTTCCCGGCGGTTCTGCCGGACTGGGACGCCTGCTGGGACCCACCGGCGGGTTTTATGTATGTTTCGCCATAGCAGCCTGGCTCATGAGCAAGCTGCTGAACGGTTCCAACAGCTTTAAGAGGATGGTATTTCTGGGAATTGCGGTTGGTATGCCGATCATTTACGTGGGCGGCTGCGTCTCCATGTATCTGGTGGCCCACATGGATGTATGGGCTACACTGGTGGCAGCGGTATTTCCTTTCATCTTCGGCGATGTGGTGAAGGTGCTGGCCGGTGCGTTCCTGGCAACGCGGATCAATATGTTTTTGAAAAATTAATCAGTGTTTCCTTAACAGTTGACAGTGACACTTCCATAAAGCTCCCGGTCTGGAATCAGGCCGGGAATTTTTTGAATATGATTTTTCTCAGCGTCTGGTAACGTTGGTTACGGCAGGATTATAAAGAAACCAGGGTGAAGCCCGGTGAATCACAGTTTATAGTTTCTAAATTAATTTTTAAAGAATTTTTACATGTTTGATGTACATATCTGATGTGGGGAAATGGTGACGGGTATGGAGAAAGTTTATCTGATCGGGGGACTGCGCAGCCACATTGGGCTGACGGGAGGCCTGTTTAAGACGGTGCCTGCCGAGGAGCTGGCTGCGGCGGTTTTACAAAAAATCATGGCAAAGTATCCCTTCGTGTTGCAGGCGGACGGTCTGCTCTGCGGCAACGCGGTGGGAACGGGAGGAAATATTACGCGGCTGGCTGCGTTGAAGGCCGGTTTGCCTGCCACGATTCCGGCGCTGACGATCGATATGCAGTGCGCTTCTGCGGCGGCTTCCATTGAACTGGCCATGACAAAAATCGGCAGCGGCATGGCGGACATTCTGATTGCCGGCGGATTTGAGTCTACGTCTATGCAGCCTGTCCGTGTTTATGCAAAAGCAGATCCCCGTTATCGGGAAGAAGGCTTTACCGTAGCCCAGTTTTCCCCGGATACGACAAGCGCAAAAGCAATGCTGGAAGGAGCGGAGCGAACCTGTCAGAAGCACGGCTTTACACGGGAGGAGCTGGATGCATTTGCAGTGCGCAGTCACCGGCTGGCAAAAAAAGCCAGAGAGGAAAACCGGCTGAATGAAATTGTGGTTTCCGTGTTTGGAAGTGAAGGCGATGAAGGAATCCGTGACCGCATGAGTCCGAAACTGGCCGCCAGGATGCCGAAACTGTTCACGGAAGAAGAAGTGAAGGATTTGCTGGCAGGAGACAGGGCTTCGCTGCCAATAAAAGAAAACGTTGACAGACAAAACGTATTACAGGAGCATAAAGTCGCCGTGACTCCCCTGCTGACGGCTGCCAATGCCTGCCTGATGAATGACGGGGCGGCGTTTGTGGTTCTGGCTTCCCGGCAGGCGGTGGAACAATTCGGCCTGCGGCCGGAGGCAGAACTGCTGGTCGGTTTTGAGTGGGGCGTGGACCCGCGCTACAGTCCGGAAGGTGCGATAGAAACCGGCGCGTATTTGCTGCAACGCTGCGATTTACAGCCGCAACAGATTGACGTGTTTGAATATAATGAAGCCTTTGCGGTGATCAGCGCGCTGTTTGCCAGGAAATATCCGGAACTGACTGCGCGGTACTGTCCCTGGGGCGGCGCACTGGCGTACGGTCATCCCTATGGCGCGTCGGGCGCAATTTTACTGCTGCATCTGTGGCAGGAACTGAAACAGACGGAAGGAAAGCTTGGCCTGTTGAGTATTGCCGGCGCCGGAGGATTGGGCACAGCGTTGCTGGTGAAAAATAGTAGGCTATAATATGTTTTAAATATATTGTTCATACATAACGTGGCAGGAAAAAGACTTCACAAAACCGTCCACGATTGCTATTTCATGGACTCATTCGCCTGTGGCTTCGAAACTCGGAGCTACGCTCCTCAGACAGTCTCAGCCACGGTCGGCTCATTTCGTCTCATGAAATTTTGCAATCGTTCCCGATGTTTTGCTTCGGTCTTTTCCCTGCCCCTAATGCATAACAAATTTCAATTACGTTGTGTGGAGAACCTATGGATTACGTTACGCTGTTACAAAAGCATGCAATAGAAAAAGAGAACAGGCCTTACCTCATACTGCGGGACAGGAGGATCACCTATGGCCAGGCGTATGAAGATGTCCGCGTGTTTATTACGCCGGACTGGAAGAAGCAGTTTCCGGCTGGTTATAAAACCTGCGTGCTGATCCGGACACAAAACCTGTATCACCAGTTGCTGGCGTTTCTGGCGGTAATGGATGCAGGACAGGTGCCTGTCATCGGACATTATGATCTTCCGGAAGCGGCAGAGGAAAAACTGGTAACACAGAACCGGATCGGTTTTGTGTTGGAAGAAAAAGAACATGGGTGGACACTTCGGCAGGGTTATTCCCCGAAGGAGGGAGCTGCCGGCACCAAAGCAGGTGAGACGGATACGGATGAGATAGATACGAATGAAACAGCGCCTCGTCCTGAAAAAATGCAAAAAGCGGCAGAAACAGTTTCCGGTTTTGTCCCGGCGCCGGTTCCGTACCAGAACGCCTGCATGGGCGTGCTGAGCAGCGGGTCCACGGATGTTCCGAAAGTAATGTACCGCACCTATGAAAGCTGGGCCGGTTTTATTCCGGAGCAGAACCGCCGCTTCTGTATAGACGGGGACGCGGTGGTCTTTCTGGAAGGGAGTTTCAGCTTTACCGGCAATCTCAGCATATGGGCTTCCGTCATTTATGAAGGTTGTACGCTGGCAGTCAGCGATGTGTTCAATTGCCGTCAGTGGCTGGAGATGATCCGGGACCTGCGGGTAAGCGTGTTATATCTGGTTCCGGCAAAACTGAAGGTGCTGACAAAATACCTGAAACAGGAATACCCTTCCATGCAGATGGTGCTGGCGGGTTCACAGCTGCTGGGGGCGAAGACGGCGGAACGGCTGAAACGCTCCTTCCCGAACAGCGATATTCTGTTGTACTACGGGGCCAGCGAGCTGGATTATATTACCTGGCTGGGCTATGACGAGGTGCTTCGTTTCCCGGACAGCGTGGGTAAACCGGTGCCCGGTGTAAAGGTGTGGGTGAAAACGGCCTGATCTATATTGATACGCCGTATCACGTGGAAGGGCTGCAGCAGCCCTGCACCCTTCACGACACAGGATATTTTAATCGGGAAGGGTATCTGATCTTTAACGGGCGCGAAGGGGATATTCTCAACAAAGGCGGCTTTAAGATCAGCTGCACAAAAATTGAAAACGCATTATGTGCGTTACCGGAAGTGATCCAGGCTGTCGTGCTGCCGTATGATGACGCGGGACGGGGGCAGGAGGCTGCTGCTTTTGTGGTCTGTGAAAATGAAAACCGGACGAAACAGGACCTGCGGCTGCGCCTGCGGGATACCCTGATGCAGCAGGAAATGCCGAAAAAAATTATCCTGGTAAAGATAATTCCGCTGAACAGCCGCGGGAAGACAGACAAAAAGGCATTGCTCGCGCTGTTGTAAGGAGCGTAAAGAGAAGCTGCCTTCTCAATCTATGTGTAAGCTTATATGATATGTTTGGTAAGCCCGTACCGGGGCTGTTGTAAATATGTTTTTGGGGAAATTTGCAGGGCTGCAAGCAGCAGGCAAACAGTTTTTGCAAAAACTTCTTGACAAACGTTATATAAAACTTTATAATACTCACGTTACGAAAGTAACGCCATGTGGTCCATTAGCTCAGTTGGCAGAGCACCTGACTTTTAATCAGGGTGTCCCGCGTTCGAGTCGCGGATGGATCACCATTTTTTTTACTCTTTTTAATCAGCGTCTCCTAAAAAAATAAAAAGCTGGACTGAAGTTTTACAAATGGAATTGCTTCAGTCCGGCTTTTTTTATGAGACGAAAGAGAAACGAATGAATCAGGGTTTCCTTACATTGGAAACAGTAAAAAGATATTTATAAATGCACTCATGCATCGCAATTCTCAAACCAATGCTACATACGCGTAGGCCACATAACAGGCTACCAGCAGCACGCCCTCCCAACGGACAATCTTCATCTGGGTGAAACCGAAGAGCAGCAGTAACACCGTAGCGCCCACGGCTACATAGGCGTCGCTGAGGAAATTGGGGGCGCAGGGGATGGGAAGGATCAGGGCGGAAGTGCCTAATACAAACAGCAGGTTAAAAATACAGCTGCCCACCACGTTGCCTACCGCCAGATCCGCATTGCCCCGGAGCGCGGCTGTGACCGAAGTCACCAGTTCCGGCAGGGAGGTGCCCAGCGCTACGATGGTAAGGCCGATGACCCGGTCGCTGATGTTGAAAATCTTGGCCAGGGCAACAGCGGCGTCCACGGCGTAGTCGCTGCTGACCAGGATCACGGCAAGGCCCACGATGGTAAGGGCGATAAGCTTCCAGATGGAAGGGGATTCTGCGGGAACTGCTTCCCCGGTTTCTGTATCTGCGGCAGGTGTGACGCCTGCTTCAGTAGCGGTAGTCGGAACATCTGCTGCGGTTTCCGCAACCGCTTCAGGCGAACCGGTTCCTTCTGTTTTTTGGACCGCTGTTTCAGCCTGTGCGGGAACCTCTGCCGGTTTTTGTTTGGCCTGGCGAAGCAGATAGGCGATGTAAAGCAGCAGGCCTGCCCATAAGATTGCGCCGTCCACTCTGGTGATGAGGCCGTCTCTGCCCATGAGAACAAAGAGTACGGTGACAATGATAGTAAAAGGCATCTCGTAACGGACGGTAGAGCGTTCTATCTTTAACGGGGTAATGGCAGCCACAACGCCCAGGATGATAAAGATGTTAATAATGTTGCTGCCGATGACATTACCGATAGAGATGCCGGCGCTTCCTTTGGCTGCCGCTGCAATAGACACCGCCGCTTCCGGCGCGCTGGTGCCCATGGCGACGATGGTAAGCCCGATGATCAGTTCCGAAATGCCAAACTTTTTGGCGATGCCGGAGGCACCGTCCACAAACAGGTCGGCCCCTTTTACCAACAGGGCAAAGCCGACGATTAAAATAGCCAGTTGTTTGATAATCTCTATGCTCATAAGTTAAAACACAATCCTTTACACTTCAGTTCTGTTTCATTAACATGGACAGGGGCATCCCGCCGATGGTTGTTTTCCAGTCTTTATGGGGACCGGTGGCGGCAACGATTCTCTGCGCCGCGGAGTCGGCCACGAGAACTTGTCCCTCCATTTCGCCTTCAGCCCGGAAAATGGTCTTCCCGCTTACGGAATCCCGAATGGAAAAAGCAATGGGACGGACCTCGAAGACGCCTGCATTGGTGATCTTGACGTCGGAATAGATCTGGCCGCAGAACACGCCGTCGCTGAACATGGGTTTCCCGTAGATGTTCAGGGGAACGATCTTGGCCTTGATGGGAACCGAAATCAGGTTGACGAAATCATTTACGGTCCGGACATCATCCTTGTGGTCATGGAAGTAATAGACATCGTATTGCTGATGGTTATTCGCAGGCTGGGATGTACAGGGGAACAGGTGATTCAGGATCAGCGCGTCTGTCGTATTTACATAGACCGGGTTGTTCTTAACTGCGTAACGGCCCAGATAGGTCCAGTTTTCCGCAAAGGCCTGGGAGGCGAACAGCAGTAAGACGACGAAGCAGAGTAAAATCCGTTTCAGCATAGGTACCATCCTTTCCTAATCAGTATTTCCTTCATTAAAAGTTTTAATCAAAAAGAGTGTAAGCGGCTTATCCGCTGCTGGTCTTGCGCCGGTTTTACAGGAATTCTATTGCAATATCTTTTTCATTAAAAAATTGCATTTATGGCAGGCGCAATTTACACCTGTAATAAATATAGTATGAATACACAGGTTTTGCAAGCGCTCTTTCGGATGAATCGGGTCGTAACCGTTACTTTTTTTACAGCTTTTATATATAAAATGATGATTTATGGCAGATATGAGGACAGAATTATTTAAAAACTATTTACTTTATTGGCTTTTGCGCTTACAATATAGGATGTATAGTTATAAGTAAAACACATACATGGAATTGCATTACTTTTTTTGCTTTCAACTGTACAAAAAATGAGGGAAGGAAATGAGGGAAAATGTTTAAATTATCCGGTTCTAAAATGAAAGCATTGACGGCAGCCCTGATGCTGACGCTGGCTGTAGGGATGGCCGGCTGCGGCGGCGGAGATAAAAAGCCGGCGCCGAAAGCGGAAAAGAAATTTAATGTAGGTATCGTACAGCTGGTAGAGCATGCTGCGCTGGATGCTGCCAATAAAGGTTTTGTGGACGGATTGGCCAAAAAGGGCTTTACCGAAGGAAAAAATATTACCTTTGACCGGCAGAATGCCCAGGCAGACCAGTCTAACCTGCAGAACATTGCCAACCGGTTTGTCAACAATAAAGTGGATCTGATCTGCGCCATTGCTACGCCTTCCGCGCAGTCTGTGGCCAACGCAACGAAAGAGATTCCCATCGTGGGCACGGCCATTACCGATTATAAATCCGCAAAACTGGTGAAAGATCCGGCAAAACCGGGCACCAACGTTACCGGCACCACGGACATGAACCCCATCAAAGAACAGGTCGAACTGCTGAAGAAAGTGGTTCCCGCTGCCAAGAATGTAGGCGTTATTTACTGCTCCAGTGAAGTAAACAGCCAGATCCAGGTTGAAATCCTGAAAAAAGAAGCGGCGGCAAAAGGCCTGACGATTAAGGAAGCTACCGTTTCCACCGTTAACGATATCCAGCAGGCTGCCCACAGCCTGATCGGCAAGGTTGACGCCCTGTATATTCCTACTGATAACATCATGGCTTCCGCCATGCCTACCCTGTGCAAGGTGACCGATGAAGCCAAGCTGGCCGTTATCTGCGCGGAACCCGGTGAAGTAAAGGCCGGCGGCCTGATTACGCTGGGCATTGATTATTACATGCTGGGCGAAGAGACCGGCGCCATGGCGGCGGAAATCCTGAACGGCAAAGCAAAACCCCAGGATATGGCCATCCGTTCCCAGAAGCAGTTCAAGGCTGTTGTTAACCAGAAGAAAGCGAACCAGCTGGGTATCAAGATTCCGGAAGAGCTGCTGAAAGGCGCGGAAGTAATTAAGTAATCTGTTTGCGTGTATCGGGAACTGAAAAACTGTATTGCATACCGTTTGAACCGGCAAACATGTTGTGTTGCGGGTAAGCAGTTCCTCCAATCTGATGGTGACAGGCAGGGCCGGATCCGTCGTAACAAACGGATCCGTTCCTTTTTGTATGTAACAGTTTTAATTTAGCAGTTTAATTTTACAAAGAATTCGAGGTCAATGTTTTATGAGTAACCTGGCTGTGTCCACTGTGGCACAAGGTTTGTTGTGGGCTGTTATGGCCCTTGGCGTGTATGTGACATTTCGTGTACTGGATCTGGCGGACCTGACCTGTGAAGGCAGCTTTCCGCTGGGAGCGGCTACGGCGGCTACGCTGATGGCAACCGGCCACAGCGTCAGCACTGCGATTCTGGCGGCAGCGGTGGCAGGCATGCTGGCCGGCGCGGTAACGGGCTTCCTGACGACAAAAATGAAAATCCCTGCACTGCTGGCGGGAATCCTTACCATGATCGCGCTGTATTCCGTCAATCTGCGCATCATGGGCAAAGCCAATTTATCCTTATTAGGCGTGGATACGGTGTTTACGTTTACCCAGAAGGCGATGGGCCTGAATAATGCCCAGACCACCTTTGCGGTAGGGCTGACGGCAACACTGGTCATCGGCATCGGCATGTACTGGTTCTTTGGGACGGAAATCGGCGCGGCGATCCGCGCGACCGGCTTCAACCAGCAGATGATCCGGGCCCAGGGCGTGAATACGGATATGACCATCATTTTGGGACTGATCATCAGCAATGCCCTGATTTCCATTTCCGGCGCGCTGGTAGGACAGAACAACGGATTTGCGGATGTAGGCATGGGCGTAGGCACCATCGTAATCGGTCTGGCGTCAGTCATCATCGGCGAAGTGCTGTTCGGTACACGCAGTTTTAAAAACTGCATGATCTCCGTAGTGCTGGGTTCCGTTGTGTACCGTATCGTCATTGCCGTGGTACTGCAGATGGGCATGCCGCCCAACGATCTGAAGCTCTTTACTTCCGTGCTGGTGGCGGTCGCGCTGTCCATGCCGCTGATCAAGGCGAAGTTCAAAGGCAGAAAGGTGGCGCGCTGATGTTACAGGTAGAACATATTTATAAAACATTTTTCCCCGGAACCATTAATGAAAAAAAGGCTCTTGTGGACACCACCCTGCACCTGAAACCGGGAGATTTTACCACGGTGATCGGCAGCAACGGGGCCGGCAAGTCTACCATGCTGAATGCCATTGCCGGTGTCTGGCCCATTGACAAGGGCCGCATCGTCATTGACGGCGTGGATATTACGAAAGAGCCGGAGCATAAACGGGCCCGGTATATCGGCCGGGTGTTCCAGGATCCCATGCTGGGGACGGCGGCCGGCATGATGATTGAAGAAAACCTGGCCATCGCATCCCGTCGGGGGCAGTTCCCGGGTCTGGGCTGGAGCAGTACCAGCGAGCAGCATGACCGGTTTTATGAAATGCTGAAAGAACTGAACCTGGGTCTGGAGGACCGGATGACCGCCCACGTGGGACTGCTGTCCGGCGGCCAGCGGCAGGCGCTGACGCTGCTGATGGCGACCATAAAAAAACCGAAATTATTATTGCTGGATGAGCATACGGCGGCGCTGGATCCGAAAACGGCGGAAAAAGTTCTGGAGCTGACGGATACGATCGTAAAACGGGATCAGCTGACGACCCTGATGATTACCCATAACATGCGGGACGCCCTGCGTTTCGGCAACCGCCTGATCATGATGCATGAAGGCCGGGTGCTGATCGATGTGGACGGCGAAGAAAAGAAAAATCTGAAGATCGCCGACCTGCTGGCCATGTTCGAAAAGGCCAGCGGCGACGGAATGGCCAGCGACAAACTGCTGCTGGGATAAAATAATACGCAAATACTTCAAAAGCCTGAACCAGTGGAAACAGACTCTGATTCAGGCTTTTGTTGCCAACCGGTCATAGTGTTTTAAATAGGCTTTTGTGTTATGTTTTTTGAGGGCGTGGAATCATGGAGCAACATCTGATTGTTGCGATTAAGGCGATCATTCCCCTGTTTCTTCTAATTGGCGTGGGGATTTATATCCGATGGCAGAAGATGCTGACAGACACCGAATTGCAGCATGTGAATTCGATGATCTTCCGGATCTTCTTTTTCTGCATGATGTTTTATAACATGTATACGACGACGCTTGCCACGGCTTTGCGTCCGCGGCTGATCATATTTACGGTGGTCTCTTTGTTCGTCATGCTGTTGATTTCCGCGGTGGTCGTATGCACGGTGGAGAAAGACAACCGATCTAGAGGCGCCATGCTGCAGGCGCTGTTCCGCAGCAATTTTGTGCTGCTGGGCATCCCTCTGGTGGAAAACATTTTTGGCTCGGAAGCCCTTGCGGTACCCACGATGATGATCGCATTCATTTCCCCGATTTATAATACGGTGAGTATCTTCTTTCTGGAACATTTCCGGGGCAACGGAAAATTTTTCCTGCCGGAGACTCTCCGGGTCGTGCTGAAAAACCCCATGATCATCGGCGGCATTCTGGGCGCGGCGTTTATGCTTTTGGGAATTACGGTGCCGGAGCCTGTCTTAAAACCGATCCGCCAGATCTCATCCTGTACTTCTCCGGTGGCGCTGCTGATTCTGGGGGCTTCGTTCCGGTTCGGGGAAATCAGTAAAGAAAAACGAAACCTGGTTATCGTAGTGCTGGGGCGTCTGGTGGTAATACCGGCAGTAGTGCTGGGCACAGCGTACATCATGGGATTCCGGGGTGTTGATTTTGTGACCCTGATCTGTATTTTTGCGACGCCCTGCGCCGTGGCCAGCTTTGCCATGGCGCAGCAGCTGGGAAGCAACGCGGTGCTGGCCGGCAACAGTGTGGTTCTTTCTTCCGCCTTTTCCGGTATTACGTTATTTGGCTGGATTTTATTATTCCAAATGGCAGGCGCGTTTTAAGGAGACGCTGATTAAATGTTGTTGCTCCGGTGTTGCCAAAATGGAAAAAACGTGCTAAAATCTTACAGTAACTAATAGAAACAGTTTCTTCCTGCGGGCATAGTTCATTGGTAGAATGAAAGCTTCCCAAGCTTTAGAGGTGGGTTCGATTCCCATTGCCCGCTCCAATAAAAAAATAACTCCTGTCAGAGCGGCAGGAGTTTTTGTTTTGTCAGTGACTACGGTTTAGCGTTTTTTAAAGTAATGGTGACTTCCACTGTGGCGTTTTCCGGCAGCTCTTCCGGTTTTTTGCCGGAGAAGAGCGTGACGGTGTTCTGTTCAATTTTGCGGATGACGGCAGGAAATTCTTTTTTACTTCCGGTGGCGCTCACACCGGCTTCCATTCCTTCGGCAAGCCGGGAGTCTGTGATTCCGGTCGTGATTTTTATCGTACAGTCTGTGGCAGACAGAATCTGCATGACAGGCTGTTCTTTTTTTACCGGTTCCCCGTTTTTGGCCAAAATCTGCCGGACAGTACCTGTGGCGGGGCTGACGATTTCACTGCCTTCCACGGTCAGGACAGCAGCGTCGTAGGCCGTCCGGTTCTTTTGCACCTGCTGTTCCAGTTCCGCCAGCTCTTCCGGGGTGTACGAGCGGCTGGCCTGTTCGTAGCGGGCCTGTGCAGCGGCAAGGGTGGCCCAGGCGCTTTGCAGGTTCAGCTCTGCCTGCTGCAGCCGGATACGGCTGATGCCTCCCACTTTGTACAGGCGTTCCATCTTAGTATAATTCTGTTCGGCATTTTGCACTTCGACCCGGGCGCTTTGCAGGGCGGCAGCAGCGGAAGCGCGGCCGGCTTCCTTGTTCCCCTGGGTGGCGTTGTTCAGACGGGCCTGGGCTTTGGCCAGTTCGGCAGCGGCTTTCCCCACTTCCGGATTCTCGTCCTGTGTACCCAGGCCGAAGAGGGGCTGCCCTTTGCGGATGCGTTCCCCCGGTTCCAGGATCAGGCCGCGGACCTCTCCGTCCACCGGCGCCTTGACTGTATACAGGACGGCTTCCGTCTTGCCTTTCAGGCGAATGCTCTTTTCGGTTGTCTGCGGTTTGCTGCAGGCTGCGGTAACGAATAAACAAAACAGCAGCAACAGCGTACATACTTTTTTCATTGCGTGTCTCCGATGTAAGGAATCTGTGATTCCTTAAGATTGTATTACATTTTCCTGTTCTTGTCACATAGTATCATAAAAAAACGTCTTTTTTGTGAACGGGGGAAGTTTGCAAATTCTTCATAAAAATGAATGTAAAGAAGTTTACAATGAAGTGTAAAATGTTATATAATACTTTAGAAAAGTGTTTTAAATGTTATAAGATACAGAACGATTTTTTGAAAAATGTAAATTTTTTCTCACAGAAAAGGAAACGCTGATGTTTTTTGATAATTACGATACCCCTGTGTTCCGTCCTCCCAGTGAGGCGAACAGTTTTATCCTGCGGGTGACCCGGGGCTGTGCCCATAATAAATGCACATACTGTAATATGTACCGGGGCGTACCCTTTCAGGTGCTGACCGATGAAGAAATTGCCCGGCAAATGGCGCTGGCTTATTCCTACAACCGGGACGGTGTGCGCCGGGTCTTTCTGGCTGACGGCGATGCGCTGGTTTTGAGCACGGAACGCCTGCTGCGTATCCTGCATGCGCTGAAGCAGTATTTCCCCCATCTCCAGCGGGTCTCTTCCTATGCCGCGCCCAAGGATATTCTGCGGAAAACGCCGGAAGAACTGGTACAGCTGCGGGAAGCCGGGCTGAAGTTATTGTACTATGGCATGGAAAGCGGCGACTCCGTCACGTTGAAGGCAGTGAACAAAGGCGTGGACGGGCCCCAGTCCATTGAGGCAGGCAGGCGTGTGGTTGAAGCCGGCATGAAGCTTTCCATCATGATCATCCTGGGCATCGCAGGCGTGGAAGGCAGCGAGCGCCACGCACTGGAAACGGCAAAAGCAATCAGCCAGATACAGCCTACCATGCTGAGCGCCCTGTGCCTGATGCTGTATCGGGGCAGCGAACTGAAAGAACAGTTTGAGCGGGGGGAATTTCATCCTCTTTCCCCGGGCGGTCTGATGCACGAGCTGCACCGGATCCTGGAGCATGTGGAGCTGCCGGAACATTGCCATACGATATTCCGGAGCAATCACGTTTCCAATTATGCCAATTTCGCGGGCAACCTGCCGAAAGATAAAGAACGTCTGCTGGTGGAAGTGCAGATGGCGGCAGAAGAACTGGACAAGCTGAAAACCTGGGATGTGTATAACGACGACAGGTATTGACGGGAATTATAGTAAGACTGATAGAGTGAGGAAGATACACCTGCCAGCCAAGTGTATCATGCGTGAATTGTATGCAGTATAAAGGATTACGAAGAAGGATTGCCAAAACGGTGGCTGCCGGACTGGTGGCATCTCTGTATCTGGGGTGGGGGTCGCAGCTGTTTGCGGCTCCGGTGATTACCAATATGCCCCACCGGGCGGATGGCACGCGTATTACGGGCAGCCAGCCCGTACCCAAAGAGATGCCCCGGGATGTGGCGGTGAAGACAAAACCGGCCACCCCGAAGCCGGCGACGCCGCCTACCCAGGCAGCACCCAAAGCGGAAACACCGAAACCGGCCACCCCGAAGCCGGCGACGCCGCCTGCCCAGGCAGCGCCCAAAGCGGAGGCTCCGAAACCGGTCACTCCGAAGCCGGCGACGCCGCCTACTCAGGCAGCGCCCAAAGCGGAAGCACCGAAACCGGCCACTCCAAAGCCGGCGACGCCGCCTGCCCAGGCAGCGCCCAAAGCGGAAACACCAAAGCCGGCCGCACCAAAGCCGGCCGCACCAAAGCCGGCGACCCCAAAACCAACGGTAAAACCGGCAACAGACAAATTGCCGACAAAACCGCCCGGCCTGGAAACGAAAAAGCCTGATTCGGTGAAACCGGCTGCCCCGGCAAAGACAAAGAAAGCGAAGAAACCGGCAAAGCCGGAACAGGTAAAAGCGGTTTATAAGGTGGGGGACAAGGGATGGAAAGTCAAACAGGCGCAGCAATACCTGCAGAAACTTGGCTTTGATCCCGGCGAAACAAGCGGGCAGTTTACCAAAGCGACACGCAAAGCCCTGCGCAAGTTCCAGAAAAAATATAAACTGAAAGAAACCGGAAACCTGGATAACGCGACCTATGAAGAACTGAAATGGCAGGCGGAAGCCAAGGAATACGGCGGCAATGTGGCCAGCACCAAAATCCTGAAAACGGCGGCCCAGTACAAAGGCGTGCCGTACGTGTTTGGCGGAACCACACCGCGAGGCTTTGACTGCTCCGGATATGTACAGTATGTGTTTGCCAAACACGGGATACGCCTGACGCGTACGGCGGATACCCAGGCGCGGGAAGGCAAGTTTGTTTCCAGGAAGAATCTGAAACCGGGAGACCTTGTATTCTTTACCACATACGAACCCGGCGCATCCCATGTAGGGATCTATGCCGGCAATAACCTGTTCTGGAACGCAACCAGTTCCAGAGGCATCATGCTCAGCAATTTAACTGACAGCTACTGGGGACCGCGATACTATACGGCCCGTCGGATCCTGACCGGTAACGACCGCAGCCGCTGAAACAGATGAATGGGGAGAGAGAGGGAATCTGCAATGATTCGAGAAAAAAGAAATAAAGAAAAATTAACGGCTTATTATAATAAATTCATGGATGACGGCGTCGTGGACCCCAACGTACATCCCTGGGTGGCGGAATCCTGGCAGCGTTGCCGGAATCTCCGTCTGCCTCATGAAACCATGCCCAGGGTCAACCGTCTGACCCGGGAACAGATCCTGGAACATCAGAAAACCCACGCGCATGTGATGGAATATGTGGACGGACTGTATGAACAGAATAAACAGCATTTTAACTCCCATAACCTCAGTATGCTGCTGATCGACAGCGAGGGCTACATAATCAAAAATTATGCCATGCCCTTTTTCCAGCGCGTCATGGATGATATCCAGGGAATGCGCGTACTGGAAAGCGATATCGGAACGTCCAGCATCAGTGTTGCCCGGGAACATAACGTACCGTTCCTGATGTTCGGGCCGGAAATGTGGATCCGGGAAAGCCATAACGGGGACGCCTGCAGCGCGCCGATCTGCGTGCAGGGAAAAATCCGTTATATCCTGTCATTCTGCTCGGTAGATCAGAGTGAACTTCCCTACGATCTCCTGCTGTCCCTGCTGATGACCATGAAATATTCCGTGGAGAAGTATCTGGAGATGCTGATCTATTGGAACGTGCAGAAGATGATCCTGAACGAGCTTCCGGTCAGCGTGTACTGGCTGAACCGGGATGAGAAGATACAGTATTGCAACGAAAACGGGAAGAAACGGTTAGACGGGAAGAGTTCTCTTTCGGATGTGTTCCTGAACTATGAACATATTCCGGTACGGCAGGCCCTGGCAGGGAAACCGGCGTACCGCCGTGAAATACCCTGGATCACTGCGGACCGCACTTATGAGGATATAACAACGGCTTTGCCTGTCCGTCTGGGCCAAAATGTGGAAGGGGCCGTGCTCCTTTCCATGTCCATTGAGGATTTAAAGACCACCATTGCCCACGCCACCGGTTACAGCAGCCGGTACAGCCTGTACAGCATGGTAGGCGAAACGACGGAGTTTCTGGCGCTGCAGCACAAAGCGACGCGGATTGCCCGGGCGGACAACAATATTTTGCTGCAGGGCGAACCGGGTACCGGCAAACAGCGCCTCGCTCACGGTATCCATCAGGCCAGCGCCCGGGCGGCGGCCCCTCTTATCGTTGTGAAATGCACGGACGAGTCCCCAAAAGAAATGGAAGAAGAATTTTTCGGCAGGCCGGACGGTGATAATCCGCCGACAGCAGGAAAATTGGAACTGGCCATGGGGGGAACCTTGTTTATTGATGAAGTGGAAAAACTGCCGGTCAGCTTAGGGGACCGGCTGGCGGACGTTTTGCGGAACGGATTGCCCATACCGGGATCCCGGGAACGGAAAAAGCTGAATATCCGTGTGATCGCAGCCTGCGACAGCAACCTGAAACGTCTGGCGGACAAAGGGCTGTTCAGCCGCCAACTGTTTGAAATGGTCCTGGATACGGTCATGCGCATCCCGCCGCTTCGGGAACGGGTGAAGGACATTTCCGTGCTGGCCAACCATATCCTGGCGGAAATGAGCGCCCAGTACAACATGCCCCAGAAACATCTGAGCCCGGAAGCGCTGAAGATGCTGACCGGCTGCAGCTGGCCAGGCAACATCAAACAGCTGCAGGGCGTGATCGAACGGGCGTTCTTCCATGTGCCCGGCAGCCTCATTGAAGCGGAAGATATCAAGATGCCGGTAGACAAAACCATGGAAAAATCCTGGAAATATGATAAAGATGCCTTTATCTCCGTATGGAAATCCGCCGGCGGCAATATTTCCAAACTGGCCTCCATGCTGGACGTCAGCCGCGTAACCCTGTACCGGTATCTGAAAAAATATAATCTGGGACCGGGTTCGGCAGAAAAGAAAAACTAAAGGAACTCTGACACATGCGCTTACGAAAGAAACCCTGGATCGAAAAAGCAATGCCGGAAGTGATCGAGGCGGGCTTTTTGTACAGGGAACATATAGAACGGTTTAAAGGCCGCTGGCAGGAACGGTTCCCGGGCAAAGAGATCTGCCTGGAAATCGGCTGCGGAAAAGGCGGCTTTATTACGGGAATGGCTGCGCTGCACCCGGAAAAAGCCTTTATCGGCATCGAGACCCAGTTTGACATTTCCTATTATCCGGCCCGCAAAGCGATGGAGGCGGGGATGGACAACATGGTGATCCTCAATGGGGACGCAGCGTACATGGAAGACTGGTTTGCACCGGGAGAAATCAAAACTCTTTATCTGAATTTCAGCGACCCCTGGCCCAAGGCGAAGCAGGCGAAACGCCGCCTGACCCACCGGAACTTTCTGGGCCTGTACCTGAAGCTGATGGGTGTCGGCGGACGGTTGTTCTTTAAAACGGATAACCGGAAGCTGTTTGATTTTTCCGTGGAAGAATTTAAAGAATTCGGACTGGAGATCCACGGGCTTTCCTATGATCTGCATCACAGCAGCTATCGGAATGAAGTCCAGACGGAATACGAGAAAAAATTCAGCGGGATGGGAACACCCATAAACTATTGCGAAGCCGTTTTTACGGAAAACTCGGGCAAAGTGGTTACCCGTTCCCCCCGGAATATCCGTCCGGAAGAAAGCCCGTCATAATACGAGGATACTAACACACATTATGCGAGAACGATTCATGTTATGGGAAAATCCCAAAGACGCCATTATTACGCTGATGATCCTGCTGATGGTCATCGGCTGTGTGAATGTGTTCAGCGCCAGCTTCGTCAGGGCGGAGGCTATGACCGGAAATCCCTACCACTTCCTGGTCCGGTATCTGGGATACGCGGCAGCCGGCGGACTGGTGTTCTGCGTCACGGCCTTTCAGGTGAACTATAAACGGCTGATGAGCCCGCGGTTTTATATGGTCGTTGCCGGCATTACCATAGTTTTGCTGGCGGCGACACTGGGAATCGGAACCGTGGTAAACGGTTCCCGGCGCTGGATCTATATCGGCGGCTTTTCTCTGCAGGCATCGGAACTGGCCAAGGTTTCGGTCATCCTGATGGCGGCTTCCTTTTTGGGAGACCGCCTGCAACGGGGCCTGCGGGTCAGCCTTTTGGGGTATCCGTCGAATCAGGCGCTGTTTTTTGCCGGAGTTTTTGCGGCCCTGATTTTCCTGCAGCCGGATATGGGAACCGCTACCATTGTGTTTGCGTTGATGCTGGGCATGTATGTGCTGGCAGGAATTCCCAAAATGCAGATTTTGTCTCTGGGAGGACTTGGCGTGCTGATCTGCGCCCTGGCCATGATGGCGCCCTACCGCCGGGCCCGTATCTTTCTCTGGCTGGATCCCTGGAAGGACGCCCAGGGCGGCGGGTACCAGATGACCCAGTCCCTGATGGCCATTGGCAGCGGCGGACTGACGGGGCTTCCCTGGGGTCAGGGCTCCAGTAAATTCTTTTACCTGCCGGAAGCCCATACGGACTTTGCCTTTGCCATTTTCTGCCAGGAATGGGGCTATATCGGCGCGTTGTTTTTAATCGCCTGCTTTGTGATCATGGCCTGGGCCATGGTTACCATCGCCATGAATACGAAAGACCGGAGAGGGTACATGCTGGTAGCCGGAGCTACCCTGTTCCTGATCGGGCAGGCTGCGGCCAACATGGCCATGGTCACCGGTCTGTTCCCAGTTATCGGTGTGCCGCTGATGTTTATCAGTTACGGCGGTACATCCCTGATTGCAAATATGTTTACCCTGGGGCTTGTCGTAGCGGTATACCGGAATGAAAGCGCCCGGGAGACTATGGAAGAACGCATTGCGGCCGGCCTTCCCCCTACGGAGGAGAACAGGCTGCGGGTGGTCTCCTCGAACCGGAACAGGAGGCCCTTCGAATGAAACGAATCAAGTTTACGTTACAGGACAGCCGGAACCGTCTGTTGTTTCTGGGCGGTCTGATTCTGTTCATGTTCATTGCCGTGGCCATCAAGCTGCTGTGGATTCAGATCGTCAGCGGCACGGAGCTGGGGAAACGGGCTACCATACAGGTTACAGACAAAATCAAACGGCATACGCCCCGGGGGCGGATCGTGGACCGGAACGGGGAAGAACTGGCGGTCAGCATCATGGTGCATTCCCTGTATGTGAATCCCGATGAGATGAACAAGAGCGCCAAACCCGGCAAAGAGAAGACAGAATACCGGGACATCCCCCGGATCGCAGCCCAGAAACTGGCGCCGGTTCTGAACATCAGCGAAAAGGCTTTGTATGAAGACTTTACACTGAAAGGACAGTTTGTCTGGGTCAAGCGTATGCTGGAGCCGAAAGACTACGAGCAGGTCGTAAAGATTATTAAGGAAAACAAGCTGCCGGGCCTGCATTTTGTTGCCGAAAGCAAACGCTATTATACGAAAAAATCCATGGCAGCCCAGGTGCTGGGCTTTGTAGGAACGGACGACAGCGGGCTTTCCGGACTGGAACTGGCGCTGGACAGCATTCTGAAAGGCGCGGAGATGCGCCAGACAAAAATGGTGGACGCCATGGGCCGCACCATTGCCGACCAGGACACGGACCTGGAAGAAAACCGGGAAAAAATCCAGGTGGCCACCGTGTATCTGACCATCGACAGCAAGATGCAGTTTGTCATCGAAGACGCGCTGGATGATGCCATGAAACGGACCAATGCGGCAGCCGCCGCGGTGCTGATCATGGATCCCCATACCGGGGCGATCCTGGCCATGGGCAGCCGGCCCACGTTCGATCCCAATCATTTTGGGAAGTACCCGGCTGTCAACTGGCTGAACCGGGCCATCTCCATTATTTACGAACCCGGTTCCGTCTTTAAACCCATCGTCGGCACCATGGGCCTGTCGGAAGGCCTTGTAACGCCGGATACGCCCATCAACGATACCGGCTCCATCCGCATTGCGGACCGTGTCATCAGCAACTGGGACGGCTCGGGCATGGGGATGTGCAAATTTGAAGATATCATCAAATACTCCATCAACACCGGCATGGTGCAGCTGGGCATGAAACTGGGCGCCCAGCGGGAAATCGAGTGGGCCAAACGATACGGTTTCGGCACTGCTACCGGCATCGAGCTGCCCAGCGAGGAAGACGGGATCCTGTACGATCCGAAAAATATGTATGAGCCGGATATTGCCACCCTGGCTATCGGGCAGGGCATTGCGGTAACGCCCCTGCAGGAACTGCGGGCCATCTGCGCCATCGCCAACGGCGGGGAACTGCTGCGGCCCTACATCATCGACCGCATCGTGGCTCCTAACGGCGAAGTGATCCGCAAAGGCAAAAAACAGGTGGTACGGAACGTGATTAAGCCGGAAGTGGCGGCCCAGATGCGTACCATGATGGAAAAGGTGGTCAGCGAGGGCGGCGGCAAAACCGCCCGGATTAAAGGCTACCGGATCGCGGGTAAAACAGGTACGGCCCAGAAGATCGCCGAGTAGGGCGGGTATGCACCGGGGAAATACATCGCTTCTTTTGTAGGCTTTGTACCGGCAGACAAACCCCAGTATGCCATGCTGGTTATGCTGGATACACCCCGGGGCGCATTCTACGGTTCCCAGGTATCCGCGCCTATTTTCCGAGATACCCTGCAGCAGATCCTGGTGGCCAAGGGCATACAGCCCAGCAACAGCGAAGGTCTGCCCAGCTTTGAAGCCCATGTAAAACCGGGACAGCGAGTGGAAACACCCAAGTCGCTGCCTGCCTTGAAACAAAAAGGAAATAACTGGATCGTGCCGGACTTTTCCGGTTTCGATGCCCGGGCCATTACCGGAGAACTGCAAAAAGGAAATTTGGTACTGGAGCCATACGGTTCCGGAAAAGCCTATAAACAGAAGCCTTCCGGCGGTACGGAAGTGCAGCCCGGAACAAAAATAGAAATTTGGTTTCGGTAAATGAGATTTTAGGGTATAATAGAAAGTGTAAACGCAAACGGTAGTGTAGTATTATCGAAAAGCGCACATAAAAATTTTGTTTAAGTTATAAAGAAGTTACAGGGAGAGGAATAAGAAAAGGAGGAGTTGCCATGTTGTCTGATATCGAGATTGCCCAGCAGGTAAAAATGCTGCCTGTTACGGAGATTGCGGAAAAATTGGGGATTGATCGGGAAGATTTAGAGTTGTACGGAAAATATAAAGCCAAACTTTCCTACGATCTGATCCGCAAAGTGGAAGACCGGAAACCGGGAAAGCTGGTGCTGGTAACAGCTATTACCCCGACTCCGGCCGGGGAAGGGAAATCTACCACGACAGTAGGTCTGGCCCAGGGGCTGCAGAAGATCGGGAAAAAAGTTATCGTTGCCCTGCGCGAGCCTTCACTGGGTCCCTGTTTCGGTATCAAAGGCGGCGCGGCCGGCGGCGGCTATTCCCAGGTGGTGCCCATGGAAGACATCAACCTGCACTTTACCGGTGATTTCCACGCCATCACTTCCGCCCACATGCTGCTGTCCGCCATGCTGGATAACTCCATCCAGCAGGGGAACCCGCTGAACATCGACCCCCGCCGGATCATCTGGAAGCGGGTCGTGGATATGAACGACCGGGCCCTGCGGAACATTGTCATCGGCCTGGGCGGCAAAGCCCACGGCGTACCCCGGGAAGACGGCTTTGACATTACCGTGGCCAGTGAAGTCATGGCGATCCTCTGCCTGGCTTCCAACTTACATGACTTGAAAGAACGGCTGAAACGAATTGTTGTGGCTTATAACTATGACGGCAAACCGGTAACGGCGGAAGACCTGCACGCGGCCGGCGCCATGGCGGCCCTGCTGAAAGATGCGGTGAAACCGAACCTGGTCCAGACACTGGAACATGTGCCGGCCATCATCCACGGCGGTCCCTTTGCCAACATCGCCCATGGCTGCAACAGCGTCATGGCCACCCGTACGGCCCTGCGTCTGGCTGATTTCACCATTACGGTAGCCGGATTCGGCGCTGACTTGGGCGCGGAGAAATTCTTCGACATCAAATGCCGTCAGGCCGGGCTGGATCCGGACGCCTGCGTGCTGGTAGCCACGGTCCGCGCCCTGAAGATGCACGGCGGCGTAGCCAAAGCAGATCTGAAAGAACCCAACGTGGAAGCGGTGAAGAAAGGCCTCCCGAACCTGGGCAAACACATTGAAAACATCTTTAAGTTCGGCGTACCTGTGGTGGTTGCCATCAACATCTTCGCCCAGGATACCAAAGAAGAGCTGCAGGCCGTCTACGATTTCTGCGCCGGCATGGGCGTCAACGTAGCCCTCAGCGACGTATTCGCCAAAGGCGGCGAAGGCGGCGTGGAACTGGCCAAAGAAGTGGTTGCCCTGGCGGAGAGCGGCATGGCCCGCTTCAAACCCATTTATCCGGAGAACATGTCTCTGCGGGAAAAGGTTGCTACCATTGTGAAGGAAGTATACGGCGGCGACCGGGTGGAATTCCAGACCAAAGCGGCTCAGGCCCTGGACCAGTATGAAAAAGAAGGCTACGGCAACCTGCCGGTCTGCATGGCCAAGACCCAGTACTCCCTGTCGGATGACCCGGCCCTGTTAGGCGCTCCTTCCGGCTTCACCGTAAATGTAAAGAACGCCAAGATCAGCGCCGGCGCTGGCTTCATCGTCATTTACACCGGCGACATCATGACCATGCCGGGCCTGCCCAAGAAACCGGCTGCGGAAAGCATTGACGTAACGGATGAAGGCAAGATCAGCGGACTGTTCTGATTGCTGTCTTCTGTTGTGTGCACAAACTCATTTACAGGCGTTTCCCTAATCAGGGAATCCTTAGTAATTAAATTAAATCGAGACCGACAGATGTTCCTGTCGGTCTCTTGCTATCGAAAAGGAAATGCATATGGAAACATTGGTGATGAGCGGCCGCCCTGTGGCGGATGCCTATAAAGAACAAATCAAAGAAAAAGTGGAAGCAGCGCAAAAATCCGGAAAGAAAGTCACGTTGGCCATTCTGACCGTGGGCCAGGACCCCGCATCCTTTGTGTACCGGAAGCGGCTGCTGAAAATTACGGAAAGCCTGGGCATCGGCAGCCGTTGTGTGGAACTGCCGGAAACAGCTACTACGGAAGAAACCGTTGCGGCAATCCGGAAACTGAACGAAGATCCGGACGTCACCGGCATCCTGCCCATGATGCCCATGCCGAAGCAGGTGGACGGGGACGCGGTCGGCGCGGCTCTGGCTCCGGAAAAGGACATGGACTGCCTGAGCCCGGCCAACGGCGGCGCCCTGCTGATGGGGAAGGGCCGCTGGGCCGCCTGCACGCCACGGGCTTGTATGGCGATTCTGAAATATTATAAGATTCCACTGGACGGAAAGCATGCGGTGGTGCTGGGCCGCAGCAACGTGGTGGGCAAACCGGTGGCATTGCTGTTGCTGCAGGAAAACTGTACTGTTACGGTCTGTCATTCCCATACAAAAAACCTGCCGGAATTGGTCCGGCAGGCGGATATCGTTGTGGCGGCCATTGGCAAAGCCGGTTTTGTTACGCCGGATATGGTGAAACCCGGCGCGGTGATCGTGGACGTGGGAATTAACGTGACGGAAACCGGGATCGTAGGCGATGTGGCGCCGGAAGCGACGGAAAAAGCTTCGGCCTTTACTCCGGTGCCCGGCGGCGTGGGCGTGGTCAGCAACGTGATGATGATGGACGCGGTAGTGCGGGACTTATAGAAGGACTTGATTGCTGTAAAAATCTAATATACATAAAATTAGCAACGCCGGGGAAGGCAATGCAAAACTGTTCCCGTTTGCTATTTCATGGACTTATTCGCCTGTGGCTTCGAAACTCGAAGTCGCGTTGCAGGGCAACCCGTCTCCCACTTCCTCACTGCGCACGCTCACTCTGTTCGCGTTGCTCGGTGTCGTCAAACTGGGCCCCTCACGGGTTGCCCAGTCAACGCTCAATGAAATGAAGCAATCGTTACTGATGTTTTGCTTATGTCTTCCCCGGCGCTACTATTTAATTTGCAGTAATATTTACATTCCGATTATAATTCCGCCGCCGTGTCCATGGTGGTGGCGCCCGTGGCCCCAGCCGAAGCCGATGCCGATCCCAATCGGCCAGCCTCCGGAAGTCCGGTTTTCTTCCCGGGCCACATCTTTTTCATCCATTACCGTGAAGTTGAGGGTCTTGCTGGTGATGTAACCGCCAATCTCCACTTCTGCCAGCACGTCGCCTTTGCCCCGGGTGACACCGTACACCCACTGCTGGCCCTGCTCGTCTGTTTTGATGGTGAGGGTATTCTCATTAAGGCTGGTCAGCGTCAGCTTGTAGGGAATGCTGCCCGGGACCCGGATCAGTACTTTACCGACCCCGTCCTGGGGTATTTTTTTGTATGCGGGATAAATCTCAACCTTTGCCAGCAGCTTTTCGGTGGTGCCGTCCAGCAGTTCCGTACGGGCCTCCCCGGGGAAGCGGCGGAACACGCAGCTGTCGTCTTTGGCCAGCAGAAAATCGCCGGTTGCTTTGGTGCTATTGGGAAGGAACGCCCTGACATGATAAAAGTAATCGCCTGTAAGGGTCTTGTCCATGCGGTAGCTGTAGTCTACCTGGGGATCCAGCCCGGTTTCTTCCGGGTTGATGTACAACAGTCTGGCAACAGCCTGGTTCAGCTTTTTGCCCTCGGTAATGTAATAATCGGACTGCGCCTTTTCCCGGGCGGCCTTACGGACGGCAGGGGCTTTTGAAGCAGGCACGACGGCACCATCTTTATAGGTTTGTGTGGAAGAATCAGCTTTCCGGATTTCGGCGGCGCTGACAGCTGACGAAGCGGTCAGGCCTGCGGTGAGAATGGACAGTGTGATAAGCCCTGCGGCCATGGCTTTCCATTTTTTCATGGTGAAGAACCTCCCCTCTCTATTTTTGCAGTTTCCTAAGGAGACGAAAGGAGCAGCGTACTCTGTCATCTCCCGACATCTCCTGACACATGGATTTACTAACACTTTGCCTAACGAATACTCATCTTACTATTTATTATAAATATAAAATTAATTTTTGACAAATGCATGGCAAAACCAAAACTTTAATAGTAAATGGAAAATATCTCTGCCACATAATACCTGCCACAAAAAATATGAAAATGGCACATAAAATGTGAAAATCCCCTGTCGAATCGGCAGGGGATTTTGCATAAAGGGGGGAAGTTAGATTTTATCTTGTTTGCGGCGCCGGCTTATAAAAGGGGGAAATGTTTGGGCCGACGATGCCGCTCAGATTGCAAAACAATTAAGCTTGCGCAGGAGCTGCCGCTTTCGGACCCTGGCCGTTATAAGGCCGGTGTGCTCCTCTGGGGCCGCCGGGTGCTCCCTGACCGGGGCCGGGGCCGAAACGGTGATGAGCTTTCTTCCACTGCTCTTTTTCTTCCGGAGTCATCTGTTTCCATTTCTTCCAGAACGCTTCCATCCGTTCCTGCTGGCGCTTATCCCGCTCCAGGAAACGTTTCTTTTCTTCCGGGGTCATATTCTTAATGCGCGCGTTCACCATCTCGTCGTGTTTCTTTTTGAAGTAATCATGCCGTTCATCTTCTGTCATTTTGGCAATTTTGTCACGTTCGGCCTTCTTGGCGGCCTGGCGTTTTTCAAAGTGAGCCTTTTCCGCATCGGTCATGTTCTTCGTGCGCTCTTCGTTGACGCGGCTGATGAACTTTTCGGTGGCTTCCCGCCGTTCCCTGTCGGACATGCTGCCCCAGTTGGCAAAGAACTGTTCCCGTTCTTTGGCTAACTGCTGGCGCTGTTCCTTGCTCAGCCTGCCGGGCCGGCCCAGATCGTCTCTGTGGCGGGCTTGATGCCTTCCGACATGATGCTTGCCGGGACCACCGTGATGCCCGTTGAGTTTGTGATGGCGCGGGCCGGGCTTATGATGACCGTCCTTATAGGACCGGAAGGGGCGGCCTTTTTCAGTGCCCGGAACCTGCTGTTCGATTCTTTGGTTGTGATCCAGACCGCTCTGCTGTGTCGCAGCATCTTCCGCCTCGGTAGCGGCAAATGCGGAACCTGCCAGTAACGTGGCTAATACGCCTGCGGCAACCATGCTTTTTTTCCAGTACTTTAACATCTTCATCTCTCCTTCTTTTTATGATTTAGTGTCTTTTTGTCTGCGTCTTGTTTCCAAAACCGGCGGACGGAAAGGGCTGCTGCCGTCTGAAGGGGACCGGCTGTGCCGGTTCTCTGTGCTGCAACCTGTCTGTGTGCCTCCGGTTCGACTATATAGTACCGCCTATGTATGACAAAATCATGTTTTTTTCAGAACAAAACTATGTTTTTTATGATTTATAATTTTAAACTGCATCCGTGATTTTTGCAAAAACAGTTTTAATGAAAGAAGTTTTGATGTATAATTATTTTGTATAAGTGTCTTTGTAAGTCTGCAAGAGGGGGTCTGCATATGAATAAAGTATTGATTGCCGATGATAACACACAGATTACAAAGGTGTTAAAGGATTACGCCAGCAAAGAAGGCTGGGGCAGCTATGTTGCCTATAACGGCGAAGAAGCACTGCGGCTGTTCCGGGAATTTTCCAGGGAGATCACCATTGTGTTCCTGGATGTCATGATGCCGAGAAAAGACGGGTTTGCCGTATGTAAAGCCATCCGGGCCATGTCTCAGGTGCCGGTGATCATGATTACGGCCCGGAGTGAGGATGCAGATAAAATCATGGGGCTGGATATCGGTGCCGACGATTATATCGTCAAACCTTTCAGCGCGGCGGAGGTCATGGCCCGGGCCCGGGCGATCCTGCGGCGCATCCCCCAGCAGGAAGAAAGCAAATCCCGCAAGCTGGTCATTGCCAATCTGACCATTGATATCGATAACTATATGGTGACCATTGATGATAAGGAAGTGCCTCTCACCAAACGGGAAAAGGAACTTCTCTGGCTGCTGGCCTCCAACTCCAAAAAAGTGTTCTCCCGGGACAACCTGCTGGACAGCCTGTGGGGCTACGATTATTTTGGAGACAGCCGTACCGTGGATTCCCATATCAAACGGCTGCGGGCCAAACTGGATGCTTTTGAGCATCCCGGCTGGAACGTGAAAACGATCTGGGGCGTAGGCTACCGTTTTGAAATTACGGAACCGTAAGAAACTGCGCACAGACCCGGATGAATATCGTGCAGGGAAGATAACCCTGCAGTGTACGCCGGTTTTTTATACGGCAGAATGGGGAAAGATATGTTTAAGAGTAAAATAGCTGCGAAGTTGGCGGCCTATTTTGCGTTGGCCATTTTAGTATTTGCGTTTGTCATGGCCTTTTCCTTCGGCCATTTTTTCCGGGAAAACTTCATTGCGCGGCAGCAACGCGCGCTGCAATACAGGGCGTCCAGCGTGGCGGCCATTATGGGGGACAACCTGGAACGCTCCCGCTTACGGGAAGCAAATGAAAAAAGAAACAGAGAGGCGGCTGCCCGTGAGGCAAACCGGACTGGGAATACTGCGCAAGACAGCTCCCTTTCCGGTAAGGACGCAAACCGGACCGGAAACACTGCACAAGACAGTTCTCTTTCCGGCAAGGATGCAAAGGGGAAGGCAGCGCCGGAAGCTGCCGCCAAAGCAGTCAATCCGGGCAGTCTGCTGCGTTCTCGCCGGCTGATTGCCTATGTAAATATTATTACGGCGGACGACGTATGGGTGGCCAATAAGAATGGCGATATCGCCATGCGGACCCACATCAAGGAAGGCGACATGAAAGAGGCGCCCAATTATGTCCGGGGCCATGTGGAACATCACAAAGGACCCCAGGGGCGGGGCATCCCTCCTGTTTTTGAAGGCACCACCACCGTGAACGAACTCCCCCAGGTGTATCGTGATATGTTCCGTAAGGGATTTAAAGGGGAATCCGCCGTACGGGAAGAGTATGACAAGCGGATCAACGAGATGATGGTGCTGGCCACGGCTCCCATCTATGATAAAAACGGAGGCGTGGAAGGCGTCCTGATGCTGCGGGTGCCGGTGTTCGGACTGCGGCATGCCTTCTATGAAGCGCTGGAAGTCTTCGGCTGGTGTCTGGTAGCGGCGCTGATCCTGGCGCTGGGTGCTGCCTGGTTCCTGTCCATGAAGTTCACCAAACCCTTGAACAAGATGAAAGACACGGCGGAAAAACTGGCGGCCGGCGACTACACGGCCCGGAGTTACGTAAAGCAGAACGACGAGATCGGCGAACTGGCCGCCACCCTGGACAGCATGGCGGTCCGGCTGGAAGAAGCCGACAAGGAAACCAAACAGACAGAAAAGATCCGGAAAGAATTTATTGCCAACATTTCCCATGAACTGCGCACGCCGGTAACGGTGGTGCGGGGCAGTCTGGAAGCTCTCCGGGACAAAGTGGTGACGGAACCGGCCGACGTGGAACGGTACTACGACACCATGTACGATGAGACCCTGTTCCTCCAGCGGCTTATCAACGACCTGCTGGACCTGTCCCGGCTGCAGAATGTGGATTTCCCCATTGACAAAAAGCCGCTGAACTTCTGTGAAGTGATACAGGGGGCTGTCCGCAGTGCCCGGCAGCTGGCACGGGATAAAAATATCACGGTGACCAGTGAGCTGGATACGCCTGTGTATAAAATGACCGGCGACTATGGTCGCCTGAACCAGATGCTGATGATCTTCCTGGACAATGCCGTGAAATTCAGTCCGGAGAACAGCTCCATCGAAGTAAAACTGGCCAACCGGCGCCTGACCATCACCGACCACGGGCCCGGCATTAAAAGCGAAGACCTGCTGCATATTTTTGACCGGTTCTACAAGACCCGGGGCGAAGACAATAAATCCGGCAGCGGCCTGGGACTGGCCATTGCCAAGGAAATCGCGGAACGGCATGTGATCGCCCTGCGGATGCAGAGCGAATACGGCAAGGGATCCACGGCAGTGATGGAACTTCCGAAACCGGAAGAACTCACCGCGGAAGAAAAAGCGGAAATGGAACCGTAATGAGGGAAGGCTGACCCAGTCAGTCTCAAAAATCGCCGGAAGGACTTTCGGTGAAAGACTCAGTGATAAAATCGCCGGAAGACTTTCGGCGAAAGAATCAGTCATGGTACACACGCAAGATCAATCATGCAGGAGTTCACACATGGAGTACGGATGTAAACATAAAGTTGTGGTTATTACCGGCGGAACCAGCGGCATCGGACTGGCCGCGGCCCGGACGTTCTGGCAGGACGGGGCAAGCGTCTTCCTCGTGGGCCGGGACCGGATCCGGGGCATGCAGGCGCTGGCGGAGATCATCGGTTGCAAGGATCCGGAAAGCCTTGTCTTTCCCGGCCGGCCGGAGGCGATGCATACCTTCAGCGCTGCCGACGGAATGAAGAAAGAGGGATGCGCAGCCTGGAAGAGTACCGTGCCGGGTACGGCAAAAGACCTGGCAAGGCTCCGCTATATCTGTGCGGACGTGACTAAACCGGCGGACTGCCGGATGGCGGCTGCCATAGCAGGGTACTACGGGTCCGACCGGATCGATATCCTGGTGAACAGCGCCGGCATCTATCAGGAAAAACGGATCGAACAGGTTACGGTGGCAGAGTATAACCGGATTATGGACGTGAACGTGAAGGGAACCCTCTTTATGATCCAGGCCTGCCGGCCGTACATGCTGTGCCGGGGAGAAACGGAAACCGGGGCAGTGCAGAAAACCGGAAACGGGTCCGCGGCAGACACAACAGACTGTGCAACGCAAGCAACAGACAGCGCAACGCAGAAACTGACGGCGCCGGACACTACAGAAGAAAGCAGCCGTTCCCGGACTGCACGGGACTGCTGCATTATCAATATTGCTAGCGACGCCGGCATCGGCGGCAACTACGGCTGCCCGGTGTACTGTGCCTCCAAAGGCGCAGTGGTGTCTCTGACTAAAGCGCTGGCCCTGGACCTGGCGCCGGACATCCGGGTTAACTGCATCTGCCCGGGGGACGTGGATACGCCCCTGCTGACAGCCCAGCTGGCGGCGGCGGACGGCAGCTATACGAAAGCGGAGATGGGGGAGAGCTATCCCCTGGGGCGCATCGCAACTGCCGAAGAAGTGGCCCATGTGATCTGCAGCGTGGCCTCCCCGGCCAATTCCTTCATGACCGGGGCCGTGATCCCCGTGGACGGCGGACTGACCGCAATGGGGTGAAGGTCCGTTGAAGGAAGCGACAGGAACATAAACGTGAAAACATTAATCAGAAAAAAGTAATCAGTATTCAAAAAAACTCAATCAGTCACTCTGAAGGTTGGAGGAATGATCATGGATACAAACCGGCCGATTGGCGTCATTGATTCCGGCGTAGGCGGCCTCAGCGTATTGCGCGCGCTGCAGCAGACTATGCCCCATGAAACCTTTTTATATCTGGGGGACACGGCCCGGGCTCCTTACGGCACCCGCAGCCGGGAAACCATCACCGCCTTTGTGGCGCAGATGACGGACTGGCTGGAACAAAAAGGAATCAAGCAGCTGGTGGCAGCCTGCAATACGATTACCGTGCTGGGCACCGACGTGATCCGGGGGGCCCATACATTTCCCGTCATCGGCATGTCCAAAGGCGTGGACCTTGTGCTGCAGGCCACAAAAAACAAACACATCGGACTGATGGCCACGGACTTTACCGTAGGTACCGGAGCACACCGGAAAGAAATCCAGGCAGCGGACCCGGCCGCAGAAGTCTTCGGGGTGGGCTGTACGAAATTTGTGCCGCTGATCGAAGGCAACCGGTTTGGCAGCCCGGAGCTGAAAGAAGCCATCCGGGAATACGCCGAAGCGCTGCAGGCCAAACAGGTGGACACAGTCATTTTGGGCTGTACCCATTATCCCTTTGTGAAAAGTTATCTGGAAGAAGCCTTCGGTCCGGGAGTAACCGTCATTGACCCGGCCGCCGCCACAGCCCTGCAGGCCAAAGCGGACCTGGAAGCGCGGAACCTGCTGCAGACAGAAGGCCCGGGCCACAGCACCATCTGCTTCACCGGAGACATGCAGAAAGGAAAACTGTTGGCCGAGCGGATGTTAAATTTGGATACTTGTGAGTTCAAACAAGTTAAATTATAAATGTGGGAGGCGGGATGCCCCCGCGTTCCAAAAATACATAATCAAAATCCGTCTTTTGTTTTACATCATTTCCTACGTTTGTATTTTCAATGCACTGAAATTGTGTTATAATATTAACAATATTTTGGGATAACTATGCCCATAATTCCAAGTTCATAATTCTTTCTGAATTTTATGGAAGAATGAAAAAATAAAAATATAAAAAATCATAAAGGTGGTGAGTTGTGAATGTCCATACTGGATGAAATCAAGGCGGCCGAAGCTGCAGCTGCACAGGCTAAGAAAGAAGCTGCCCTGACCAGTCGCAATCTCCTGCGGGATGCGGAGGAGGCAGCCAACCGTGAAGCCGACGCCATGATTACGGCGGCCCGCGCCGCTGCCAAGGATACCGTTGCCAAAGCGGAGGCCCACGCCCGGGTCAAGGCGAAGGAACTGGTAGCAGAACGGGCCAGGACCGACCGTGCCGAGGCGGCAGCCGCTGCGGAGAAGCTCCCCGAAGCTGTAGCTTATATTTTAGAAAGGGTTGTGGTTTAGTATGCTGATTGCAATGAAAAAGGCAACGCTCTTCGCACTGAAGGAAGACCGCGACGCCATTTTACTTGCGCTGCAGAAAGACGGCAACATCATGCTCATTTCGGAAGGCGAAAAGACCCAGGCGCTCGAAGGAGCGGACAAGGTGAGCGATCAGATCGTCAAGACCAAGGACGCCCTGAAATTTGTGGACCTGCATGGAAAAAAAGATTCCATGTTTGCATCCCGCCTTCCGGTTTCCTATGATTCCTTCCTCCATGAATCGAAGGAAGGCTCAGACCTGGCAGACCAGGTAGAGGTACTCTCCGGCAAGATCATGTCCCTCCGCAACGAGGCGTCGACCATGACCAGCCAGGTGGAGGCCCTGCAGCCGTGGATCGACCTGGACATTCCGCTGGAGCAGCTGGCTCCCACGGACACCAGCGTCTATTTCGCGGGCTACCTGCCGGAGCTGGAAAAGGAAGCGTTCCTGGAGGACATCAAAGAGCTGACGGCAGAGCCTGTCGTGCTGAAAGAAGCACCGGAGGGACGCGCCATGCTCATCTTCTGCGTGAAGGAAGATGCAGCCCGGCTCAAGCATTTCCTCAAAGCGCATGACTTTGCCGATGTAGTCTTTCCCAAGCGTACGGGACTGGTTTCGGAGATCGTCGTAGACCTTACGGAAGCCGCCCGGGTGAAGAACTTACGCGCCGACGAGCTGGAGGCAGAAGCCATCAAAATTGCCGAAAGCAAAGCGGAACTTCAGTTATATTACGACCAGCTGACGGCCAAGGAAGAACGTCTGGCCAACGGCGGCGTAGAGACAGAAAAAACCTTTTATATGCAGGGCTGGGTCAGAAAGGACCGCACGGTGGAAGTAGAAAGAGCCGTACGGAGCGTGACGGACGCGTACCAGATCGAGTTCGCCGACCCGGCGGAGGGAGAAATTCCGCCTACGGAAATGGAAAACAATTCCTTCGTCAAGCCTTACGAATCCGTTATCGAATTGTATTCACGGCCCCAGGCGGGCAGCATTGACCCGGACTTCCTGATGGCGCCGTTCCACTTTATCTTCTTCGGCATGATGCTCTCGGACGCAGGGTACGGCCTGGTGCTCACCATCGGCCTGCTGATCGCCATGAAACTGGCCAAGCCTCAGGGCTTTGCCGGCAAGCTGGGCATGGTCATCCTCTTCGGCAGCATCTCCACCGTCATCTGGGGCGCCCTCTTCGGCGGCTGGTTCGGCCTGGAGCTGCATCCGCTGCTCTTCGTGCCCATGAAGGAACCGTTAAAGATGCTGGCCCTCTGCTTTGGGCTGGGCATCCTGCACCTGGTCTGCGGCATGCTGCTGAAAGCCTACATGCTCATCCGGGACGGAGACATCTTCGGAGCCTTCTGTGACGAGATCAGCTGGCTGATCATGTTCGCGGGCTTCTTCTGCATGGCCGTCGTACCGGGACCCACCGGCAAGTATCTGGCCATCGCAGGCGCCGCCATCATCGTACTGACGGGCGGGCGCGCCAAGGAAGGCATCGTGGGAAAACTGATGGGTGGCCTCCTCAGCCTCTACAACATCAGCGGATACATGAGCGACCTGCTCAGCTACTCCCGAATCTTTGCGCTGGGTCTGGCCACAGGCGTTATCGCCATGGTTATCAACACCATCGCGCAGATGCTTCTGGAAGCGGGACCGGTGGGAACCATCGTAGCCGTGCTGGTACTTTTGGGCGGTCACCTCTTCAACATCATCATCAATGTACTGGGCGCCTTCGTACACAGCAGCCGTCTGCAGTACATCGAATTCTTCGGCAAGTTCTATGAAGCCGGCGGCAAGGCGTTCGTACCCCTGGCCATCCGGACCAAGTACATGAACGTGACGAAGTAGAAAAACGTAAAAAAATTTCAGCAAATCATTGCAGAAAAAAATGCAACGCAATAATGCAGCAAAAAATCTTAAAAATTTGCAGCAAAAAAATTCTGCAATGAAACAATGAAAACCGTGTAACAAATCCGTGTAACAAAAAATTTTATATAAACGAAATTTTAAAGGAGGCAGTTAATTATGATTACTTTAGGAACAGCTCTTGCTTTTGCAGGCGCAGCAGTTGCCGCCGGTGTAGCCGGCGTAGGGAGCGCCATGGGCGTAGGTATTGCGGGTCAGGCCGCGGCCGGTGTCGTATCCGAAGATCCGGACAAGTTCGGTAACGTGCTCGTACTCCAGGCTCTGCCGGGTACCCAGGGCATTTACGGCCTGCTGATCGCATTCATCATCGTCCTGAACCTGGGCGTGATTGACGGCAACGTGAAGGAACTGACCACCGACCAGGGTATCGCCCTGTTCTGCGCCGCCCTGCCGATGGCCATCGGCGGCCTGATGAGCGGTCTGTACCAGGGCAAAGTTGCCGCTTCCGGCATTTACCTGTGCGCAAAGCGCCCGGAAGAAACCGGTAAGGGCATCATTCTGGCAGCCATGGTTGAAACCTACGCAGTATTGGCACTGCTCATCTCCTTCATCATGGTAAACGGTGTAAAGCTCTAAGGGAGGAAGACCGATGGCAGCAAACAAGATTATTCTCAAGATAGAGGAAGACGGCGCCCGGGAAGCGGCTGAAATTGTTGATGCCGCCAAGAAAAAGGCCGCTGCCTCTACTGAAAAAATAAAAGCTGCTGCAAAGGTAAAAATAGATGAAATCAATGCCCAGGCTGCGGCCGATGCCGACGAGGCAGCCCGCCGCCAGACCCTGATCGCCGAACTGGAAGCCAGGAAGAACGCCCTGGACAGTAAGCGCCAGGTGCTGGAGGAAGCGTTTGCCAAAGCGGAAGAAACCATCAACGCCATGCCGGATTACAAATGGGAGCAGTTCATTACTTCCATTGTCGTGAAATCCGCTGAAACCGGAACGGAAAAAATCTGTGTGCCGGCAGCGGACAGGGCGAAATACGAAGGAGGCTTCCTGGCCCGGCTGAACGAAGCGCTGGTCAAGGCAGGCAAGCAGGGAAAACTGACGCTGTCCGACGAGACGGCGAAGTTCTCCGGCGGCATCCTCCTGCAGGGCAAAACAAGTGATTTCGACGGATCCTTTGCAACGATTATGAGGGATGTCCGCACCCGGATCGAAAAGGAAGTGGCGGACATGCTCTTTGCCGCGGAGGTGAAATAGCATGCCGCAGGCAAGTTATGAATACGCAGTAGGCCGTATCAGCCAGCTCTCCACAAAGATGCTGGACGCGGCCAAGCTGAGACGTATCTACGAGGCAGGTTCGTTTCAGGAAGCACTGGCGCTGCTGCTGGAAACCGGGTACGGCGGAAACCTGAGTCCCGAACAGCTTGCGACGGAAGAAATTGACTACGTCATCCGGGAGCAGCTGCAGATTTCCAGGCGGATCGTGTGGGAAGTTACCCCCGCACCGGAACTCACCAGCCTTTTCCTGCTGGAAGTGGACGGACACAACCTCAAGACGCTGCTGAAAGCGCGTCTTCTGGGCGTCGAAGCACCCGACGTGCTCATCGACGGCGGATCCTTCCCCCTGGAACAGCTGAAGGAGTGCGTGACCACAGCTAACTATGAACCCCTGCCCAAAGTCTACCGGGATACCCTGAACCGGATCGAGGCAGAAACATCGCGGGGGGTTGACCCGCTGAAACTCAGCGCCGAGATTGACGGAGCCATGTTCCGTCACATCAAAAACGTGCTGGATGATAAACACGACCACAGCTTCGTCCGGGACTACTTCTCCCTGCAGGCAGACTTCCAGAACGCCCGCAGCGTAGTGAGGGCAAGGCTCCTCAACTGGGACGTGGACAAGCTGCGTCTCATGCTCCTGGAAGGCGGGGAAATTGATTTCAACGTGTTCCTGGAAGGGATGGACACCCCCATGGAACAGCTGGGAGCGAAATTCAACAGAGGCAAGAACGGCAAGCTTATTTCCCAGACTGTGGAGGAATATGTTACCACCGGCGATGCATCTGTTCTGAAACGTAAAATGGAAACGGCGCTGATGCATGTTCTGCGCAGTGTGAAATGGGATATGTTTTCCCTGGGTCCGATCATCGGATACCTCATGGGCCGCGAGGCGGAAGCCAAAGCCCTCCGGGTGATTTTCGGAGCCAAGCGCGGCGGCTTTGATTACGAGCTGCCCGAATTATACGCATAGAAAGGCGGCTGTCTATGAAGGAACGAAAAATCGCGGTCATTGGCGACCCCGGTTCCGTAATGATCTTCAAGGCGATCGGCCTGGATGTGTATTACGAGGAACAGGGACCCATGATAGAAAAACGGATACACAAACTGGCGGACAAAGGGTATGCGGTCATCTACATCACCGAAGAAGCCGCCCAGCTGGTACCCGAAGCAATTGATTATTACACTACTGCGACATTTCCTGCCATTATCCCCATCCCGTCCGCCAAGGGCAGCCTGGGGCTGGGCATGAAAAGGCTGAAAGGCAATGTTGAGAAGGCTGTTGGCGCAGACATTCTGTTTAAGGAAGGGTAGGTAAATAGCCGATGAGTGGAACTATAGTAAAAGTATCAGGCCCGCTGATCGTTGCCAGCGGCATGGGCGACGTAGAACTCTACGACGTGGTCCGTGTCAGCGAGAAGCATCTGATTGGCGAGGTAATCGAATTGCGGGGCGACATGGCCTCCATTCAGGTATATGAAGAAACGGCAGGCCTGGGACCCGGCGAGCCGGTGGAATCAACCGGTTCCCCGCTGTCCGTAGAACTGGCGCCGGGTCTGATCGAAGGCATCTTCGACGGCATCCAGCGTCCGCTGGACGTGCTGTACAACAAAGCGGGCGACCGTATCACCCGCGGCGTGGAAGTGCCCAAACTGAACCGTGAGAAAAAATGGAAATTTGAACCGAAAGTACATGTCGGCGACCACGTAACGGGCGGCGACATCATCGGCGTGGTCCAGGAGACCCCGGCCGTACTCCACAAGATCATGCTGCCTCCCCGCAAGGAAGGCGTTGTGGAGTGGGTGTTCAGCGGCGAAGCCACCATTCTGGATCCGGTTTACAAAATCAAAGACAAAGACGGCAACGTAACGGAGTACCCGATGCTCCAGACCTGGCCTGTGCGCCGGAGCCGTCCCTACAAAGAAAAACTGCCCCCGACGGAACCCATGGTTACCGGCCAGCGCGTCGTCGACGCCCTCTTCCCCATCGCCAAAGGCGGTGTGGCG